>JBFMGU010000133.1:0-29017 GCA_040752415.1 Myxococcota bacterium
GCGCGGGGGCTGGCGGGGTGGGGGCCTGGGCCACGGTCGGCGTCGACGAAGTCTTTGCGTCGGGGAAGACCACGTTGAAGACCACGGCCGCGCCGCCCACCAGGAGCAGCAGCACCACCGACAGCAGTGCGACCCGTCGACCCATCGCGCGACCTACTGTAGTTCCCTGCGGCCCCAGCGCCACTCCCTGGCGCGGCAACAGGTCCAGAGGCATGTCTTTCACTTCCATACAGCGCATCCGGTTTGACGACGTGGATGGCGCTGGAATCGTCTACTACCCGCGGTTCTTCCACCTGTGTCACGCGGCGTTCGAGGACTTCTTCAACGCGGAGGGCCCCTACAGCTACCCGGAGCTCATCGGGAAGCGGCGCATGGGATTCCCCACGGTGCACCTGGAGTCGGACTTCCGCTTCCCGCTCAAGTACGGCGACAGCGCGCGCGTCACGCTGGCGGTGGAGAAGGTGGGCCACAAGAGCGCCACGTTCCGCTACACCATCCACCGCGACGAGGGTGGCGAGCTGTCATTCGAGTGTCGCATCGTCACCGCGCTCATGGACCTCAACACCGGCAAGAGCGTGGCCATCGAGGGAGAGCTGCGGTCATTGCTGCTGCGCCATCAGGCGGAGAGCAGCCACTCGTAGATGTTCTCCTGCTGCTTGACCATGGCGTGGATGTCGAACTCCTTGAGCAGCGACGTCGCGCGCTCGGTCACCGCGGGCGGAGTGCGCAAGAGCGTGAGCACCGCGTTCCCCAGCGCGTCCGCGTCTCCCACGGGAACCACCTGCCCCGTCCCCTCCACGACGACCTCGCGCGTCCCACCCGCGTCGGTGGCGGCCACGGGCAGCCCGGCGGAGAGCGCTTCCAGCACGCTGCGCGGCAATCCCTCGTGCACGCTGGAGAGCATGGAGACGTCGCCCGCGGCGAGGATGCGCGGCACGTCGTGGCGCCAGCCCAGCACATGGATGCGGTTGGTGAGCCCCAGCTGGGCGGCCTCGGCGTCAAACGCGGCGCGCAGCTCACCCTCGCCGACAAAGACCCAGTGCGCCTGCGGCAGCTCGGCGGCCACGCGGGCGAAGGCCTTGAGGCCCACCAGCGGCGCCTTCTGGGCCTTGAAGTTGGCCACGGTGACCACCACCGGCGCGTCGACGGGAATCTGCAGCTCCGCGCGCACGGCGGCCCGGGCCTCGGCGTCGGGATGGAACGCGCTGAGGTCAATGCCGCTGCGGATGAGGTGCCCGCCGTCCTTGGCCACCAGGCGCAGCTTCTCCGCGGTCTCCATGTCGCGCTTGCTCACGAAGATCATGGCATCCGTGAAGCCGCTCACCGCGCGCTCGGCCAGCTGATAGGCCTGGCGCACCGCCCACGCCTGTCCGTCGTGGAAGCCGAAGCCGTGCACGGTGTGGACGATGGCGCGCGCCCCCAGCCGCTTGGCCGCCACGCGTCCCAGGATGCCCGCCTTGGACGAGTGCGTGTGCACCACCAGCTGTCCATGCGTCTTCTTGTGATGCAGCGCGATGGCGTTGCGGACCTCCTCCATGGCCTTGAGGTCCTGCGCGGGTGAGACGGGGCGCGCCAGCGCGGGACAGAAGATGACCGGGATGCCCAGCTTGCGCGCTTCCTCGTCGAGGACGCCGCCCGGCCCGCACACCAGCGAGGCGCGGAAGCGCTTCTTGTCCAGGTTGGCCACGGTGTGCAGCGTGTTGCGCTGCGCGCCGCCCAGCTCCAGCTGCGTGATCACGTGGACCACCGCCGGCCGTTTGTCCATGTCGTCGCGGCTCACCCCACCAGCTCCCTCTCGCCGCGCGGCTCCGCGGCGGTCTGCGTGCGGTCCGCCGGCACGGGCGCGGGCACCTTCCGGGGATCCACGCGCCACAGGAGCATTCCCGCCAGCAAGCTGAACGCCATCCCCATGATGCCGACGGCAAGCGCGATGCGCACGTCGGCCCGCGCCGCGGCCACACCACCCAGGCTGCACAGCGCGGTGATCACCATGGCACCGGCGGCAATGCGCGCGGGACTGACCCCGTGACGACGGAGGCGCACCGCGAAGTGGTCCGGCGAGCCGTGATAGATGCGCAGCCCCAGGTGCATGCGACACACCACCACGAAGGTCATGTCAAACAGCGGGACGGCGAGGATGGCCAGCGGCGTGATGAGCGGCGCCACCGGGTTTTGCTGCGAGTACTGGCTCATCACCGTCACCGCGGCCAACGTGATGCCCACCAGCATGCTCCCGGTGTCGCCCAGGTACATGCGCGCGGGCCGCCAGTTGTGACGCAGGAAGCCCACCAGGCCACCGCACAGCGCGGCGCACAGGAAGGCCTCCGCGGTCAGTCCGGTGTGCAGGCACCACAGTCCCAGCACCAGGCCGGCCACCGCGCCCACGCCGGCGCACAGACCGTCGCTGACGTCGAGGATGTTGAACGCGTTGGTGACGCTGACAATCCAGAACACGGTGGCCACGTCGGCCACGTACCAGGGCACGGCGTCCAGGTGGATGGTGATGCCGCCCTTCACCAGCACCAGCGCCGCCAGGATCTGGCCCAGCAGCTTGTCCTTGGGGACCAGGGTGCCCAGGTCGTCGACGAGACCCACGCTCACCACCAGGCTGGCGCCGAGGAGGAGCGCCATGAGACGCGCGTCGAACTCCTGCGTCACGCTCAGGGCCACCAGCATGGCAATGAACACCACCAGGCCGCCCAGGTAGGCCACCGGTTTGTGCTGTTCCTTCAGCTTCCCGTCGCCATGGTCGAGGATGCCGTAACGCTCCGCGGCGTGGATCAGCAGCGGCGCCACGTAGAGCGCAATGCCGGTGGCCAGCAGCAGCGTGAGGGCAAACAACACGTCAGCAATCCTGCCGCATCTCAGGCACGGGACGCCACGGGCGCGGCGGTGGGCGGACGCTGGAAGCGCTGGGGGAAGAGCTCCCGCAGGAGTGCGTGCATGTGCGACGCGTTGGCCTCCAGGGCCTCCTTGCGCGCCACGTCGACGAGCTCGTCGGCGAACTCACCGCAGGTCTTGAAGCGGTTGCCGGGCTTGCGCTCCAGCGCCTTGAGCATGGCGTTCTGCAGCCGACGGGGAATCTCGCCCTCGACCTTGCGCGGCTTGACGAACTTGGCGTCCTTGACGCGCTCCATCAGGTCCACCTCGGTCTCGCCCGGCGCCACGTAGTACGCGCGTCGACCGGTGCAGAGCTCGTAGAGGACCAGGCCCACGGCGAACTCGTCGGTGCGACCGTCCAGCGGCTCACCGCGGATCTGCTCCGGCGCCATGAAGCTGAGCTTGCCCTTCACGCCCACGTTGAGACTGGTGAAGCCCTCCAGCGCGGAGAGCTTGGCAATGCCAAAGTCCGCCACCTTCACCTGGCCGGCCAGGCTGCAGAAGAGGTTCTCCGGGCTGATGTCGCGGTGTATGATGCCAAAGGGCCGTCCCGACGACGGAGAGCGCGCCTGGTGCACGTAGTCCAGCCCGCGCAGCGCCTGGATGCAGACGTAGATGGCCACCGCCATGCTGATGCCCACACCCTGCTCGATGGAGGCGCGCTGCACGTCGGAGAGGTCCGGGCCGTCCATCATCTCCATGACCATGTAGTAGCGGCCGTAGAACTCCCCGCTCTCATAGACCTGGACGATGTTGGGGTGGCGCAGCATGGTGGTGACGTCGGCCTCGGTGAGGAACATGTCCACCACGTCCGCACGGCCCTCCAGCTCCGGCAGCAGACGCTTGAGCACGAGCGGAGGAGAGCCCGGGGGCGCGTTCATGCGCTGCGCCTCGAACACCTCGCTCATGCCGCCCTGCGCCAGGCGCCGGATGAGGACGTAGTTGCCGAACTGCTCCATGACGGGTGACCGCGCTCTCCATGCGCCTCGACGGGAATTCGGGCGCCGACAGACGCTAGCAGCCGCCGGCTCCCCCGAGAAGCCTCAAGGTACGCCCGCGTCCTGCTCCAGCCTGGGCATCCGCAAGGTCTCGAGCCGCAGCGTGGGACGCAGACAACCCGCGCCCGCCGTCACCGACACCACACGCACCGCCACCGCCTGGCGCAGCGCCGCACGCGCGTCCTCATCCAGGCCCGGATCCGTGGGGATCAGCGTGGGCCCCTCCGGTCGGGAGCGCGGCACGCACGCCACCACCAGTCGATCCGTCGCCAGCGGCGCGCCCTGGGCATCCACGAGCTGCAGTCGGAGATGGACGTCCTGCGGGATCTTCTCCGTCGACGTGAAGGTGATCCCCGCCGGCCCCTCGCCACCCGGCGCCAGCTCCACGACGATCCCGGGGACACCACCATCCACCACGACGAGGGTCGCGCCGCCACCGTCGAGCGGGGTCAACCGCTGCGCCGCGGATTGGAGCGCGCCGGTCCCCTCCGACGGTTTCTCCTTCTCCCGGCGGGAGCACGCCGCCACGCACGCAAGGGCCAGGAGACATGCAACGGCAGCACGAACGGGAGCGGGCATGGCGGCAACCTACCGCACAACGCGGGCGCGAGGTGACCGGGGTCACGAGGGCGGCCAGTGTCGCGCGGGGTCCGGGTGGCGTGTAACCTGCCGCGTCCTGAATGGGGGAAACCCCGGCGAGAACATGGAGGATGCCGTGAGGAAGCAGGCGTGGCTGTTGGGTGCGGTGCTGAGCCTGACGGGCTGTCCCGACTGCAGTGAGCTGCTGGAGGGACCGGGGTTCTACGGGAAGATCACGCTGGCGGGCGGTTCCTCGTCGACGGCGGGAGCGGAGAAGCCGGCGGGGGGGCTGGCGCTTCCGATTGCCCGCGCGGTGCGCACGCTGCCGTCCAACATGCGCACGCTGGCCAACCACGTCCTGGCCGACCACAACGGCACGCCGCGCTTCTCCGGTCCGCAGAAGCCCGCGCAGCGCGAGCCTCTCGTCGAGAAATGGCGCCCGGGGCAGGTCATTGTGGCCAGCACGCTGCCGCAGCGTCGCAACCTGGGTCAGCTCACCGCCTCGCTCAACACCTCGCTGCAGCCGCTGCAGATGACCGCGCGCCTGGCCGCCTGCAACGAGGCCACCACGTGCCTGTGGAAGGTGCATGATCGCGACGGGAAGCTCATTGACCTCGAGGCCACGCGTCGCGCCGCGGAGCACATGAACACCGCGCGAGAGGTCCGCTACGCCGAGCTGAACCGCATCCGCGTGGCCATGGCCGAGCCCAACGACGAGTACCGGGGCCTGCAGTGGCACTACGACCTGATGAACCTGCCCGCGGCGTGGGACGTCACCACCGGGAGCAACAACGTCACGGTCGCGGTGATCGACACCGGGATCAGCTACGCCAACCCCGACTTCACCGGTCGGCTGGGCAGCGGCGTGGACCTGATCAGCGAGGCCACCATCTCCAACGACGGCGACGGTCGCGACAACGACCCCGAGGATCCCGGCGACGACCCCGCGGCCGGTGGCGGCACGTTCCACGGCACGCACGTGGCGGGCACCATTGGGGCGGCCAGCGACAACGACACCGGCGTGGCGGGCGTGTCCTGGCAGGGCGTCATCCTGCCGGTGCGCGCGCTGGGCATTGGCGGCGGAACGGACTTCGACATCGCCGGCGGCGTGCGTTGGGCCATTGGCGAGGACGTGGAAGGCGTCTCCGGCAATGACCGGCCCGCCGACGTCATCAACATGTCGCTGGGAGGTGCGGGCAACAGCTTCACCGAGGAGGAGGCCATCGAGGCCGCAGTGTCGGCGGGCGCGCTGGTGTTCGTGGCGGCGGGGAACGAAGACCAGGATGCCAGCAGCTTCACGCCGGCCAACATCGAGGCGGCCATCACCGTGGGAGCGGTGAACGCCGCGGGCTCCCGCGCAAGCTACAGCAACTTCGGCTCGGCGGTGGACGTCATGGCGCCGGGCGGGCAGATGGAGGAGGACCGCACCGGAGATGGCTACGGCGACGGCGTCCTCTCCACGCTGCGCACCAGCTACGACTTCGTCCACGGCACCTCCATGGCCACCCCACACGTGGCGGGGCTGGGCGTGCTGATGAAGTCGCTCAACCCGGCGATCACGCAGGAGGACGCGGTGGCCATCCTGAAGGACACCGCGCGCACGGAGGACCAGTTCCGCTGCGACGAGTGCGGCGGCGCGGCCCTCATCGACGCGGCCTCGGTGGTGGCGCGACTGGCGGGCGGTGCCAACGCGCCGTTCCTCTCCGTGAGCCCGGGCGGTGCGTTCCTGGCGGCGCGGGAGAACCAGCTCACCGTCACCGTGCGCAACAGCGGCGCGGGCTCACTGGCGTGGAGCGCGGAGTTCGAGGGCAACCCGCAGGGCTTCTCCATTGACGGCGCCACCAGCGGCTCCCTGGATTCCCGGCAGAGCACGACGCTGAATGTGGTGCTGAACCGGCAAGCACGGTCCGGCGTGGCCACGCTGCTGGTGCGTGCGCCCAATGAAGACAACCAGGACCGTCGCATCTCCCTGCGTTACGACGAAGCGCTCAGCCGCAAGAAGCCCGACGTGCCCGAGGCGATTGTGGGCGCGCTCATCCGCAAGGGGGAGGAGCTGGAGGTGGCCAATGACAAGAACGGAGACCCGGCCGCGCGCCTGGCCAAGCGTGACGACGGATTCACCTTCAAGCTGGAGCCGCTGGATCCCAACGAGTACCTGATCGTGGGAATCACCGACGACAACGGCAATGGCCAGTGGGAAGACGGCGAAGGCATTGGCCTCTACCCGGACCTGGCGGACCCGAAGTTCGTGAAGCTGGAAGAAGACCAGAAGCTCACCGACGTGAACTTCGTGGTGCGACCCACGTTCCTGGGTGGCGAGAACACCTGCCCGGAGAACAGCCACGCCGACGGAGAGAACTGCATCTGCGACAGCGCCTTCCACGTCTCCGACGACGGACGCTCCTGCGTGCAGTGACGCGTGGACCGCGGGCGAACCGCGGGGCGCTGACCAGGGCGGCGAGGGCCCGCCGCACTCCAGGTCGAGGACCGTTCCCGACGGTGAAGACACGCTGGCGCTGGCCAGGGCGGCGAGGGCCCGCCGCACTCCAGGTCGTGGTCCGCTTGCGACGTTCGCGAAACGCGATGGGTTGCGTGTGCTGACCGGAGCGCTGGCGTCGTCGTCGCGGACGGTTGTTACATCCGGTAGGAGGCGCGCAGCAGCAGCATCTGGTTGGCCTGGTGCAGGTCACGCGGGATGTACTTGCCGTCGCCGAGGATGAACTCCTGGATGAGCGGCTCCTCCTCGAACATGGCCATGTAGCTGAGGTCAAACGTGAGACCCCAGGCCACGCGGTACATGGCGCTGGCGTCGAAGATGAAGGCCTGCCCGGTGGCCTTGGGCGGATAGAGCGCGGCGTCCGCGCCGGGGTTGGAGCCGTTGGCGCGGTAATCCACGTCGGACGTGTAGTAGCGCTCGTTCTCGCTCAGCTCGTAGGTGAAGCCGCTGTCCAGGAACAGGTAATCGAATGCCTGCACGCCCACGCGGGCCCGGGCAATCAGCGCGCGGTTGTGCCAGGAATCAATGGCGGTGGCGCTGATGTCGTAGGTGATGTTGTCGTAGAGCGTGGGGTCACGCAGGCCGGCGGTGAGGCCCACGCGCACGTAGTCATCCTGGTTGGGATAGCGGTCCTTGCCCTCGTTGTCGGCGTCGCACTCGTCCTTGGTGTAGTAGAGCTCCGGCACGCCGTCCTTGCCGGGATTGCCGTCCGCGTCCTTGCGGTCCCGCGCGCACGCGCTGCCGCCAATGGGCCGCGGCTTGGGGTGATCCCGACGCCACTCCATGAACGCCTCGCTGTAGAGCTGCGCGGACGCGGTGGGGAAGAAGAAGCCCATGGGCGAGACCCAGCCCAGCACGCGGAGGCGCTCGCGCTGCACCATGCCCAGGTTCTCGAGGTTGAAGACCTTGCTGTCGATCTGGGTCTTCATGCGCGCCACCTGCTTCTCCCCGTAGGGATTGCCGTTCTTGCGGCGCGCGTCGTCGACCTGCGCGAACGCGTACTGCTGCAGCATGTCGCTCTGGTAGTAGTTCCAGCTCAACGCCGTCACGTAGGACTGGTAGTGGTGGAACTGCACGTTGAGGGAGAGCGGCAGGTCACCGCGGAAGGTCATGTCGGCGAGCGCCTCGCGCAGGCCAAAGCTCGTGTCCAGCAGCGGGTGGGAGTAGTCGGTGATGCGCAGCGGGTCGTCGCCCTTGGGCGGGGTGCCCAGCACCGTGTCGTTGTCGATGGCTTCCTGCAGGTTCCACGCGCGCAGGCCCCACGGGTCCCAGCTCAGGCGCAGCGAGAAGTTCAGCGGCGCGGTGGGACGGAAGGTGGTGGCGTTGTTGATGAGCACCGCGTCCACGACGTGCACCGCGGTGTCCAGGGGATCCCGTCCCAACCGCTCGATCACCGGCTGGCTGTTGGCCAGGTCACGGTTGCGCATCTGGTAGCGCGGCAGCGGCGTGAAGAACGTGGCCTGCACGCTGGTGTCGGAGGTGAACATGGGCAGGCGCAGCGCGAAGTAGCCGCCCGCCGTCATGAACTGCGCGTGCAGGACCGTCTGCGCCTCCCAGAAGTCGAACCACCACTGCTTGAAGTCCGGGTCCTCCAGCGAGCTGGTCACCGGGTAGGTGGAGACGTGGCACCAATTGGCCTCCCTGCGCTCCTTGGTGCACTCCGTGTCGGTGGGGAAGAACCCGTCGACGTTGCGGTAGTCATGATCCAGCCACATGCGCGGGTGCAGCGGATTGGGCATGAACCCGGCGAAGCCGCCCACGCGGATCATGTCCAGGATGCCCACGTCCGCGTGCACGCCGTCGACGGTGGACTGGTACGTGTACGGCACAATGGCGCGCCCCAGCGTCAGCGAGAACAGTGGGTGCCGCACGGCGAGGTTGGCCTCGGTGACGCGGTCGAACGTGTAGTAACGCGGGTGCCGCACGCCGCTGCGACCACGGTAGCGCTCCGTGCTCAGCAGCGAGTCACCGTTGGTGTTGATGGGCCGGTAGTACGCGCGCTGCTGCATGAAGCCGTCAAAGTGCAGCCCCACCGGCAGACCGAACAACGTGTCGGCGTCGACCTGCGCGCCGATCTGCCCGTAGCCCCACTCCACCTGCAGCGGGCTGGACACGGTGTAGAGCGTGCTGGTCCACACCTTCCCGTCGACGGTGTTGGGCATGGGCCGCGGCACGTACTTCTCCGCCATGATGGGCAGCTTGCGTGCGCCCGGCGGGGAGAGCACCTGCGGCCACGTCTGCGGCACCGCGGGAGCCGTCTTGGGTGGTGCCTTGCCCGCGTCGGCGGGTGGGGCATTCACCGACGGAGCCTGAGCGGCCGGGGCCTCCCCCGTCGTCGCAGGAGCGGGTGCGGGGGCGGGCTGCGCGGGAGCGGGCTCCGCCGCGGGAGTGGGCTGCGGTGCGGGCGCGGGTTGCTGCGCGGGCGTGGGTTGCGCGGTGGCCTGACGCGCGGCCGCGCGTGCGTCGACGATGGAGCCGAGCGTCAGGCCGAGCGCGAGGAGGAGCGCGTTGCGTCGCATCATTCGAGCCCCCGCCGCAGGCCTTGACCCTGCTTGCCGCCAGGAACCTTGCGCTTCCAGCTGATCTGGTTGTGGCACGGGAGGCAGTTCGGGTCGGGCAGGTTCCAGTGGTAGTTCTCGCCGACGGGATCCAGGAAGTCCTGCATGTGGCAGCTGATGCACTCCGTGCTCATGCCGGAATACACGTTGTTGCCGTGGCACTGTCGACAATCCAGCACGCGGTGCACCCCTTGTAGCGGGAAGCCCGTGGTGGCGTGCGTGAAGGAGGAGGGCATCCAGCCCTGCACGCGGTGGCACTGCGCGCAGTTGCGCAATGCGCCGGCGTGGATGTCGTCCTGCTTGTGACAGGTCCAGCACTGCGTGCCCGTACCGGTGCGGTCCACGGCGCCACCGTGACACTTGGTGCACTCCAGGTTGTCATGCTGACCGGCGAGCGAGAACGGCGGCACGTCGTGGTAGCGGTCCACGATGCGCGTGCGCCAGTCGTCGGTGCCGTGGCAACGCGCGCACGTCGACGCGGCCAGGATGCCGTGCGGGTCACCGTGGCAATCCTTGCAGCTGGTGCCCTGGGAACGGAACGTCCAGTCCACCTGCGGCGTGGGGTCGTTCTTCGTCTTCTCGACGAAATGGCAGCCCACGCACTGCGCGCGCGCATGCGCGTCGGTGAGGGCGTACTTGGTCATGGTGTTGTGGTTGAACTTCAACGCGCCGCCCTGCGTGGTGTGGCACTTGGCGCAGTCATTCCCCAGCTTGCCTGCGTGGATGTCCTGCCCGCCGTGGCAGCTCACGCACTGCGTCTCCTTCACCGCGTAGCTCGCGGGCGCGGTGGAATGACATTTGGCGCAGCTCACCGACGCATGCCGCCCCGTGAGCGGATACTTCGTCTGCGTGTTGTGATCGAAGTTCACCTGCTGGAACGCAAAGCCCTCGGTGTGACACTTCTTGCAGTCCGGTCCGCCGCCAAGGGTTCCGTTGTGCTTGTCCTCGTGACAGCTGATGCAGTCGGCGCCCACCTTCAGCTTCTTGAGTCCCTCGTCGTGGCACTTCTCGCACGAGACCGCGGCGTGACTGCCGGCCTGCGCAAACACGCTGGAGAGCTTGTCATGTGACGGGAGGCGCAGATTGTCGGAGCCGGGCACGTGGCACTTGGTGCACATGCCGGGGTTGTCGTTGAATTGCCCGTCGTGCTCGGTGGCGTGGCTGTGGCAATCCACGCACTGCGTGCTCTTGAACCGCTCAAAGGTATCTTCCGCGGTGGCCTTGCCCTTGACGCGGTGGCATTCCGTGCAGGCCACGGTGGCGTGACGCCCGGTGAGCTCCATCTTGGTCTCCGCGCCGTGGCTGAAGGAGACGTTGGAGCCTTTGAAGCCGCTGGGCTGGTGGCACTTGTTGCACTCGATCTTCTCGAAGCGGTCCACGCCGTTGACGATGTGGATGTCATCCTCGCGGTGGCACCCGATGCAGTTGATGGACGGGTTGGGCACCACCTCCTTGGGATGGCACTTCTGACACGACGTCTTCGCGTGCTGGAAGGTCAGCGGGAACTCGGTCTTGTTGTGGTCGAACTTGTAGTCCTTCCAGTTGGCCTTCTCCTCGGCATGGCACTTGTCACAGGAGCGGCCTTCCGCGGTGTACGTGTTCTTGTGGACGTCCTTGTGGCAGCTGATGCAGCCCTGCGGACGCGACGACATCTTGAAGATCTTTCCGCCGGGATGACATTCCACGCAGCGGATGTCGTCGTGGGCGCCCTTGAGCGCGTACTCCGCGGTCTTGGCGTGGTTGAAGGTCTTGAGGATCTGGTTCTGGCTGGAGATGGAGCGCGCATCATAGGTGTGGCAGGCCTTGCACTCCATCAGTTCCTTGCGCGTGGACGCGAAGTTGTGGACGTCCTGGTGGCAGGAGAGGCACTTCTGGTCCAGGCCAATGAGCTTGGGGCTGCCGCTCTTGTCGAACTTCTTGGTGTGGCAATCCACGCACTTGACGCGTTTGTGCGCGCCTTCCAGCTCGTAGCCGGTGAGCTCATGCGGGAAGGAGTCGCGGCCGCCGTAGGGACGCCAGTCAATGATCTGCGCCTTCTCGCCCTTGTGGTCGGCGTGACACTTCTCGCAGTTCTTCTGGTACTCCTTGCGTGCGTGCAGGCCCTCGCCCGCGTCGATCCTGGCCTTCAGGTCGCGGTGGTCATGGCAGCCCAGGCACTTGTTCCGCTCAATGCCGCCGCCCACGCCTTCCGCGTGACACTTCTTGCAGTCCAGGTTGGCGTGGCCCTTCACGCGGGGCCCGGGCTCGGCGGAGAAGAAGTCCACCGCGCGCGCGTCGGCGACGACGAGACCGACCCACGCGACCAACAGCGCGAAGGGGGCCCACGTCTTCAGAAGGTGCAACACCCTGCTCAGCGTGCTCACGCGGCCTTTGCGCGCGCCGGTCAAAACCGAGGGGCCAACGGCAGGTGGGCGCGAGGACCCGCCGCGGCCCTGACCACGAGGTCAGTAGTACAGCACCACCCCGATGTGAAGGGTGCCGATCACGAAGAGGACGATGGAAGTGACGATGTGGAAGCGCTTCCACTTGCCCATGAGCCGCTGGGCAGTGCCGTAGAACCGCTGCCGACGCTCCAGCACCAGCTTGCTGTCAATCAGCTCCAGGGTCTGCTTGCGCAGCGCCTTGTTCTTGATGTTCTTGAGCCCGCCCAGGCGCAGCTGCAGGAGTCGTCGCCAGCGCTGGATGTCGGAGGTGGCGAGGAAGAGGAGGAACTTCCAGCTGCCCAGGTTCTCATCCTTGGGCTGACGGGCGCGCTCCTCCTCCATGATCAGCTCCAGCATGTTGATGCTGCGGGTGTGCTGGTTCCACTGGCTGGCGAGCGTGGTGATGGACTTGTCCAGGTCCTTCAGCTCCCGGTCAATGCTGAATTCCTTCCCGGGAATCTGGTTGGCGATGTACTGGCCGAGCAGACCCGAGATGACGACGAGGGTCATGGCGTACACGCCCAGCGAGGGCCACTTGGAGAAGTTGAGGTTTCCGTGCAGGAACACCAGCGCGGGGCCCAACGTCCCCAGCGCGTTGTGCAGCGCGAACCAGGTGTACTTGGAGCCGATGAAGCTGAGCGCGGGGATGCGGTTGCGCATGCTGTAGATGAGCGTGCCGCCCATGCAGCTGGCGCCGATGATGCCCAGCCACAACCCGAGGCCACGGCCGCTGTCGAACCCGCCCTCCATCTGGTTGTCCTCGGGGAAGAAGGGCATGAAGGACAGGTCGGGGATCCAGCGACGGAAAATCCACTCGAACAGGCACGCCACGGTGAGGATGCCGGCGAGCCAGTAGCTGAACCTGGGTAGCCAGCGACCACCCTCCTGCGTGGAGAGTCCCTTCTCGAACGGGTCCACCGCGCACGCGTCCTCGGTGGCCACGTTGGCGGACAGGCCGAAGAGCAGCTCGGGCACCGCGTCGATCATGGAGCCGGTGGGGCAGGCGCTGATGCAGGCCATGTCGTCGTAGCCGGCGCAGCGGTCACACTTCACCGCGTTCTTCTTGGGGACCTTCTTGCCCGCGTTGTCCCAGACCGTGGTGTCGAAGTTCTCGGGGATGTCGTAGATGAAGATGGAGTCGTTGGGGCAGTTGCGCGCACAGACGTTGCAGCCCGTGCAGTTCTCCATGGCAATGCGGATTTCATTGCTGATGGGGTCGCGGTTGATCGCGTTGAAGTTGCAATCAATCAGGCAGCGCGGGTCGTAACACTGACGACACGAGATGCTGAAGTTGATGAGCCCCACCTGCGGGCCAAAGCGCTCCAGGCGGGAGAAGCCATGGCGGTCCTCACAGGCCTGCACGCACTTGTCGCAGTCAATGCACAGCTCCAGCTGGCGGATCTTGGTGCGCGTGGAGAAGCTGAAACCGTTCTTGACGAAGAAGTCGAAGATCTCCTCGCGTCCGCTCTCGCGCAGCTGCTGGATGCGGTGGATCCAGTTCTCGGCGTGGTTGCGCAGCTCATCCTGGAACTTGGGATGCTTCTGCAGCACCTCCGCCGCCCGACGCGCGGGCACGCGGATGAGCTGCACCTCGGTGATGGCGTAGACGTGGAGGCCGCCGGCGGCGGCGGTGATGTCGTCGGCGAAGAAGTCGC
Organism: Myxococcota bacterium; assembly: GCA_040752415.1. Lineage (GTDB taxonomy): Bacteria > Myxococcota > JACRCW01 > JACRCW01 > JACRCW01 > JBFMGU01. The sequence goes on from JBFMGU010000133.1 coordinate 13,591, forward strand.
CGGCGCCGAACACGGCCAGCGTCTGGCCTTCCGCCTTGAACGTCTCCGCCTTCACCTTCTTCTTGGAAGCGGCCAGGCCATCCTCGGTGCCCACCGCCACGCCCACCTGGCCGGCGACGACGAAGTTGAGGCTGGGCTCCGGGGCCTTGGGGGCATCTCCGCCGAGGAAGAGCACGTCGCGCTCCACCACCTCACCCTTGGCGGTGGCCTCGAAGATCTTGAGCACCTCGTCGGGCGCGTCCTGGAAGAGCGGGAGGCGACGGAGCGCGGAGGCGGGTGGCGGCGGCGCCTTGATGTTCTTGGCGGCCAGCTTGGCTTTCTTCTCGGCAAGCTTGGCGGCCTTGTCTGCTGCGGCTGTCGCGGCCATGCGTGAACCTCCCTGCCCCGCAATCCCGACGATCTGAGCACAATGCGCGAACGCCGGCCATCCGTTGGCGCAGGATCAGCGCCCGCCCCGTTTCCCTTTGCCCTTCTTGCCCTTCTTGGGTGCTGGCGCCGAGTCCCCGCCCTCCTCCCCCATGGCCTGCAGCGCCTCCGCGGCCTGGATGCGACGCTCGTCCCGCTCGTCGGAGTTCTCGAGGAACTGCTTGAGCGCCTCCACGGCGCCCTTCTTGTCCTTCTCCGCCTGCAACGCGAGGCCGAAATACAGGTGCGCGCCGGGTTCCTCATTGGCCTTGGCGGCCTGCTTGAGGACCTTGAGGCCCTGCTCCTTCTGGCCCGCGTCGTAGAGCGCCTTGCCAATCACGCCAGCGGCCTTGGGGTCGGCCTTGGCCATCTCCGGCAGCTTCTCCGGGGTGGCGCGCGCCAGGCCCGTGTAGGACCGCAGCGCACTCTCCCAGTCGCCACTGGCCACCGCGGCGGCGCCGGCTCCCACGGCCACGTCGGGGTCGGTGGGGTCCAGCTCCGCGGCCTTCTTCAGCTCCTTCTCGGCGGCGGCGGACTGCCCCTTCTGCGCCAACGCGCGGGCCTTCAGCGCGCTGGCGCGCGGACTCTCGAAGCCGGCGTTGTCCAGCGCCTGGAGGGCCTTCATGGCGCCCGCCACGTCGCCATCATCCAGCATCACGCGCGCTTGCAGCAGGTGCGCGGCGGGATCCTGCGGATTGAGGTCCATGGCGTCCTTGATGTGCTTGAGCGCGTCGGTGCGGTCTCCCGCGGCGGCCTCGGCGCGCGCCAGGGCCAGCATCAGCGCGGCGTCCTTCTTCGCCTCCTCCAGGGCCTTCTGCAGCTCGTCCTTGGCCTCCCGCGCCTTGCCCTGCATGACCAGCGCGTCGGCGCGCACCACGGCCCCGACGGCACGCAGGCGGAGCATGGCGGCGCGCGGGCTCAGGTCAGGCACGTCCAGCGCGGCGGCAATCTCGCCTTCCGGGAAGTAGCGTGCGTGCAGGAGCGTCTCCCACGGCGTGATGGCGCCGGGACGCACCACCACGTTGCCGAACGGGAGGCGCAGCACGGGGAACTCGCTCTTGGCCTTGAACTGCGCCTTGACCTCACGCACCCATTCCTGGCCGCGCGCGGCGGCGGCGGAGGCACGCACCACGTCCTTGTGGAACGCCACCTCCGCCTCCTCCTTCTCCGCCGCCTTCTGGAAGAGCGAGAGCGCCTTGTCGACGTCACCCATGGCCAGGCGGACCCGCGCCACCTCGGCGAGCGCCTGGGGGACCTCGTCGGTCATGGAGGCGGCGCGCTCCAGGAAGGGACCGGCCTTGTCTTCCTGGCCGCGCAGGTACGCGCTGAGCGCCAGGCCCATGGCCACCCGCGCCGCCATGTCCGGGTGCGTGGCCTTGCTGTCCAGCAACGACTGCGCGGCCTTCTCGAAGGTGGCGCGCGCGGTGTCGTCGGCGTGGGAGGTGAACAGGCCCAGGATGACGCCCGGGCCGTGGTTGGGAGAGAGCTTCACCAGCCGCTCGGCCAGGGCGCGGGCCTCCTTCTCGTCGCCAAGGCGGGCGTGCGCGCGGGCCAGGCTGTGCAGCGCCAGGGGCAGCGTGGGGTCCTTGCGGTGGGCCTTGCGGTAGGCCTCGGCGGCGGCGGCGTCATCACCCTTGTCCTCCGCCATGCGCCCCACCACCACGTCGAGCCACGCGTCCTCCGGGTGCTCCTCCAGCGCCTTCTTGAGGTCCTCCTCCAGCGCGGCGTCCTTCTTCCCGCCGTGGCTGGCCACGAGGTGACGCGCAAGCAATGCGGCGGCGGTACGCAGGCCCGGGCTGCCTTCCTCACCCACGGCGTTGAGGGCGCGCTCGGCGGACTCCCGGAAGTAGTCGCCACCGCCGAGGTCCGCGGCACGCACGGCGAGCGCGAGGGCCATCAGGGGCTGCGCCGCCTCGAACTCCGGGGAGCCGCTGTTGACCTTGTCCAGGATGTCCGCGGCCTGCACGTAGGAGGAAGGCGCGTCCTCCCGCAGGAGCGCATAGGCGCGCTGCAGCGGCGTGCCGGTCTTGCTGGCGGAGAGCTTCTTGTGGACGAGGAAACCCGCAGGCACACCGGCCAGCACCGCAAACGAGAAGACGACGATGGTGCTGGCGATGCGCAAACCCGCTCCCGAGCTCGTCTGGCCCTGCTTGGCCTGGTTCACATCCAGCGGCAACACCCCGGCAGAGAGCAGGCTCTGCAGGGCCTTGTCCAGATCTACTTGACCGAGGGCGGGCTCGGCGGTGGCAGCTCCGGCGGCGGGGGCGTCGAGGGCACCGGCCTTCACCTGCTCCAGGCTGACCATCCGGGTGGCTTCCTTCTTGGCCTCCTGGCTGACCACCGCGCCGGGCGCGGCCTCCACCTTCTTGTAGCCGCGCTTGATGAGGTTGCGCGTGCGGTCGAGCTGCTTGCGGCTCTCGGCGTCGTCGGGGTTGAGCGCAACCGCCTGCTCCAGGAACTTCACCGCCTGTTCACGCAGGCCCTTGAGGAGCAGGTAGCGACCCAGCAGCGCGTAGGGACGGGAGTCCTTGGGCGCCACCTGGATGGCCTTCTTGAGATTGTCGACGGCCTCCTTGGCGTTGACCTGCTCCCAGTGCGCCTCCGCCAGGTACAGCAGCCCCTCCAGGTTGTTGGGGTTCTGCTTGAGCCCGTCCTCGGCGATCTTCTGGGCTTCCGCCCACGCCTTGTTCTTCAGCTTCTCCTGGGCCTGCTGCACCCACGGCGGCACCCCCTCCGCCAGCTCCAACATGGCGATGGAGAAGAACTGCGTCTGCGCCGGGTTGAACGTCTTGGGCGGCGCGGCAGTGGCCTTGGTGGGGTTCGGTGCAGGAGGCACGGCCGGGGTAGCCTAGGGCAGACCCGCCGGGGCCACCAAGCGGCTTGATGCGCAGGATCCGCGCGCTTGTCCACGCCCTGGACGCCGCTTCCGCACGGCGTGAAGCAGGGCTGTACAGGAGACGCCGATACCTTCGCCGAAGGGGTCTTTCAGCCTTTCCGGCGACGATACTCGCCGCGCTCAGGCATGCCCGCGGGGACCTTGAAGAGCGAGTCGTCCACCTTCAGGGAGATGTCGCGCCGGACAATGCGGCCGACGCCTGCGTCCAAGATGACCTCGATGGCCACCGGGAGGTTTCCAAGTGACGGGGCGATCCAAGCCCATACCGTCCGCACAGGCACCCCCGAGGTCACGGAAGCCCGCGTCACGTTCGTATGGATGCCATATACCTTCCGCCTTGTCAGACTTGAGGTCTGCAACAACCGCGTCCGTGTACCAGTACAATGGGTTCGGATCTTCACCCAGCGGATTCGGGTCCGACTCGTTGAAGCAAGGTGCGTCGGGCTGAGCATGAACTTCCGCCCTCTGCTCGCGTCATGGAAGTCGACGATCTTCAGCTCGTCATGCAGGAACTCCCGACGCCAGCTTCCCGCCTTTCGGAAATACAGGCCATCGAACACGCCCCGCCGTTCTGGCGGGAGTGCACCCGTGAGCTCGATTCGGACCCCGAATTCTGGGCGACTGCCGACAGGTCCGCGCGCACTCAGGTTCGACTTTCGCACTTTTCCCAAGCCATTCCCGGCACTGGCTCGCACCATTTCCGACGAGAGCTTCCTGATCGTAGGGACTTTCTGCACCCCTGGTACGGGGTACCATGTGCAGAAACGGGCACCGGCGTATTTTCTCCGGCCCGCGGCGAGGCCGACCTGCAATGAGAATGACCCTTCCCGCCCTGGCGGTTGCGTGGCTGGCCTGCGCCTGCCCACGCGACGCGCCTCCAGCGCCAGCCGCGCCGCCAACGGACGCGACCCCGGGTCCGCGTGGGACGACACCGGCGCCGCGGCGCGTCGACAAGTCCACGATCAAGGATGGCCAGTACGAGGAGCGTTCAGCGGACGACAAGGTCCTGGTGCGTGCCTGGGTGAAGAACGGGGAATTCCACGGCGAATTCACGCGCTGGGACGAGCAGGGCAGAGTCCTGGACCAGGGCTCCTACGTGAATGGGAAGCGGGAAGGGCGTTGGACCGTTACCGACCCGGTGCAGAAGGTTGCCGGGAAGGGCGATTATCAACAGGACCAGCGGCACGGCGAATGGACATTCTGGAGCCGGGAACTGGGAACGCTCGAGGCGACCTACGAGCACGGTGTCGAGATGGGGCGCTGGGTGAGGTCCCATCCCAACCATCATCGCGCCGAGATGGGGCAGATGCTCGCCGGGAAGCGCACGGGCTTCTGGCAATCCTGGGCTCCCGACGGAACCCAGCTCACCAGTGAAGGTGCCTACTGGAATGGGCAAAAGGCCGGCTTCTGGCGGACGTGGTCCCCCGACGGCGCGCCATTGCCCGACGAGCTCTACGAGGAAGGCGTCCTCGTCACGCCCTCGCCCGAGCCGGCTTCTCCGCCGCCGGTGGCGCTGGAGGTGTTCTGGGTGGGCAAGCGCGGCGCCGCGGAGAGCGCGGGTCTGAAGCGCGGGGATGTGATCAACGCGGTCGACGACGTCCCATTCAGCGACGGGGAAGCGTTCGCGTTCCTCGTGCAGGAGAGCGTGGCCGACAAGCGGCTGCGGGTCACACGAGGCGAAGAGGCGCTGCAGCTGGACGTCAAGGCGCAGGCGGGCGCCCTCGTTCCCGCGCTCGGCGTCGCGATGTGGGAGAGCTGTCTGCCGCGGTCTGTCGCGCGCCCTCCGTCATGGGACGATGCGCTGAGTGCGAGCGCGGCCGATGCCGCCGCGGACCCCGCCGCGATTTCCCCCGTGCGCGACGCGGGCATGGGCGTGAAAGGCCTCGTCGGTGCGCAGGATGCATCCGCGCCCGTGCCGGACAACAAGGCACGCAGGCCCGCCACCCTCCCTCCCGAGGATGCGCACGTCGCCGCCGGGTGCTTGTCCTACGCCGTCCAGCGGCAGTTGCGCGCCCGCGCGGGAGAGCTGGCGAGTTGCTTTGACACCTTGACCGACCCGCAGCTGCAAGCCAGCACCATCATCCCGGTCCGCCTCGGCGTGACGGCAACGGGAGAGATGGCCATGGCTTCCGTCGAGCGCACCGGGCCGCTCGGTGCGGAATGGAGTGCCTGTGTCGCAAGCGCCTTGGCCGCAGGGCGGGACGCCGTGCCGCACACGCCAGACCGCGTGGATGTCCGAATCGTGTTCGTGCCCGCGCCCACCGCGCCCCTCCGAGCGGCTCTTCCCGACGACATCGAGCGACTGGACGATGCGATCGAGAATCCCGGGAAAGCCGCCATGCTTCCCGAGCTGTTGCTGGCGCGGGCGCGCGTGGGTCGAGGCTGTGATCCCATCGGCAAGGGCGAGGCGGGCAACGCGTGCGAGTATGGCGGTGAAGGCTTCAAGGAGATGGCCGAGCGGTTCCCTGAGCATTGGCTGAGTCCCGACGCCCACCTGGAGTACTTCGCCAGCCGGACGTCGCAGCGCTGCGAGATGTGGACGTGTGAGGACGTCGCCGCGCGACTTGTTGAAGTGTTTCGAAACGTCGCAACCACCCGCGTGGCCGCGCTCGCCGCCGGCCAGGCCAACATCATGCTCGGCGGGCCACCGCTGGAGCGGATCACGGGACTGAGCGACGTGCCGGACCTGGCGAACGCGGTCAAGAACGCCAATGTCCCCAAGCTCGAGAAGGAGCTGGTGGCCTACCATGCCGCCACCGACGCCTTGCCGCGCTACGCACGAGCGAAGGCACTCGAAGGTGTCGCCGTGGCATGGCTTAGGTTCGGTGAGCGCGACCGGGCAAGCCGCGTGCTGCGGGGCATCATCCGCACGGCGCCGGGCTACCCGCATCTTGCCCGGGTTCGAAAGGTGCTGGCGCTGTTCCCCGCGCGGAGCATGCGCATGCTGCCTGCGCAGCCGATGCATTTCACAACGGTGCTCTTGCGCTGGGATGCTCCACCGGTGTCGGTGGAAACCATCAGCGTCCGACGAGACGAACGCGAAATCGCCGTGGTGCCCGGCTCCGCGCGACACTTCCTGGACCGCGGGCTTGGCGCCGCGGAGGAGCACAGCTATTCGCTGCACGCGCGGTCCGGTGAGGAGACCGTCTCCAGCAACGTCGTCACCGCCATCACGCCCGATCGCACCCTGATTGGCAGGGTTGGATTGTTCAGCCGCGAGGACAACGCGTTCTACGTGATTGGGCAGACCTTGACGGGACGCGTTGGACGCGGCGCCCCGGACATCCTCCGGGCTTCCGACGACGGCACCGCGGTGGAGCGCTTCATGGCTCCCAGGATCGTCGGCGTGCGGGACCTCGGATGGGGCTTCCCGGCGGATCGCTACCTCGGGGGAACCTGGCTCGTGGACTGGCACCACCAGGCGATCCTCAAGTTCGCGCCGGGCGCCGAACCGTCGGACCCGGAGCTGAGCCATGAAGGAATCTGCGTCTCCGTGGATGTCGCTACGTCACGCTACCGGGTCGGCGACGCACCGTGCCTCTGGGACGTGCGCACGGAACACGTCTGGCGCCCGGACAACAGCGACTCGCGCAACCGCTACTTCCTCAACGCCGCCGGCACGGAAATCTGGTACGGCGAACACGGTGGCATCATCTCCCCCGTCTCCGGGGCGCCGGATTGGGCCCAGACCATCCATCTGCAAGGCGCCGCCTACAACACCGCACTGGCGGTCGACGTGGACCGTCACACGGCCTGGTATCTCCGCTTGCTGCGAGCGGGAGGCATGGAGCTGGTGAAGGTCCGCCTCAAGGGCGGCAAGCTGGTCTGGCGCGCCACACTCGAGGAGTTGGTGCACAAGGGCTCCTGTTCGGCCGTCATGGCCACCAACCCTGCCACGGGAGACCTCTGGATGCTCCTCACGTCGGGGCCCGAGGATCAGCGACCGGCGCTGGTCAAGCTGTCCGAGAGCGGGACGGTGTTGCTGAACCTGGTGCCCTGAGCTTGGAACGCGACCTCAGCAGCCACAACACGGCGTGTCACACGTGGCCGTCGGGCCAATGGTGGCGCGCGGGAAGAGCTCGTTGATGATGTCCTGGGGACCGCGGTGCAGCGGCCCCTTTCCGGAGCCGAATTCCTTCACGAGGCGATTGACCTGGTCCTCGGCACCCTCGGCGCTGTGATCCTCCACGAAGCCCACGAGGATGTTGGAGTGGCGGGGAATGCGGATCCACACGTCGACGCTACCCTCGCCCGGCCAGGAGATGCCGTTCCGGGCCACGTCGTGGATGGATTTGATGTCCGCCTGGAACGTGTCGCAGTCCATGAAGTAGTTGATTTCCAGCGCGAAGGCGTAGAGCTGCTTGGACTTCCTGGCGCCGCCCGAAGGGCTGGTGATCGTCGCCACCGCCCACGGCCCATTGGGGAACTTCGAGCGGAGCCGGCCGATCCCCCGGGCATGCGCCTTCCGGCTCCGGTCAAAGGCCGCTTCGACCTGTCGGTTGCGGCGGTCCATCTCGCTGCGCTCACGTTCCTTGCGTTTGCGCTCCTCGCGGGAATCGTCCGGCTCGATCTCGAGCATGCCGCAGTCCCCCTCGGTGTTCGGTCCGCAGGGGCCTCGCTCGTCCACGGCGGTCACGCAGGCGTCCTTTGGCACCGCCGAGAGGTCCAGGCTGGCCTCGTCGACGATGGTTGCCGCCTGCCGCTTCCCGCGACAGCCATAGAGCAGCTGGAAGGAGACGGACCCCTTCCCGGCCCCCTGCATCTGCGACGAGGCCCACGCGGCCACCTGCCACTTCCCGGCCTGGACCGCCAGTTGCGCCAGCTTCTTGAACACCTCCGGGTCGTCGTCGAGCAGCGCGGCGCGCTCCTGCAACTGCATGGCCTCGAGGACATGCCCCTGCTTTTCCTGCTCTTCTGATTGCTGGAGCAGCCGCATGGGATCGGCGGGCAAGGGGGACAGGTACGCCCATGCCAACCATCCGCTGACGCGTGGGGCCTCCTCCTCCGACGACGTGTCCAAGCCCAGGCGCGCGAGGTCGATGCTGAGCACCTGCTTGGGCGTTTGCGCAATCGACACCTGGGCGAAAGCATCCTGAACGCTGTCGATCACAACGGGGGTGTTGATGAAAAGCTGTTGAATCACCGCGCCGTCGGGACGAGGGTCGCTGCGCAGGCGCAGGCGCGTGGCACTGACATAGAGCTTGGTCCCCGGCGCCGGAGGCGTGGTGCTCGATGGTTGCGACGCGGAAGCAGCGGAGTTTGGGGCGTGCATGGGCAGCTTCTTGAGTCGCAGATAAACGGCGCGCGCGCGTTGCTCATCCCCGGTGACGTCGTGGATGGCGGCGAGGATTTCCAGGGGCTCGCGCTGTTGGGGGTTCGCGGCGGCAGCCAGCTCGGCAGCCGCGGCGGCGTCGGAGAGCTGGCCCCCCGTCAGGGCTGTCCTGGCCCTCGCCATCTCCGTTTCGTAGTCGGGTAGGCTGGCGGACAGGGCGCTGTCAGCGACGAAGCACACTTCACCGTCGGCCAATGTAACCTGACGGAAGAGGCCGCCCCGGAGCTGCGTCACGGTGGCTTCCGCCGTGACCTGCTCACCGAAGCGGACCCGCTTGCGGTTCTTCACCCCGCCGTCAACCGGGTCGACGCAATTGGTCTGGGGCACCGTCACGTTGAGCCGGACCGGCTCGGCGCCGGTGGCCGGCAGGCTGCAGATGACGCCGACAACAGCCACGGACAAGGATCGAAGCCTCAAGAATTCTCTCCTGCGTCGGTCAAGGTCTCGAGCTCTGCGAGCAACGACGCTTCCATCGCGGGCCCGATGATGACTCTGGCCATCCACACGACGCGACGCAAGCCCGCCGAGGGGCCCCTCCCAAGCACGCTGGTCTTCCTCGACGTCGGAGTCGGTCAGGTCGCGATTTGACATTGAAAGCTCCGTCGCCCACCGAGCTCTGGGGCCGTCCAGCCAAGTCGATGTCTCTGGCGTCGTCGCACACCTTCCCCACAGCATTGTCTACGTGGGCCAGGTACCGGCAGTTGTCCTGTTACAGTCAGTGGCTGGTCCGGCGTCGCCCTCGACATCGAGCCGAGGGCAACCTTCAGATGGGCCGCACCGACCTACGCCGTTCATCGACAGCGAGCCCCGGACGGTGCGGCCCACGATGCCGTACGGGCAGTACGCGGTGAGTCCACTACGAAAGTGGTCCGTGGTCCTGCTCTTGAACCGCCCGTGCACTGAGCCGCGTGCCCAATTCCTCCTGCTGCGCAGGCACGATGTAACGGTCGAAGTACCAGGCCGTGAGCCGTTCGAGCGAAAGGTAGACGCCGGTGGCCATCACGGCGATGACCGCCGTCAGCAACACCAGGTTCTTGCGTGCTCGCGCCGGGTCCACCGAGCACTGGGCCTGACGCCGTCGATACAGGACAACGCCGCCGATACCGATGGCGACAGCCAGGGCGCGGAGGAGCCAGGCACCGAGGCCAGGGCTGCCATCTTCGCGGTAGAACGCGTCCGCGAAGGAGATTGCGTAGACGGCACCCCCAAGCCCGAGAAGGAACAGCGCCGCGGGAAGGACGCAGCAGAGGATGCTGGTCACGCCAACCGTCGCCGCCACCTTGAACGCCCACTGCCAGAGGCCCGGGGGTTGCGCCGTGTGTCCGTGGGCCATGGGATGCACCTCCGCAACCTGATGTCTCCGTTGGGCTCTTCGTCCGCACGCTAAGCGGTAGGCGGCAGCTCGAAGCCCGAGACGGAAGGTGCAGCGCGAGCGGCCCGGTGCGTGTTCCTCACACCGGACGCGCGTCGCGCTTTTCGCCCGCGCCCGCCAGCAGCGCCAGGTCCTCGAGGTCCACGTCCAGAATCATGGCCGCGGTCTCCAGGAAGGTCTTTGCCGTCACGGCGTACATGCGGTCCTCGTAGAACACGGAGACAAACACGCCCGCGCATTCCGGAACGGGAACGTCCAGGCTGTGGCAGTGGTAGGCCAGGCGCCGCATCACGTTCTCGAGCCATCCAGCGTCGGGATGCGCAGGGGCCACCAGCTCGTAGTTGAAGCGGTCGGGGCCGTGCGTGGCGCGGAATCTCTCGCCGGCCTCCGCCAACGCCGCTGTGCCTTTGGACGCCGGTGCCACGTAGAACGACTGTCCGAGAACCGGTTTGAGGTCCACCCATGACGCCACCTTCATCTTTGCCTCCTTTCCACATGACGCGCTGAACGCCATCATCTCGGTGTCGGGGGCGGTGCTGCCGGCGCCGAAGGCGATGCTGCGCCAGACGGGGGCGGTCGGGGGCCACTCGTTGTGGTCACATACGGCGTTGCCATCGGAACCGTCGGCTCTGGAGGAGCGCCCTCCAACCTGTTCTGGCGGTAGAACCCGGCGGGGTTGACCCTCAGGAACTCCACCATCTTCGGCAATGTTTCGCGAAGTGTTCGCTTGGGTTCCCACCCCAACAGCTTTCGAGCGCGCGTGATGGCGAGCTCGTAGTGGTCGTCGGCGAGGTCGACCATCCACGGCTTGATGAACGGCTCATCGACCCCGGGAATCACGTCCTGGACCCACGCACCTGCCTTGGCCACTGCCTTGGGAATGTGGCGCGTTTCCCAGTGCTCCTCGTGAATCAGCCAGGCGAAGATCCGCTGCAGCTCGTCGTACGAAAGCGTTTCCGGTTCCCCCACGAGCATGATGGTCTCGGGCCCCAGCCGGCTCCGCGCCATGACGGTGAGGCGCATCAGCTCGACGAGATCATCGAGATGCACGAACGCTTGCCCCGTGGCCGTGTCACCGGGGAACACCTGGGCCGTCACCCTGCGCTCGTAGATCCGCTGCATCTGGTGCGCGATGGGAACGGAGTGACACCGGTCATCATAGACGCCGGCGATCCGGAGAATGACGACGGGGAGGTCCTGGTGCCCCGACAGGATCACGCGCTCGGTCTCGAGTTTGGAACGCGGATAGATCCACTTGGGTTCCAGGGGCCAGTCTTCGTTGATCTGCTGCCCGGGCCGACAAGGCGCGTGCACCAGCATGGTGCTGGAGAACACGAACTGTTCCACCTGCATGTCCCGCAGCGCCCGAAGCAGTCGTTCCGTGCCGCGAACGGTGACCTTCTCGTACAGCTCGCTCGGCTCGCCGGAGAAGTCGTGGTGGTCGGCAAGGTGGATGGTCGAGGCGATCTTCGTCCCGAAGCGTCGTCTCACCTGGGCCATTGCCACGCTGACGCTCTCGTCGGACGCCATGTCCACGTGGAAGAACTCAATGTCCTGGTGCGGTGCGGGAACCTTCTGGTCAAAGCCGACGATTCGGTACGTTGACGCCAGCCTTTGAGCGACAGCCGTGCCAATGAGGCCGCTGCATCCCGTCATCAACAGCAGGGGTCGATCAGACACGGAGCCCTCCTCACCGTCGTAGGATCCGGGATAACGGTTTGCGCCACGCCGTGCGACAAGCTCATCCCTGCTGGTGTGCCGCGCCGCTGCCCGGCTGCTCGGCGGAGCCTGGTTCGACGGGCGGAGGCCCCTCCTCGACGGTCAGGGGGAGGCCGGCGGCCACCCAGTCCTGTTTGCCCCCGCGGTAGTCGCGGACGCGCGTGTATCCCAGCGCCGCCAGCTCCCGGGCAGCGTTCGCCGAGGCCTGTCAGGAGAACCCGCTGCAGTAGACGACGATGTCCGCCTCCTTGTCTGGCAGCTTGATTGGAGCGAGCTCGGCCAGGTTCTGGGGCGGCAGGTTGATTGCACCGGGGAGATGTCCCTGACGGAAGGAAGCCGGCGGGAGCGTTTCCACGAGCGTGAAGGGCGTGCGTTGAACCATCTTCCCGCTCAGCTCATCCCGGCTGATGATTCCCGAGTCCACGCTGTGGCTCCCTTCCGCACCCCCTGAAGTTCCGCACTCGCCGACGTGCGCAGCTCCCTCCCGGGATGTGACGGATACCGTGGACCACGTCAGGTGCGTCAGCGCCGAAGCCACAGGACTGATCCCGGCTTCCCCGGCGGCGGCAACCTGGCCGAAGACTATGTGGAGCTAAGCCCTGACGAATCTCCGGCGCACGGCATGCAGGCGCCAACGCTTCGGCTTGCTTCACTGTCCAAGACCGAGGGCGAGACTGTTGCTCGAGGTCCGAGCGCTACAACTTCTTCCGGTGACGTGACCAGCGCCTGCTACCCATCACCACGCCGAGGGCCGTGGACGCGCGCACGGGGAGACTCCGATGGAATACGACGACTTCGAACAGGGCGAGTGTGAGGACTGCCGCCAGACCGTGACCCCGCCGCAGGACCCGGTGTACCGCCTTGGTGAGGACGCCTTCCTCTGCCTCCAGTGCGCCACCCGCCGAGGCGGCGTCTACAACGCTGACGAGGATCGGTGGGTCGTGGAACCGTCACTGCGAGGCATCGAAGGCCTGGCCAATCCGCCGCCACCGTGACGGTGCACACCGGCTCCCACCGTGAGCGCTCGTCGACCAGCGTCCGTCCCGCCATCAGCTCCCAACACGCGCCGCCCATTCGCCGGAGATCAGCGGCGTCCGCGAGGGTTCCCGGCCAGCTCGTCGAGCGTCGGCCGCTGGCCCAGGCGCGCTGCCCCTGAGCTCTCCGGCGGGTGAGGCCCGGCTTCCCACGCTCAAGGCCCAGGTGATCGGCACGCCAGCCCCGGCCCCGGCAAGCTTTGCCCCCGCGCCCGGGCGTCTTGCGTTAGGATGCCGCAGCGGCGGACCCTGCGGGCAAAGAACCACGCAGCCGGGAGACGGGCGATGGCAACCAAGCTGGGTGATCTGGAAATCCTGGACATGGTGGCCACGGGCGGCATGGCGGAGGTCTACCGCGCCCGGCTGAACACCAAGGAGGGGGAAGGCAAGCAGTTCGCCGTCAAGCGCATCCTGCCGCAGTTCACCAAGGACCCGGACCTCGTCCAGATGTTCATTGACGAGGCGCGCGTGGCCCAGCAGCTGCGCAACCCCAACATCGTGCAGGTCCATGACCTCGCGATGAGCGACTCCAACGACTACTACATCGTGATGGAGTTCGCCGACGGGAAGGACCTGGCGGACGTCATCTACGCGGCGTCCATCAAGGGCATCCGCATCACTCCCGCGGTGGCCACCCAGATTGCGCGGGAGACGCTGCTGGCGCTGGATTACGCGCACAACGCCAAGGATTCGTCGGGCCGGCCGATGAATCTCATCCACCGCGACATCAGCCCGCACAACGTCATGATCGGCTACGAGGGCTGGGTGAAGCTGACGGACTTTGGCATTGCCAAGGTTGCGCACAGCGGTCACCACACCATGGCCGGCGTGGTGAAGGGCAAGTTCGGGTACATGAGCCCGGAGCAGGCGCGCGGGAAGAAGCTGGACGCCCGCAGCGACCTCTACAACGTGGGCATCCTGCTCTACGAGATGATCACCGGCGAGCGCCTGTTCGCCGGCAGCAGCGACATCTCCACGCTGGACCGCATGCGCAGCGCCGAGGTGCCGGTCCTGCCGCCGACGCTGAGCTGCCCGCCGGACCTGGAGGCGATCATCCGCAAGTCGCTGAGCAAGGCGGCGGATGACCGCTATCCCGACGCGGGAACGTTCGAGCTGGCGCTGGGCCAGTGCGCGCACAAGAACGGCATGGTGGCCAAGGCGGCGGACATTGCGCGCCTGATGCGTGAGGTGTTCGGGCCGCAGAAGGAGCAGAAGGCTTCCCGCACGCGCCTGGTGTCCCTGCAGAGCATGACCGAAAAGCCGGGCGGCGCCGCCTCACCGTTGGCCGCGGCCGCGGCCACGTCGGAGAAGAAGGGCGGAGGGGTCATTGCCGGCAAGGGCGTGGTGACGCTGAACACGCAGCGCCCGGCTCCGCCGCCTCCCGCGCCCGCCGCGGACCTGGACGTGGCCTCGACGATGATGCTGCGCCAGGAGGACCTCCCCAAGTTCGACGCGTCGCTGTCCAAGCAGGCGCAAGGCGGGGACCCGTGGGCTTCCGACGTCAACAAGTCCGGCTCCGGCCCCAAGCCCGGCAAGCGCGCGCAGCCCCTCCCCGCCACGCCCACGCCTCCCGCGCCCCCCGCCGCCAAGCCCGCCGCTCCGACGGGAATCCGGAGCTCCCTGCCCTCCCTGGGCAGCGGAACCAAGGAGCTCTCGTCGGCGGGCGCGGCGGTGCTGCCCAAGAAGGCCCCCAACCAGGACGAGCCGGACCGCACGCGCTTCGAGCCCAACGCACAGGCCGCCGCCGCTGCCGCCTCCGCCGCGGTGCTGCCCAAGAAGGCGCCGAGCCAGGACGAGCCGGACCGCACGCGCTTCGAGCCCAATGCGCAGGCCGCGGCCGCCGCTGCCTCCGCCGCGGTGTTGCCCAAGAAGGCGCCGAGCCAGGACGAGCCGGACCGCACGCGCTTCGAGCCCAACGCGCAGGCCGCGGCCATGGCGGACATCCAAGCCGCGGAGAATTCCTCCGACGACGCGGCGCGCGAGTTCGAGGAGGTGGGCGCCACGCGGGCGGAGACGTCGTCGCTGGGGAAGGCGCAGGTGGCGGCGGGAGTGCAGGTGCGCTCCGGGACGGTGCAGCCCCTGGTGGGGACCAGCGCCAAGGCGGTGGAGATTCCGCAGCCCAAGGGCAACGGCGGCGGGCCGGAGCGGACGCGCATCGAGGCGGGACGGGGTGCGGCACCGCTGGCTCCCAAGCCGGAGAAGAGCGCGGCGGGGCCCACGCCGGTGCCCACCAGCGCGCGCGTCATGCCCCTCTCCGACGAGACCTCCGACCGCTCCAACAAGCCCAAGCGCAGGCCGGTGGATTGGAAGGACCCCTCGCTCGTCGAGGAGAGCGGACGCCAGGCGATTGCGCCACCCCCGCCGCCGCCCGGGCCCTCCGTGGGCAAGAAGGGACGCCTGGCGGAGGAGCTGGCCATCCCGGTGGATCCCAGCGCCATCACCGGCGAGATCCGCGCGCAGGTCCGTGAGGACGAGGCGCCCGCCAGTCCGCCGCCAGGCCTGGCCGCCAAGCTCCCCGCCAACCTGCCTCCGCCCGGCGCCACCGCCATGTTCATGGCCGACGCGCTGGCCGCCGCCGAGCTGCTGGGCGGCAACACCGGCGACGGAGCCGCGCCCGCCGCCGAGAAGGCCGCGCCGCCTCCGCCCACCGAGCCCGCCCCGCCGCCCCC
>JBFMGU010000134.1:0-28930 GCA_040752415.1 Myxococcota bacterium
GCTCGTCGACGGAGCGGCCGCGCCGCCGCTGCCCGGAGTCCCGGGAGCGGTGACGGGGGACGACGATCCGCCAGCGCCGGGCGCGCCGGGTGACGACGAGGACGCGGCCACGGCGTTGGAAGCGTCCAGGGTGAGCTGCGCTTCCAGCCGCTCGCCGCGCTTGATCTCCAGCTCGCGGCTGAAGGGCTGGATGCCCGCCTTCTCCACGGTCAGCGTGTACCTGCCCGGGTCCAGCCAGACGTTGACGGGGAACTGCTTGAAGGTGCGACCGCCAATGGTGGCCTTGTCGGGCGTGGGACTGGCGTGGATGACCAGCTTGCCCTGCTTGGACATCAACGTGCCCAGCTCACCCAGGCGCGCGCGCGCCGCGGGGACCTTGGGATGGTCGGGGCGCTCGCTGATGAACGCCTCCAGCTCCACCATCGCGCCGTCCAGGTTGGCCAGCTTGTCGTAGGCAATGGCGAGGTTGAGGCGGATCTTGGGGTCGGGGTGGATCTTGTAGGCCTCGGAGAACGCCGCGGCCGCCCCCTCGTAGTCGCCCGCGTTGAACGCCTGGACCGCCGCGCGGTGCTGCTCTCTCGCGCGCTCCTCACCGCTCGGCTCCTGGGCCCACGCCGCGTGCGCCAGGCACACCACCGCCACCACCACCCCCAAGCTGCGACCGCTCATGTGCTCTCCAGCTCCCCCTCCCCAACAGCCGTTGCGCATCGGCGCGCCGCGGCGCTCTCCCGCCCCCTGGTCCACGTCGTGAATGCTGCCGGATCGTCAATCTGGATGACGGGTTGACGCAACAGTCAATGACGCTGACGGATTCCGGGAAAGCCAAGGATTGCGCGGACCTTAGTGGCGTCCGGCCGGTTGTGTCCATGGCGGCCAAACACCTGGGGTGGTCCCGTGGACAGCGTCCCGGGCGCTGGGGCACATTCCCCCTCCAACCGTTTACAGGACCTGATGTCATGGGTGCCGGCAGGGGGGCCCTTGCGCAAACAGCTTGGTGTCGTCGTGTTCCTGGGGGTGTTGACGGGTGAGTCAACCGCTGCCCACGCGGCCCCGGATGAGTGGACCGTGTTCCCCTACGTGGGAGGCGCAGCGGGAAGCGGTTACACGGACGGTCTGCGCCAGTTGTGTCCGCAAGGTGCCGCGGACCCCAGCACCTGTCCGGTCTCTGCGCTCTTCAGCAACCCATCTGGCATTGTCGTCACGCAAGACGCCGTAGCGCCCTGGGGCGGCGTACCCGGGCAGGGAATGGTCTACGTCTCGGAGCGCGCCACCCACGTCATCCGGCGCATCAACCTTGAGACCGGCGAGGTCACCACGGTGGCGGGTCTCTACCGCTCCGCGGGCTATGCCGACGGCGTGGGGGCCAACGCCCGGTTCAACACGCCAACCGCCATGGTGCTCGCGCCCGGGGAGACGTCGCTGTACGTGGTGGACCGGTACAACTCGGTCATCCGCCACATTGATCTCACCACCGGCGAGGTCAGCACCCTCATCGGCATCCCCGGCGTGACCGCCATTGTCGACGGGCCCCAGGGCGTCGGGGCGTTGCACACCCCCGAGGGGCTCGCCTACCACCTGCCGCGGAACGAGTTGTGGGTCACCGACGCGCACTCCGGCCTGGTGCGCGCGATCAGCCTGGACAGCTTTCCTCCTTCCATCACCACCCTTGCGGGGTCCAACGACGGGTTCGCGGACGGCTGCGGCGCGGCGGCGATGTTCCGGGGACCGCAGGACATCACCATCTCGCCGGAGGGCGTGGCCTTCGTCGCGGATACCTTGAATTATCGCGTGCGCTGGGTGGTGGAGAACGGCGCGGAATTCTGCGTGGGCACCGTGGTGTACAGCAGCAATGTTTCCGCCATGGGCATGGGTTACGACGAGGACACCAACGGCGGCTACGCGCTCATTGGCAACAGCAACCGGCACAACATCCTCTTCTTCCCCGGTACGGCGGTACCTCAGGTCGTGAACTTCCTGGCTGGCAACGGTGCCCAGGGCTGGGCGGACGGCACCGACGACACCGCGTACTTCAGCTTTCCGCGCAGCATCGATTCCGAGCGTGGGACGCACTACGTGGCCGACTCCAACACCTTCTCCGTTCGGATGGTGGACTATTCTGGGAATGTGGAGACCGTGGCGGGCGGACGCTCCTACCGTCAGCGGTACTCGCTGACCCCGGATGGCGGACCGCTCCCCGACCACCAGATGCCCACGCCCCTCGACGAGCCGCGCGGCATGGCTTTTGGCCCGCAGGGCCAGCTCTACGTGGCGGACAAGCGCCAACACAACATCAAGCAGCTGGTGACGCTGGACTGCGGCCAGGGCCCGGCGCTGCAGGTGAAGGCCATTGCGGGACAGGTCTACATCCCGGGTTCCGCCGTGGACCGGGCGTTCAACGGCCCAATGGACGTCGCCGTGGACGGGCTCGGGTACCTCTACGTGGCGGATTTCCTCAACAACCAGATCCAGCGGGTGACGCCGCCACCCCCGGACCAGTGCCAGCCGGTGGCCCCGCAGCAGGTGGTCTGGGCGGGCCTCCCCGGCAGGGTGCGGGGCCTGGCGTTGAGCCAGGACGGGCAATACCTCTTCGCCACGGCTGGCTACGGGGTCTACCGGGTCTCCGTTGTGGACCAGGACACCAACGGCGTCCCCGACGATCCCACGGTGCTGCTGTGGGCCGGCGGCAACCCCGGATGGAGCGACGGCCTTGGCTCCAACGCCACTTTCAACTCGCCGGAAGGCATCGTCCGGGATCCCAATTCCAACGACCTCTACGTGGCGGACACGTACAACTACGCCATCCGCAAGATCGTTCCTGATCAGGAGATCGACGGGACGCCGGTGGGTCGGGTCACCACGGTGGCGGGGAATGCCTTCGAGAACTTCTGGCGCGACGGCCCGGCAGGCAGCGCCCGTTTCGAGAACGTGTACGACGTGGCGGTGGATGCCACGGGGAACGTCTACGTCACGGAGGACTTCCGCATCCGTCGGATCGGGACGGACGGAAATGTTGCCACGGTGATTGGTGGGCAGGGCAGTGGTGTCTCCACCGGCACGGGTCCCGACGGCGCGGTCAACGCCGCGGCGGGAATCCTATGGCAGCCCACGACGGGGAATCTCTTCATCTCCGACACGCAGGGCCGGAGCATCCGACTGGCGCGGCCCGCCATCCCGGACCGCCCCACCGTCAATTACATTCGCGCTCCGGTGGGCATGCCGGTGCAGCTGGGCACCGCGCCGCAGACGGCCACCACGTGGACCTGGGATTACCTGCGTCATCCCAACGCATCCGTGGCGCCGCTCCTCACCACCGCCAGCGCGCCCAGCTTCACTCCCGACGTGGCGGACCTGTTCATCTTCCGCGTCACCATGTCCAACAACCTTGGGGTGACGCGCAGCACCGTGACGGTGGACGTGTGCGCCACCGCCGGTCCCGGCTGTCCCGCCTGCGGTGTCGACGAGGTCTGCCCGGCGTGCTCCTACTGTTGCATCGCGGGCGACCCATCCTGCACCGTCGGTGCGTGTCCTACGACCTTGCCCGGGGGGAGCGCCTGTACCCGCGACACGATGTGCGCCTCCGGCAATTGCGACGAAACCATTGGTCAATGCACCAGCGACATCAGCGCCTGCAACACGTGCTCCACCCCCTGCGGCGACGATTCCGCGTGTCCCGCCACGGATTACTGTCGGGATGGATGCTGCCGGCCCAGGGACTCGTGTGGCGACATCTGTGACCGCAACAGAATGTGCGATATCGACGTGTGTGCGAACGGAGTCTGCGGGTGCTGTACCAACGACAACCAGTGCCTGTGCGGCTGCGACGAAGTCACTGGCGCATGCAATGTGTGTGATGCGGGCGCGGGAACCACGGATGGTGGAACCCCTGGCGACGCTGGAAACGCGGATGGGAACCGGGCGGACGCAGGCAACTCTCTCGACGCCGGCATTGACAGAGACGCGGGAAACCGGGTTGATGCGGGAAACCGGACCGACGCCGGAGCCACGAGCTGCGTCATCGATTCGGATTGCCCATGGGATCGCTATTGCCTGAACGGGACGTGCGTGGTGCGGGAGGACTGTGCCAGCGCGTGTGACCGGGACCGGATGTGCCTCTCGGATTCCTGTGTGGACAACTCCTGTTTCTGTTGCACCAATGACAACCAGTGTGCTTCGCTGGATTGCGACGAGACCACGGGGCGCTGCACTCCGCCCGACGGTGGTGGGCCGGAATGCATCACGGATTCCAATTGCCCGTCGGATGAGTATTGCGAGGGTGGTGCGTGCGTGCCGCGGAAGGATTGCGGCCTCAGCTGCGACCGCGCGCGCATGTGCCTCTCCAACTCCTGCACCGGCAACGTCTGCAGCAACTGCGCAACCTGCATCAACGACGCCATGTGCCCGACGGGGAACTACTGCTGCCAGGCGGGAGACCCCAATTGCCAGACCGGCGCCTGCGTCCTGGCCTGTGCCGACAACGCCCAGTGCTGCGACCGCGACGCGATGTGCCTCTCCGGTATCTGTGAGGAGAACACACGCACCTGCCTTCCCCAGGCGGACGCGGGACCAACCACGCAATGCACCGTGGATTCCGACTGTCCCTCCGACGCGTATTGCCAGGGCACCACCTGCGTGCTCACCGAGACGTGCGGGGTGCTCTGCGACCGCAACAGCATGTGCCTCTCCAATTCGTGCGTGGCCGGGGTGTGCTCGGATTGCGTCGCGTGTACGCAGGATCCCCAGTGCCCCGCGCGGATGTACTGCTGTTTGACGGGAGAGGACGGATGCACGCCTGGCACCTGCACGGCGGATTGCGTCGACAACAACGTGTGCTGCGACCGCGACAACATGTGTCTCTCCGGAATTTGCGAGGAGACCACCCGCACCTGTCAGCCGCAGGCGGACGCTGGCGTTCCCACGCAATGCAATGTGGATTCGGATTGTCCTTCCGAGATGTATTGCCAGGACGGCGCCTGCGTTCCGCGGGAAGCGTGTGACGTGCTGTGCGACCGCAATCGCATGTGCATTTCCGATACGTGCGAAGGTGGGCTGTGCGTGGCGGGCGCGAACGGGTGCAATCCGGGCTCGAGCTCGTCGTCGGGCGGGGCGGGGACCAATTGCGACGCGGGCGTGGATGCCGGCGCGGGGCTGGATGGTGGTGACAACGCGCGTCGTCGGGATGGAGGGCCGGCGCGGCGGGGCAACATTGCGCAGGAGGCGGGGCACACGTTGGCGCGGGCCTGCGGTTGCTCCACGGCGGAAGGCGGCGCGTCACCGGAGATGCTGGTGAGCGCGGGCGCGCTGGTGGTCCTGGCCCTTACCCGCCGCCGGCGAATCCCGTAGCAGCAGGCCTCCGGGGCAAAGTCCACGCTCGGTGCCGCAAGTGGTGCCAGCAACGGGCTTTCTCCGACGACACTCCGAGCAATGGTCAACTCGGATGACAAATTGACGACTTGGTCAACACTCCTGACGTTCCCAGGAATGCCAAGGATTACGCGGGCTTTCGCTCTCCGCGCTGGCGTGGGCCAATCGTGGCAAACCGTTGTTTGCCATGTGGACAGCGGCGCCCGGTCTGGGGCAGAGTCTTCCCTCCAAACGGTGTACAGCCGCGGAATCACTGGTGCGGCCCAGAGGGGTGCCCTTGCGTAAGCAGCTCTGCGTCCTCGTCATGGTGGCGTTGACTGGGATGTCAACAAATGCCCGTGCGGCCCAGGATGAGTGGACCGTGTTCTCCTGGGGGAACCTGGCCACGGGGGAGCGGTCGGGCACGGGGTACTCGGACGGAGTCCGGAAGTGGGATTGCCCGGACACCGCGTCGCCGGAGTCCTGTCCCGTGGAAGCACTGTTCTATGGGCCCTCAGGCATTGCTGCGACCGTCGACGCCGTGGCTCCCAACGCATTCCCGCCGGGCGGGAGCGGACAGGGAGCGGTCTACATCTCGGAGAGCTCGGCAAACATCATTCGAAAGATTGACCTTGTCACCGGGGAGGTCACCACGGTGGCGGGGAGGTACCGCGAGGAAGGATTTGCCGACGGGGTTGGCGCCAACGCGTTGTTCCGTTACCCCACTGCGCTCGTCCTGGCTCCGGGTGGCACCTCTCTCTACGTGGCGGATTCGGGCAACGCCTGCATCCGTCACATTGACTTGACCACCGGTGAAGTCAGCACCTTCGCGGGTGCCCCCGGCCAGGTTGGTTACGTCGACGGTTCCGCTGTCGACGCGCGCATCCACACCCCGTCGGGCATGGCCTACCACCTGCCCCGCAACGAGCTCTGGGTCACCGACTCCTACTACTCCACGGTGCGCGCGGTGAGCGTGACGACGCAGAGCATGACCACGGTGGCCGGCGCCAGCGACGGATACGCCGATGGATTCGGTACGGCCGCGCTCTTCTGGGCGCCCGAAGACATCGCGATCTCCATGGGCGGGCTGGCTTTTGTGGCTGACAGGCGCAACACCCTCATCCGCTGGGTCGACGGGACGGGGCCGGCGGGACAGCCGTGCTACGTGGGAACCGTCGACGGGACACGCAACAGCGTGAACAGCCTGGTCCAGGCGGGAGGCCTGGGCTTTGATGACGGGCAGGATGACGGCACGGGCACCGGCAACCGGATTGGTGAATACGCCATCATTGGCAACACCACCCGTCAGCTCCTCCATTTCATTCCCGCCCAGGCCGCGCCGAATCCCATCAACTTCCTCTCCGGTCAAGGCTCTCCCGGTTTCAGGGACGGCACCGGTGACAGCGCATTCTTCAGTTTCCCGAGCAGCATCGCGTCGCGGGCCGGCACACATTACGTGGCCGACACGGGCAACGACGCGATCCGGATGGTGGAATACGGTGGGCTCACGCGGACGCTGGCCGGGAGCGCCAAGTACCGCAAGAAGTACTCGCTCACGCCGGATGGTGGTGCCACGCCGGAGCACACGCGCCCCGAGCCATTTGATGAGCCGCGCGGGATGACGCTGGGCATGGACTGCAATCCCGGTCCGTGTCAGCCCAACGGCCAGATCCTCGTCGTCGACGCGCGCCAGCACTCCCTTTTCCGCATCGTCGAGAATGACTGTGGAGATGGGCCGCAGCTCGACGTGGACAACATTGCCGGGTCTCCTTATGAGACGGGCGCGGCCCCGGAGCGACGTTTCAACGGGCCGCTGGACGTTGCGGTCAACTACCAGGGCTACATCTTTGTCTCGGAGCAGGGTGGGAACACCATCCAACGGGTGACGCCGCCGGTAGATGGTTGCGACCCCGTGGCGCCGGAGCAGGTGACCTGGGCGGGGGTCACCTACGTGCGCAGCATGGCCATCAGCGCGGATGGGAGGGACCTCTTTGTCACCGCGGACCGGGGCGTCTACCGCGTGTCCACGGTCGACGACGACAACAACGGGATTCCCGACAACGGAAGTGTCGACCTGGTGGCAGGTGGCAACTATGAGTTCTACGACGGTGTGGGCTCCGGCGCGGCATTCCGCAATCCCCAGGGCATCACCCGCGACCTCAGCAACCCCAACGTCTACTACGTGGCCGACGGGAACAACTACGCCATCCGCAAGGTCGAGGTGGATCCCGGCACCGGTGTGGGCACGGTCACCACCGTGGCGGGCAGCTACTACGAGAGCTTCTGGCGCGACGGGCCCGCGGCGATTGCCCGATTCGGCACCGTCTACGACGTGGCGGTGGACAACGCCGGGAACGTCTACGTGGCGGAGGGGGCGCGCATCCGGAAGATTGGTACCGATGGAATGGTCTCCACCATCATTGGCGGTGGTTCCAACGGCGTGCTGAGCGGCACGGGCCCGGACGGCATGCTGGATGGCGCCGCGGGAATCCTCTGGGAGCCGGGCACGGGCAACCTCTACATCGCGGAAATGGGTAACAAGCGGATTCGCGTGGCCAAACCCGCGCTGCCGGACCGCCCCACCATCAATTACATTCGTGTTCCGGTGAACACGCCGGTGCAGCTGAGCACCGCGCCGCAGAATGCCACCAGCTTCACCTGGGACTTCAAGCGCCGCCCCACCGCTTCCTCCGCGCCGCTACTGACCACCGCGGGCACGCAGACCTTCACTCCCGATCGCGCGGACCTCTACATCTTCCGCGTCACCATGAGCGGCAACATTCCCGGGGGCGGCCCCGGCGTCACCCGCGCCACCGTGACCCTGGATGTCTGCGACGCTCCGCGCCAGACCGACCCGGTTTGTCCCGCCTGCGGCATTGACGAGGTCTGCGCGCAGCTCACGTATTGCTGCCGGACCGGAGACCAGTGGTGCAACCTCGGCGTGTGCATGAACTGCGTGGGGGCGGGCGGAACCTGCAACCGCGACCGGCAATGTTGCTCGGGGAATTGTGACGAAACCATTGGTCAATGCGTGGGTGATCAACCGGACGCCGGCGGCGGCGGTCCGTTTGCTCAATGCGGCGACGACTCTGGTTGTCCCTTGGACAAGTACTGTCGCAATGGCTGGTGCGTCCCGCGGGAAGGGTGCGGCGTCTTCTGCGACCGCAACCGCGTGTGCGCGATAGACTCCTGCGTTGACGGCCTGTGCGCCTGCTGCGACGACGATACCGATTGCCCCTCGGGCACCTGCGACGAGGCCACCGGAACCTGCCTGAATCCCGACGGTGGGATCCCGGTGGTGACGGACGGCGGGCCTCTGCTCGACGCGGGGGCTGATGCGGGCACCGTGGTGGACGCCGGTAACGGGATGGACGCGGGAAACCAGACCGACGCCGGGCTGATGAGCTGCATTGTCGATTCGGATTGCCCGCTGGATAGGTACTGCCAGACCGGCGTCTGTGTTCCGCGTGAGCAATGCGCCGCCTTCTGCGATCGCGATCGGATGTGCCTCTCGGACTCCTGCGTGGGCAATTCCTGTTTCTGCTGCACCAATGACACCCAGTGTCCCTCGCTGGACTGCGACGAGACCACCGGGCGCTGCACGCCGCCCGACGGCGGTGGGCCGGATTGCATCACGGATTCCAATTGTCCCTCGGATAGGTACTGCGACAACGGCGTGTGCGTTCCGCAGCAGGGGTGCGGCAACAGCTGCGACCGCGCGCGCATGTGCATCTCCAACTCCTGCACCGGCAACGTCTGCAGCAATTGCGTCACCTGCATCAACGACGCCATGTGCCCGACGGGGAACTACTGCTGCCAGCTGGGAGACCCCAATTGCCAGGCCGGGGCCTGCGTGCTGGCTTGCACCGACAACGCGCAGTGCTGCGACCGCGACACGATGTGCCTCTCCGGCATCTGTGACGAGGGCACACGTACCTGCATCCCGCAGGCGGACGCGGGTCCCCAGATGCAATGCACCGTGGATTCCGACTGTCCCCTGGACATGTATTGCCAGGGCGGCGTCTGCGTCGCGACGGAGCGCTGCGGCGTGCTGTGCGACCGCAACCGCATGTGCGTCTCCGACTCATGCGTGGGCGGGGTGTGCTCCAACTGCGTGAGCTGCACGCAGGACTCCCAGTGCCCGGCGCGCAATTACTGTTGTCTGAACGGTGAGAACGGCTGCACCGTGGGCTCGTGCACGCCGGATTGCACCGACAACAACGTGTGCTGTGACCGCGACAGCATGTGCACCTCCGGCATCTGCGAGGAGACCACCCGCACCTGCCAACCGCAGGCGGACGCGGGCACTCCCGCGCAATGCAACGTGGACCCGGATTGCCCTTCCGACATGTACTGCCTGGATGGTGCGTGCGTTCCGCGGGAAGCATGCGACGTGCTGTGCGACCGCAATCGCATGTGCATTTCCGATGCGTGCGAGGGCGGGCTGTGCGTGGCGGGCGTGAACGGGTGCAATCCGGGCTCGTCGGGTGACGCCGGCGCCGATTGCGACGCGGGCATGGATGCCGGTGCGGGGCTGGATGCCGGCGACAACGCGCGTCGACGGGATGGTGGACCGGCGAAGCGGGGCAACATCGCGCAGGAGGCGGGCCAGGTGTTGGCGCGGGCCTGCGGGTGCTCCACCACGGAGGGCGGTGCGTCACCCGAGATGCTGGTGAGCGCGGGCGCCATGGTGGTCCTGGCCCTGGTGCGTGGTCGTCGGCGCCGCTCGTAGAACGACAATTGATGGATGGTTTCTGGTGATGAGGGAGGGACGATGGAGTCGTGTATGCGTTCTGGGGTGAAGCGGGTTTCCCTCCTGGGATTGGCCATGGTGTTGGCGGCGTGTCCCGGCCCGGGCACGGGGACTCCCGACGAGACGACGGGCACCGACGCGGGAATCTCACGCGTCGACGGGGGAGGGGGCGGTGGCCCCGACGCTGCAACGGCCAACGACGCGGGAGAGACTGGCGACGCCGGCGCCTCCAATGGAGACGACGCGGGAACCCTGCCCAGCACCGACGGCGGCACGCAGCCCGGTGATGACGCTGGCACGCCGCCTGGTGACGACGCCGGCACCTCCTCCGATCATGATGGAGGCCTTCTGCCCGGTGACGACGCTGGCACGTGGTCCGACAACGATGGCGGCACGCCGTCCGGAGCCGACGCCGGCTTCGCCACCGACGGCGGCGAGGCCGACGCGGGGAACACCGTTTTCGAGGAAGGTTCCACGGCGCCGGTGACCATCCGTGCGCACGTGATTGCCAATGTCACCCAGAACGCGACGGTGCAGTTCACGTCGGGGCTGCGTCGGGAGGAGTCCACGTCCTTCCTGACCAATTCCGACGGAATTGCGGTGCTGTCGGCCGTGGGTGGCGTGCGCGGGATCGTCACCGCGTGCGGAGGAACGTTCACCAACGAAGCGGACGGAACCACGGCATCCCTGGGCGACGACTGCCTCTTCGCCGCCGCGGGCGAGGTCTTTGACCAGATGATGGCGGCCGACCTGGTCCTCCCCGCCGAGCCCGCCACGGAGATCCCGGTTGTCCTGACGCCGTTCACCACCATCCTGACCAGCTGCAAGAGCAATCCCCTCGGCGCCCTTCTGCCGGATGGCACGGGTTGGGACGCGCGCAACGCCGGCGTCACCAGCCTGACGGTGCGCGACTCCAACGGTCAGGAAATCAACATCCAGAACACCAATGCCCTGCTTGCGTGGCTGTTGGCGGAGCTTGGCGCGGTGGATCTCACCCAGCTGCCGCCCAACATCCTGAGCCTGGTGCCGGTGGATTTCAGCAATCCCGCGAATGCATTGGCAATCCAGGCAGCGCGGGATTCTCCCGAAGTTGTCTATGGTTTGCTGGTCGCGGCCTTTTCCCAGGCGGGGGTGGACCTCAACGCCGGTCCGCTCGGTTACATGGATGCCCTGCGCAAGGACTTCCAGGACTGCCGGTTTGACGGGTATGCGCCGGGTGACAACGGGATTGCCAAGGTCGTCACCCTTCCGGGAGGAGCGGCGCTGCCCAACGTGTACGGTACGATGCGGCTCGCCGCGGAGAACTTCCTGGCCGGCCCCCAGAATGCTTCCGGCACCACTGCCGCGGATTTCACCGCCCTGCTGACGCTGATCGAGATGGGCGAATATGAGCCGGTCACCGGTGCGCCGCCCACCGTGGAGGTCTTCCCCCTCGACAACAGCATGGTGGCCACCGGCTGCGTGCCCATCTACTACACGCTGAACCAGAACGCCGGTCAGCGCGTGGACGTCATGGTGGAATACCGTTTCTTGCCGGACCAGGTGGTGCCGCCCACACCCGAGGAGGTCAGTGCCAACTGGGGTGACTATCTGCTGCGTGCGACGCAGGCCGGTGCCCCGCCCAATACAACCATCAATGATTTCCACATCACCGGGACCTACGCGCTGGACACCCTCACCGACGGGCCGCAGGGACACCTGTTCTATTGGAATGCCCTCCACGACATCCCGCGCGGCTACAACGAGAACACGGTGGCGTGCCAGTACCAGTATCCCGATGGCCCCCTCGAGCGGTGCCGCTACGAGGGCTCTCTGCTCATCGGTGTCCGCGCGATCATCAACGGCCAGCGTGTGGGCGGGCGCCACATCTATGCGCAGTACGTGGACTTCAACCGCGCTGAGAACGTCACGTGCCCGGAAGCCACGGGCAGCGTGGTCAACCTGGAGGGAGGCACGCGCGGCCAGGCCGCCGTGGCGGGCGACTTCAATGGCGACGGGAAGCACGACATCGCGGTGGTAGCGGACGCGCCGGGCAACTCCCTGGTGCAGTTGGGGGGGCACGGCGACGGCCAGTTCAGTGTCCGCTCCCTGCCTTTGAGCGGCGCGCCCACCGACGTTGCCGCGGCGGACATCGACCTGGACGGGTTCCAGGACGTGGTGGTGCTCTCTGGTTCGGGCGCCCTCCTGTTTTACCGGGGTGGACCCGACGGCCTGGCGTTCAGCACCGAGACGGCGGCAGAAGCGGGGGGCACCATGCTGGCCCTGGGCGACATCAACGGCGACCTGCGTCCCGACGTGTCGGTCATCTACCCCAGCCGCTGGGTCCGGCTGTTCCAGGGACACGGTGACGGAACGTTCACTGAAAGGGCCGCGCCCGCCACGCCCGGGACGCCTTCCGACGTCGGGATGGGAGACCTGGATGGCAACGGGACCGACGAGGTGGTGGTGGTGCACTCCGACTCCGACACGCTCATGGGCCTGGAGATCAGGAACGGCACGCTCCTCATCCACGTGGCGGACCGGACTCGCGGCACGGGTCTCGCCGTGGGTCACCTCTATGGAGAGAACACCTATGACCGCACGATCATGGAGGTCCTGGTGGCACGCGCGGACGGCGCCGCGGTGCAATGGACGGGGACGGTCGTGGACCCATACACCCACGTGATCGGCGACGCGTTCAACTCGTTCGTCTACCCGGGGCAGGATCTGGCTACCACCGGTTTCATTCCCACGAAGGTGGCGGTGGCCACCTTTGCGGGCAACATGTTCGGGGCCAACGGGCCCGGCTACAGCAATCATCACGAACACCGGAAGATCGCCGCCATCAGCACCGCCAACGACACCATGCTCGTCTTCAAGTTCGACATCTACAGCTACGGTTACGTGCTCGACGAGACGATCCCCGTGGGTGACGAGCCGGTGGACGTGGTGGCACTGGATGCCAACCACGACGGCATCCCGGACCTGGCCACGGTGAACCGCGCGGGTGGGTCGGTGACGGTGGTGCTGGGTACCAAGGCCGACGACCAATGAGATAGGGTTGGATTAGCACGCTCCCGGAGGACCCCGCCTTGGCCCCCAAACGCCCCGCAATCCTGGACGGTCGCTACGAGCTGCAGGAGCTCCTGGGACGGGGCGGCATGGGCAAGGTCTACCGCGCCATGCAACTGGGCACGGAACGCGCCGTGGCGGTCAAGCTGCTCGACGCCGACAGCGAGGAGCTGCAGGAGCGTTTCCGTCGGGAGGCCAAGCTCACCGCGCTCCTGGAGCACCCCAACGCCGTCCGGGTCTACGACTTCGGGGTCAGCGAGGAGGGCCAGCCCTACCTGGCCATGGAGCTGCTGCGGGGTGTCGAGCTGTCCAAGGAGATCCGGCAGCACGGCAAGCTGGAGCTGGAGCGCGCGGTGGACGTTGCCTGTCAGGTCCTGCAGGCGCTGCACCACGCGCACCAGAAAGGCGTCATCCACCGCGACATCAAACCCGCCAACATCTTCCTGCACCGCGACGAGTCCGGGCGTGAAACCGTCAAGGTGATGGACTTTGGAATTGCGCGGTTGTCGCAACGGGAGGCCACGAACCTGACGGTGACCGGCGCGGTGATTGGCACGCCCTCGTACATGTCGCCGGAGCAGGCGCAGGGCGAGGCGGTCGATCGTCGAACCGATATCTATTCGGTGGGCGTGGTCTTCTTCCAGATGCTCACCGGTCACACGCCGTACAAGGCGGACACGCCGGTGGCGTTGGCCATGAAGCTCATCCAGGAGCCCACGCCCTCACTGACGCCGCTGCGCCCGGACCTGGCCAAGCGTTCCGACGTGCAGCGCACGCTGGATTGCCTGATGGCCAAGCAAGCCGCGGAACGTCCCGCCGACGCGCAGGAGGCCATCAAGCTGCTGCAGGCCCTGGTGGATCCCACGGCCACCGCCCGCTTCACCCGCATTGCGCCGAGCCTGGTGAAGGACGACACCGTCAGCGTCACGCGCACCGCGGTGCCCGCGGGTGACACGCAGCTGCTGCCTCCCTCGCTCCCCAGTGTGCAGACCGTGCCGGACCGCACCGAGGAATGGCGACCCAGCACGGTGGAGGTGGACCTCGCCAGCCAGCTGGTTTCCCGGGAAACCGCGCCGGGGCTGCCCAAGCCGGTGGCCAGTGTGCCGTCGTCGGGTAACGCGGGCGCAGCGTCGTCCGGAGCGTCGCGCGGGCGGGGGTTGTTCGGGGGCATGGCCGTGGGGCTCGTCCTGGTGGTGGCGGGTTATGGCTGGCTGTCGCACAAGCAGACGCCTCGGGCCGCCGCCGTGGAGCTCAGGCCCGCGCCGGTGGACGTGGCTCCGCCGCTCCCGGTGGCCGCGCCCGCGCCGGTTGCGCCAACTCCCACGCCGCCACCAGCGCCACAGCCGCCGCCCGCGGCCCCCACGACGACGAGCGTGGAGGTCCGGAGCGAGCCGCCCGGTGCGGTGGTGGAGTTGGAGGGCAGCCGCAAGGGAATCACGCCGATGCGGCTGCAGGTGGCGACGAGCGCCGGGGTGTTGTCCCTGCGCGTCCACCGTGAGGGCTATCGCGCGGCCACGGTGGTGGTGGACTCGCAAAAACAGCGCGTCGTGGACGTGACGCTGGTGGCGGAAAAGAAACCATCAGCCAATTCCGCGTCCCGACCAGAAACCAAAGCCGCGCCTTCGCAGAAGGGGACGGCGCTGGAGCTGGAAGAGTTCTGAGAAGAGCCGTGGGCGTGTGAACCCGGGTGAGAGGGGTGGTTCAAATGGGGTTGGTGTGTCGGCTGCGGTCGGTGGTGTCCGTGGGAGTGCTCTTGCTCGCCCAGGCGTGCGAGGGATGTGGGACGGGTGGCGGCGACGACGCCGGCGGAACCGGAAGGGTAGACGCCGCGGTGACGTCGCTGGACGCGGCCGTGCGGGATGACGCCGGCGGGCAGGAGGACGGTTCCGTGACGCAGGCGGACGCCGCGGTGGCGGGGGATGCGGCCGTGACCACCCGTGACGCCGCTATCCTGGCCGACGCCTCCACGGGGACCGACGCGGGTGGAATCTCCGACGACGCAGGTCGGTCCGACGGCGGAACGCAGGTTCACGATGCAGGGAGTGCGGATGCCGCCCGCGGCATGGACGCCGGCGAGACCGACAGTGGTGTTCCGGCGGGTGACGCGGGTCCGCTGTTCCTGCCGCTGCCTGCGGAGACGGTCACCATCACCGGGCGCGTGGTCGACGACGCGGTGGCAGGTGCCACCGTGGTGTGCGTCTCCGTTCCCGGCGGAACCGCGGCGGGTGGGACGGCCACCACCGGCGCCTCCGGGGAATTCGCCATCAGTGCCGCTCTCAACAGCGCAGTGATCGTGGCGGCGGGAGGTGGAAGCTTCACCGGCCTTGATGGCACCGAGCACGATCAGGGGTCCGTGTCTGCAGACGCCCTGAGCGCGGGGCCATTTGCGGCGCACACCCTCACAGCGCTGGCGCTGGTCTCGTCCGCGGACGAGATTCTCAACGTGACGCCGTGGAGCACCATTGGCGGCGTGCGCGACGCGGTGATGCTGGGCTACAGCGGAGCGATGGTGGCCGCCGGTGGTGGCAACTTCTTTTCGGCGGGACCGGGGCTTCTCGGCGCGGATCTCCTGGGTGGCACGGGTGTCGTCGACGCCATCACCCTGGGAAGCATCATCGACGCAGCAGCCGCAGGAGGCGTGGACCCGCCCGCGACGACGGAGGTGACCAGCACCAGCTTCCACACCAGCCAGCTCCTGGCGGAGTTTGGCGTGGCACCCATTACCGACCTCACCGCCCCCCTTTCCATCGATCCCTTTGACCTTACCGACGCCACGCAGGCCACGGACATCCAATCCAATCCCGCCTCACCGCGCGTGAAGCTTGGGCTGCTCAATGCCGCGCTAGCGCAGGCCGCGCTGACCCTGGGCGTGTCCCATCCGCTGGACCTTGTGGATGCGCTCAAGCTGGACTTCATGGACGGGGTGCTCGACGGAAAGGTGGGTTCCGTTCCGATCCCGTTGCCCAACAACATCACGCTGCCACCCAACCTGACGACGACCATCCTGGCGCAGGCGGCGCGGGACTTCCTCACCGGTGGCTACAACACCTCGGGGCTGGGAATCGCGGACTTCACGGAAATGATTGCCGCTTTGGAACGCGAGGACTTTGTTTCCGCCGACATCAGCCCGCCGGTGGTGGGCGGTCCGTTGCTGGAGGCTCCCACCAGTGGCTGCGTCAACATCGGTTTCACGCTGCGTCAGCCCGGGAACCGGCGCGTGGATGTGCTGGTGGAGTTTGACGAGGGCAATGGTTTCCAGCGCGCCACCCAGGCCAATGCGGAACCTGGCGCCACGGCGATGGGCGCGGGAATCCACGGCGTGCGTCGCCTGGCCACGGGTTTCACGCCCGCGGAACACGTCTTCCTCTGGAATGCCACCAACGACATCACCGCCACCGACGTGGTCACGGTCAACATCCGCATCACGGCGTTCCTGGAGGGACGGGCGTCGCCAAGCGTGGCCACCGGCTCGCTGCAGTTCGACCCCGCTCTCCCCGCCTGTCCCACGGCGTTCGGTCAGCTCATCAGCCTTGGCGGCAGCTTTGCGGATGTGAGGGCGGGCGACTTCAATGGCGACGGCAAGTTGGACGTGGCGGTGGCGGATAGCGCGTTGAGCAAGCTGCGCGTCTTCCTGGGACATGGCAGCGGACAGTTCACCGCCTCCGAGCTGACCGCGCAGCTCGGCCCCGTCGCTCTGGACGTGGGCGACGTGAACCACGATGGCGTGGACGACGTGGCGGTGGCCAGCCTGGGACTCAACGGAAAGGTGCAGCTCTTCCTGGGGGGCGCCGACGGCCTGACACCGGGCGGTGTGGCGGACACCTGCCAGGGAACCTCTGACGTGGCGCTGGGAGATCTCGACGGAGACCTGCACCGCGACGTCGCCGTGACCTGTTCCACCGCCAACCAGGTGGCGCTCTTCCGCGGGGATGGATCCGGCGCCGTCTCGTTGGCGCTGCGGGTTCCCACGCTGGCGGCTCCGAGCTCCATTGCCGCGGGAGACTTCAACAACGACGGCGCCGCGGAATTCGTGGTTGCCCACGATGATGCCAATACCGTCCTCTTCCTCACCGTCCCCTCGTCACAGGTGGTGAAGCAGGAGGCGCTGTCCAACAATGCGCACAATCGCGTGGAGGTGTTTGACCTGGACCAGGATGGTCGGCCGGAGTTGCTGCTGACGGACTACGCGCCGAGCAGCGGCAACGGCAGCGTGCTGGACATCCAGCGATACAACCGAGACCTGACGCTGGATTGGGGAATCACCCGGACCCTCACCGAGGATGCGCCGTTGGTAACCGCGGGGGATTTCACAGGGGATGACTACACGGACTACCTGCTGGTCGGCTTCCAGTCCTCAGACCTTGAGGTTGGGATCGGGGACCCGGCGACGCCGCTAATCTTCTCGCTGTCCACACAATCGAGCCCCGTGGATCGGTGTGCCGGAATCGTCGCTGCTGATTTCAATTCGGATGGCATGCTCGATCTCGTCTGTGCTCAGGTGAATGGGTATTTGCTTTCGGCACAGGGCTTTGGTGGCGGAGTTTTTGCGTGGGAGTGATGCGGGCATCCCACGTTGCCCGAGGCGCCTGTCCAGACTCTGGTGATTGGATCACTGCAGTTTCCTCGCCCGCGCTCCTGCGTGCGAGGGCGTCAAGTGCGCGTCCACCGCGCAGAAGGGATTGGGCAACATGCAACGCTTCACATCCTGCACGCGAGGCATCCTCCTTGTCGGTGCGATGGCAGCTCACGCCTGCACCAACACCGGCCAGACGACGCCGCCAGATGAAGGGGACGGCGTCGACGCGGCGGTGTCGCTGGTGCCCGATGCGGCCGTGGGCCAGGGCGACGCCGGGAGACCGGATGGATCCGTTGGACCACAAGACGCAGGGCAAACGGGTGACGCGGCCCTGCCCGGAGATGCGGGCGGCGTTACCGACGGGAACATCGTCGTCGGCGAGGATGGGGGACAGGGTGATGCCGGCGGTGGAAGCATTGCGGACGGTGGCGGGGCGGCGGATGCCGGTGATGTCGATGGGGGCGACACGGCGGACGCGGGCCCGCCGCAGGTTGCGGAGCCGCGGAGGAAGGTGCGCCTGCGGATCCACGTGGTGGCAGATTGGGTGTGTTGCGCCGTGGTGAGGGACTGGATCTGGAACGGTTTCCAGACGTTCACGTCATGGTTCTCGTCGCCGCCAACCGACACGGAGGGCTACACCGAGATGGAAGTCTACGCCGACGAGCCCACGTGGGTGACCGCGGGCGATGGTACCTACTCCGAGGAGGCCTGGGCCTATGACACCACGCTGGCAGCTTCCGACGAAGGTCCTCTACGGGACGGCACCCTCGGCACCGTGGGTTCCTGGGTTCAGGACACCGACCTCTACGTGACGCCGAGCTCCACCATTGCCGCGGAACGGGTCGCGGGGGTCGTGTCCAACAACGGCGGCAACATAGTCTCCAACAATGGCGGCGGCGTGGTGTCCAACAACGGCAGCAACCTTGTCAGCATGGGCGGCGCCAATCTGGTGAGCATGGGCGGCGCCAACCTGGTGAGCATGGGCGGCGCCAACCTGGTGAGCATGGGCGGCGCGAACTTCCGCTTGCTCACTGCCTACACTGACATCGAGGACTCCGACGGCAACCGAACCACGCTCAACAGTTGCAACGCAACCCTCACGTACCTCAACATCGAGTGGGGCGTGGAGGACGTGGGGAGCTACGACCCCTGCCCGGACACCATTCCGGTGTGTAGCCTCGTCGACGCTGCCACGGCGGCGACGGTGGACCCGGATTCCGATTGTGGGAAGCTGGGCCTGCTCCTGGCCACGTTTTCCCAGCTCGCATTTGATCATGGTTTGACCGACCAGATGGTTTTGATTGATGCGCTGAAACGGGACTTCATTGACGGTGTGATGGATGGCAAGACCATCGGTCCGGACGGCCTACCCGTCGACGTCCAACTTCCGGGTGGCGTCTCACTGCCCGCCGACATGACCACCACCCAGCTTGCGGAGGCGGCCCGCAACTTCCTGAGCGGGCCCTTCAATGCCTCGGGCCTGACGGAGACGGACTTCCTCAACATGATCAGCCGCATGGAAACCTCGGACTACCGGCTGTCGGATGCGCAGCCGCCCGTCGTCGCGGGCGTGGAAACCGACGAGCCGGTGCAGCAAGGCTGCGTGCCCATCTTCTACACGCTGGAGCAGGCGGCGGGTCGGTCCGTGGATGTGCTGGTGGAGTTTGACGACGGAACGGGCTTCAAGAAGGCCACGCGCGCGGGCCGCTCCTTCTTGGAGACCTATCGCGGGGCGCCCAATTCCGGGACGCGCAACCTCAAGACCGTCGAGGCTGGAGAGCCTCACACATTTTGGTGGAACACCACCGTCGACGTGCCCAACGCGGAGAACACCGGACCGGTGCTGGTGCGCGTTTCCGCGTTCATGGACGGCCTCATCTCTCCGTACAACGTGACCGCTTCCATCGACTTTGCCCGTCTTCCCGACTCCGGCTGCAACGACGCGCAGGGCGTCACCGACCTCCCGGGATACACCGCGCCGCGCCTTGCGGGCGGAGACATCAACGGCGACGGAAATCCGGATCTGGTCACCATCAGCGGCACCGCGCCCGGAAAGATTGCGCTCTTGTGGGGCTATGGCACGGGTGGCTTTACCTTCCAGGAGTTCGACACCGTCGACAATCCAGTGGCGGTGGCAGTGGGGGACATGGACCGGAACGGCGCTGCCGAGGTGGTGGTGGGCGCACGTCCCAATGAGAGCGCGAGCGTGGTGCTGGTGTACCGCTGGACGGGCACCACGTTGGAGGAGATCTACGGCCCGGTCACCCACGCCGGCCTGATCGACGTCGCGGTGGGCGACTTCAACTTCGATTACGCCCTCGATGTGATCGCGCTCTGCCGCACTGCGCAGAAGATCGTGTTCTACGTGGGCGGTGGGAACGGCACGTTCTCCGCCGAGAGCTGGATGCCCACGCGTGCGGACACCAACGACCTCGCCGTGGGGGACGTCGATGGCGACCTGCGGAGGGACGCGGTGGTCGTCGGCGAGGGGGGCCTGGAGTTCTTCAACGTGCCGGACCTGGTGCTGGCCCGGACGGAGGCCGCCACTTCCGGCATAGACCGGGTGAGCCTCATCGACATGAACATGGACGCTCGGATGGACCTCCTCACCGTGGTGAGCGAGGACAGCTGGACCTCCTCCATCGACGTCGGTGTCTACACGCCAGAGTTCACCTACGACTACGGCGGGGCGTGGGGAGCCTTCCTGGATGGACCGCCGGTGATGGCGGTGGCGGTCAATTCGGCCTCCGGCATCCGCCCCGACTACGTCTTCGTCACGACGACGGGACACGTGACCAAGGTGATTTCCCAGGACGGCGATGACTGGGATTTGGGGACGGGCGGCCCAGGCTGGAGCATTGACGCGCAGCCGAGTGACATGATCGGCGGCGACTGGAATGACGACGGGTTCGTGGACCTGGCGGTCTCCCACAGCACCGGCAAGGTCACCGTCCTCATGAACGACGGTTACGACTTCTTCGTTCCCTGACGTCGCTACTCGATGGTGACGCCGCCGGGGCGGCTGTTGGCCTGGAAGTACCGGATGGCCGCAGCCGCCCCCGCCACCGACGCACCCACCGCCACGACGAGCACCGCGGTTGCCGCCGCGCCGCTGGTGCCAATGATGGTCCACACCCACCAGCGCTGGTACCAGGCCAGGGGTCGGTCGACGAGCTGGACCCACACCGCCACGGTGTCCTGCGGCTCCACGTAGACGTCGGAGCTCCAATCCAGGTACCCGCTCTTCACCACCTGCAACGTGTGCGGCCCCGCGGACAGCTCCTTCAACGGCGGCATGGGCAGCGTTCCCCGTCGGACGCCGTCCAGGATCACCGTGGCGCCCTGCTCACTGGCGGCAATGGCCAGCGTGCCTTTCTCGTCGATATCCACGCCCAGCAGACGTCGTCCGGCGCGCTTGAGCGCACGGATGAGCTGGTCCTCGGAGCCCACGAACGCCTCGCTCACCAGGTTCTCCACCCGGCTGTGACGCGCGGAGATGAGTCGCAGCACGATGAGGTAGCTGTCCGCCAGCTTGCCCACGCTGCCGGTGACGATCTTCTCCACGCCCAGCGCACCGCCGATCTCCGCGAGGCATTCCAGGCTCTCGCATCCCGCGCGGGTCTTCTCTTCCTGCAATTGCAGCAGGGCGCGGATGTCGTCGCGGCTGATGACGCCCACGCCGTCCACGCGCTTGAGCTCGGCGGAGAGGACCTGGGTGAGGCTCACCGCCACATTCTCGCCCACGCCGTTGGGCGCAAGGTCCATCACCGCGAGCGTGGTCTTGCTGCCGGGCGGAAGCCGGAACGGGGATTCCAGGGGCCCATCCCACGACATCAGTTGGGCCACCAACGTGGGCAGCGCGGTGAACAGTCCCTTGGGCCCGTCCACCTCGGTGGCCACCGCGTTGACGTTGGTGGCGGTGCGCGGGTCGAGGAGCACCAGTCCCACGGTGAGCCTGCTGCCCACGCGCCCGATGTTGCCGGTGATGAGCCGGTCCACGTTGAGACCCTTGGAGAGCTCACTGAGGCAGCTCTGGTCCCCGCAGCCCATCATGGTCCGGGTCTGGTCCAGGCTGAGCATCTTCTCCACGTCGGCGCTGGTGAGCACCGCGTAGTCCGCGCGTCCGGCGAAGGGCTGCGCCACCAGCACCGTGGCTTGCTCCAGCACCGCCGCCTCCACGCCCTGTCCCTTGAGCGGCATGACGAAAACGCGCGTGACCTTGGGGGCGACGAGGGTTGCATCCGTCGTCGACGGCGACGCGGCGACCGCGAGGAGCAGGGAGAGCGCGAGAGCGGACATCAGGCAACCCGATACTTGGCACAACCGGGCAGCGCCTGCACGGTGTGCCTCAACGGGCGGCGGGCAGGGCCTCTTTCAGCAGCACGGTCCTGAGCTTGGAGGGCGCGGTGCGAAAAGGGTCGGAGAGATAGATTTCCAGGTGTGGGTGCGCGGGGGTGAGCCGTTGCGTCGCCAACATGGCCCGCATCTTCTCGAAGCTGGCGGGCTCGTCGACGTAGGGGCCCACGTGGAGGATGCGGCCCATGCGCCGGCGGGGAATCCGTTCCAGCGTGACCTTGCGCGCCTCCTGGCTCCCGAACAGCTTGCCGCCCTTCTTCGCCACCGCTTCCGCGACGAGTGTCTTGAGGATCGCGGTGGTGACGTCGTCGGGAACGGGCAGGCGGAGGCGCCAGAGCCACGCGTCCCGGGGGGGCGTGCCGATGAAACCCCTGGGCACGTCGGCGGACCACAGTCCTTCCAACGGGCCGACCTTGAAGTCGTCGCCACCGGACCGCTTGCGCGAGAACTTCAACGTGTAGGCGAGGCCATAGAGCGCACCGATGGAACGCGCGAACTCGGCGGAGTCCGGGCTGCCCGCGCCGTCGATGGCCAGCACGGTGCGCTTGGGAACGTCGACAACGTCCGGCGCGGCGGTGGCTTGAAGGAGCTCAGGCGGCGCAAGCAGGCCGTTCCGCTTGGCGGCGGAGGCGGGTCTGCGCGTGCTCGCCGTCTTCTTCGTCGGAGACCGGGATGGTTTGCGTGGGGATTTCTTCCGGGGAGCGGGCATGGGTTGGGGCATAGCACGCGTGAACCGACGCCTGCGCGCATGACCGGCACGTTGACTTCGCGTCGTCGCGGATACGGAGCATTGTTGCGAGGGGCCGCCGTGGTTTCAGTACAACACCTCCACGCGACCATTTGCGCCCGGGCTCAGCACGTCGCCACCACGGCCCGCGCCCTGGCTCTCCCCCGCCGCGCCCTGCTCCTGCCACGTGCCGGATTCCATCACCATGCTGGTCAGCGACGGGTCCGCGTACGACGAGCCACCGCCACCACCGCCGCTGCAGTAGGTCCAGATGAAACCCGCGCCGCCGCCGCCCTGGTAGCCCGCGCCGCCGCCACCGCCGCCGCCGTTGGCCTGGCCACCGCCGGAACGCCAGCCATCCGCGCCAATGCCCACGTCGCACTGGCCATTGACCCCGGTGGCACGTCCGCCCGCGCCCAACTGACCCGGTTGCCCGTCGCAGTGCACCGCGGTGCCCGCGGCGGTTCCACCCGCGCCGCCCGCGTTGGTCGTTCCTCCGGTGCCGCCGGTGGCCTGCGTGCAATACGGCGCCAGCGTGTCGACGAGATCCTCACCACGCTGACCATCCGGCCCGCCGCCACCACCGCCGCGACCACCACCCTTGCACCCCGAGCACCCGTCGCTACCGCCGCCGCCGCCACCTCCCGCCACCAGCAGCGTGGTCTCCCCGCGCTTCACCCACGAGGCGCCCGCGCCATAACCCTGTGCCTGCCCGCCCTCGGCCACCCACACCACCAGCGTCTCCAACGGCGTCACCGCCAGCACGCCGCGCACGAATCCCGCACCGCCGCCGGTGGCGCCGATCTGGTTGCCGCCGTGACCACCACCGCCCCACGCCTTCAACGTCACACTCGTCATGCCCGCGGGCACCACGAAGGTGTATTCCCCCGGCACCGTGTACACGTTGGCCGGTGGCGTCCCCGCGTCGGGCGGCGTTCCCGCGTCGGGCGGCGTGCCCGCGTCGGGTGGCGTGCCCGCGTCGACGGGCGTGCTGGCGTCGGGCGGCTCGCCTCCGTCGGTGGCGTCGCGGCAGATGGAGCGCGCGGGGTCGCAGGCGCCGGCGCAGGTCTGCAGCGTGGCGTCGTAGCGACACTCCCCCTGCACGCACGTGCCCATGGGCTCGTAGGTGATGAGCGCAACGGGCGTGGCGCAGTAGGCCGGTGGCGGCGTGGTGCAGTCCCCACACACCGAGCGGGGCGTTCCCTCGCCGGAGAGCTCCACCGGGACCTCGGCGTTGTTCTCGGCGTTGCTGCGCACCAGCACGCGGCCGGTGACCACGCCTTCCGTTGTCGGGGCGAACTGGATGCGCACCTCCGTCTGTTGTCCCGGCGCCACCACCGCGCCCTGGTCCAACGCGCTGAAGGACGTCTCCGCGCCGCGGATGGCCAGCTCCTCCACGCGCAGCTCCGCGTCGCCGGTGTTCTTCACCGTGATGGGCAGATCCACCGCCAGTCCCACGGGAATGCGGCCAAAAGCCAGCACCGTGGGCGAAACCTCCACGCGCGGCTTGCGCTGCTCCAGGTTGGTGTCCTCACAACCCGTGCACGCGGAGAGGAAGAGCTGGGCCACCAGGCCCCCTGCCACAACAAAGCGAGACGTCGGGAAACGCACTGTCGACTCCGGAACGGGATGCCAGGTCCACACCAAGGGACCGGCTCGGTACCAGGGTTCGACGTCGGGCGACAAGCCATCCGCGACGTGCTCCATGACAAGCACCACCGCAGCCACTAACGTGCGCGCGATGCTCACGCTCTGCACCCTGGTGATGACGCTGGCCCCGTCCGCCGCCGCGGCCCCGTCGTCACCGCCGCCGCCCGTGGTCACCGCGGCCAATCTCGCCTTCCACAGTGCCTTCTGGCCCAACCTGCATCACACGCTCTACGTGGCGGCGTGGAGCAGACGTCCCCGGACCGGCGAGCGGCCCATGGCGGGCACGTTCCCGGAACCGCTCGGCGGCACGCTCACCCGGGAGGAACAGACCGCCTGGGACGCTGCGGTGGCGTACTACGACCGCGAGCTGGCCTCGCACGACCTGCTCTTCCACCCGCCCATGTCACCCATCCGCATGGCCACCATCTCGTCGGGGGAGACGCTGGTGGAGACGGAGCTTCCCAAGGAGCTGGCGACGGTGTTGAAGGCCGCCGCGCCCGTCTACCAACGTCACTGGTGGCCCCTGCATGACAAGGCCAACCGCGCCTGGATTGCGGACATGGCCGCGCGCATCATCGACGTGGCGCCCGAGGTGACCGGGAAGCTGGCGGGACTGTACGGGACTCCGTGGTTCGCGGAGCCCATCCGTGTCGACGTGGTGCGGACCGCCAACGTGCAGGGCGCGTACACCGGAACGCGCGGCATGGTGCACATCACCGTTGCCGGCGGCGACGCCGCGCACGCGGGGTGGGGCGGCGTGGAGATCCTGTTCCACGAGGCGTCGCACGCGCTCGTGGGGCCGCTGCGCACCGCCATTGACACCCAGCTGGAGAAGGCCGGCAAGCGCGCTCCCGAGCTGTGGCACGTGGTGCTGTTCTACGTCGCCGGTGAGGTGGTGAAGCAGACGCTGGCCCGTCGGAAGGTCGCGTACACGCAATACCTGTATTCCACCGGGCTGTTCGACAAGGCGTGGCCGCAACACCGCAAGAACGTCGAGAGCCACGTGCCGGCGTTCATTGACGGGAAGCTCACCCGGGAACAGCTGGCGCAGCGCTTGAGTGAAGGTCTGTAGCAACACACGAGGAGACAGCGATGAGGATTCTCTACGGCATTGTTGGGGAGGGCATGGGTCACGCCACGCGCAGTCGCGTGATCCTGGAGCACCTGCTGGCGCAGGGACACAACGTGCGCGTGGTGGTCTCCGGTCGGGCGCACGGGTTCCTCACGCAGCGGTTCAAGGACCGGCCGGGCATCGTCTTCGAGGAGATCCACGGGTTGCACCTCACGTACGAGGGCAACGCGGTGGAC
This sequence comes from Myxococcota bacterium, assembly GCA_040752415.1. Classification (GTDB taxonomy): domain Bacteria; phylum Myxococcota; class JACRCW01; order JACRCW01; family JACRCW01; genus JBFMGU01. Next base: position 25,762 of record JBFMGU010000134.1, read on the forward strand.
AAGAGCCAGAGCCTGCTCACGAACCTGGAGGAGGCGCCGCGCGGCGTCCTCAAGAACGTCGAGGTGTACCGGAAGGTGGCGGAGCAGGGGTTCAAGCCCGAGGTGGTCATCAGCGACTTCGAGAGCTGGGCCTATCTCTACGGTCGCAACCACCGGCTGCCGGTGATCAGCGTCGACAACATGCAGGTGCTCAACCGCTGCCGCCACGACGACTTCACCACCAACGAGCGCAGCACCGCGTTCCTGATGGCCAAGCTGGCCGTGAAGATGAAGCTGCCGGGCGCGTACCACTACCTGGTCACCAGCTTCTTCTTCCCGCCGGTGCGCAAGCCGCGGACCACGCTGGTGCCACCCATCCTGCGCCCGGAGATCCTCGCCGCCCGACGAGAACCGGGGGCGCACGTGCTGGTCTACCAGACCGCGGCCAGCAACCAGGAGCTCATTCCCACGCTCAAGAAGCTCCCCTACGAGTTCCGCGTCTACGGGCTGGGTCGCAGCGGTCAGGAAGACAACGTGCGCCTGTGCGCGTTCTCGGAGACCGGCTTTGTCGACGACCTGCGCACCGCACGCGCGGTGATTGCCGGCGGGGGCTATTCGCTGATGGGGGAGGCGGTGCACCTGCGCGTTCCCATGCTCAGCGTTCCGCTCGAGAGCCAGTATGAGCAGGAGCTCAACGCGCGCTACCTGCAGAAGCTGGGCTACGGGCGCTTTGCCACGCGGCTGGACGCGGACAACATCAGCGCGTTCCTTGAGAACACCCGGGAGCACCAGCACGCGCTGGAACGGTACCAACCGCGCGACAACGGCATGACGCTGACGCTGGTGGATGAGCTGCTCAAGCACGTGGAGCTGGACGAGCCGCCGCCGGCGCGCCTGGAGTCCCCGTCGATGGGCCGCTACGACGGGCCGCCGCTGCCCGACGACGAGGAGTGACCGCGCGTCACGAAGCGGGTGAGCGGGACAGCGGCGCCCGGGGCAGCGCGGGCCAGGCGTGGTCGCGGTCCGCTCCCAGCTCCGCATCCCGCGGTTCAAAATGGGATTGGCCCCTGGTCCATTCACCGACGCAGATTGTTCGTGCGGAACGCGGGACCTCGCGTGTCTCGCGGCATTCCCGGGCGGCATCGCGATGTGTTAGGTAGTCATCAACCCGACGCGGCGAGCTCCGCGTCCGAGCCAAGGTCGTCGTGGACGGCCGCGTTCCCGGATGGGAGGAGATTGCGCAATGGTCTACGTTCCGAATGTCCGCGCGCACAACGGTGGCGCCCTCACCTCGACGTGGCTCGACAGCCAGAACCGGATTTCCTACGGCCGCGGGGTGCTCACGACGGAGAGCCGCGGGGTGCTGGGTGTTGACTACGCCGGCCGGAACGCAGAAGGCCTCGACACCTACCGGGTGCGTGTCCACAACGGAGCCGCCTACCGACTGACCGCGGACAAGGATGGCTGGCTTCCCGCGATGTCGACGGGTGGCGCCACGGACCCGTGGTTCCACATCAACGTGAAGGAGCGCGTGGTCTACCTCACCCGGGGCGAGGACCGCGGTACGGCGCCCGCAGACCCCAAGGACGTCCCGCAGATTGATCGGCCGGACTCCGGCAGTGGGAAGGTTGCGTTCTGGGCTGCTCAGTTCCAGGGGATGGGAGCGCCGTTCGCGCTGGTGAGTCGCCTGCCTGGCGCCGAGGTGCCAGCTTCCAACGCGGCAGCCCAGGCCATCGACAAGCAGGTCACGGCGGATTTCGTGAAGAGCCAGGGCCAGGCCCCCACTTCGGGCGCAACGCCGATGGCGGTCCGTTTGGGCCAACACGCGCAACGCAGCCGCTCCGACGAGTGAAACGGCCGGGAGCTTCGTGCACGGACCGCCCATCCCTGAGCGCGTGGGTCACCGGGCGCCGCAACGCTGTCAGCTTTGACGCCGGCTCAGCAGCGACCGCCTCATGACGTCGTGCAGCAACACACCTCGGTTCCGCGTTGGCAATGCCACTCGAAATTGCGTGAAGCAGGATTGACTTGCTGTCAGGCTGTCGGCACGTCGAAGACGAAGCACGTTGTGGTCGCATGGGCGTACAGCTTGCCCTGTTCGTCTTCAACACGGGCTTCGGCTGTGGCGAGCTGTCGACCACCGTGGACCACCTTGCCGACCGCGCGAAGCGGGCCGGTCTTGTGGGAGGCAGGCCGCACGATGTTCATGCTGAGTTCGGCCGTCGTGTAGGAACGCCCGGCCGGCAGCGTGGTCTGCACTGCACAGCCCAGGGCTGAGTCCAACAGCGTGGCAAACCAGCCGCCGTGCACCGTGCCCAGAGGGTTGTAGTGCTGCGGAAGCGGGATGCCTTGGAACACGGCGCGGCCGTTGTCCACCTCCAGCAACGTCATGTTCATGGTTTCGTTCATGGGTGGATACGGCAACTCGCCGGACATCATGGCTTCGAGAATCTCGCGCCCGCCCTTGCCGGCCAGCTGCTCCATTCGGGCGAGGCCAGGCTTGCCTCCGCCTGCTATCGAACGTTGCCGTGTGGCTTCCTGCTGAGCGGTCCAGTTTTTGGTCGGTGGAGTCATGGGTGTTCCTGATAACTGCATACGCGGTGGTTCAAAGAGAACAAGAACATCGAGCTCTGGCGGTGAGGTGACGTCCGGGCGAGGATTTCAGGCGAGTCCAAGTGCTTTCCTCAGGCTCGCATCGACTGGGCCGTGAGGCAGGAAGCGGCGCAATTTGCTCAAGAGAGACGCCTGTCCGGCCGGCGTGCGACGCATGCGCCAGGTGCCAAGCGCCGCTTCGACAATCGTGTTTGCCACGCCATCGGGTTCAGGGGCGCTGTTGACACTGTTGGCGACAGAGCGCGATGCGATGTCACGTTCGCGGTCGTAGTCGGTGATCTTCGAGCGCGCCTGAGGCGAATTGGCCTCCAGATTGGTCCTCGTATAAGACGGTTCGACCAGCGTTACGCGGATGCCGAACTGGCGTACCTCGTGATCCAGGGATTCAGACAGCCCCTCCACGGCATGCTTGGAGGCCGAATAGAGTCCCATGTACGGTGCCGGGAGAAAGCCTGCGCATTCCGGCGAAGCCGGACACCCGTTCCACGCATGCCGGACACCTGAGGGCCGCGCCCGCGGGGCCTGATGTCACTTCCCAGACTCCGGGGACGGGGTCAACGGGCCTCGCCCACGGGTC
>JBFMGU010000135.1:0-28874 GCA_040752415.1 Myxococcota bacterium
CTGCGGGCTCCTGGTGGCGGCGCTGGCGGGCTTTGACCTGGTGGACAAGTTCGACTTCTCCGGCTCCAGCCCGCTCACGTCGACGGCGCTGGGCTCCCTGCTGCCGTTTGTGGGCCTCGCCTTCGGGCTCTGGTGGTTTGGAACGCGCGGCAAGAGCGCCGCCACCTGAGCCTGCGGTTTCCCCACGGCACCGGTACGCTGGAACCGTCAGAAAACTGATGTCTCCCCGACGCACACCCCGCGTCCCTCCAGCGATTCCGCGATGTTATCCGCCTCCTCCGCCCGGCTGGGCGCTGGCCACAACCTTGCTAGCGTTCACGCCGCCATGTTGCGACGCGTCCTGCTCCTCGTGTTGACGGCGTTCCTGGGTGCGTGCCCGGAGCCGGGGGACGTGCGCAGCTTTGAGCGGCAGGCGGAGGTGGACCGCGCCGAGCTCACGCTGGGTCCCACGCGCGCCGGCATTCCGGTGCAGGGCGTGGTGCGGATGCGCAACCGCGCGGAGGACAGCGTGCGGGCCAGCGTGACGGTGGAGCCGGCGGGAGATGCTTTCACCGTCCTCACCAGCGAGGTGTCCGCGGGACGCGACTGGGTGGACATCCCCGTGCAGCTGCTCTCCTTCACCGACGGAACGTTCGAGGGAACGCTGCGCCTGAGCACCAACAGCACCGGGGAGCGTGAGTTCACGGTGCGCCTGCGTGGCGTGGTCAACCCGCCGCCCGACTGCAACGACGACAACCCCTGCACGCTGGACCTGCTGGAGAACGACACCTGCTACCACACGCCGGTGAGCGGTGCGTGTGACGACGGCAGCCTGTGCACCGTCGAGGACCGCTGCGTGAACGGCCAGTGCACCGGGGAGCTGTTGGACTGCGGCGACGGCGTGGGCTGCACGGTGGACACCTGCGACCCCGCGCTGGGCTGCGTCCACGTCCCGCGCGTGGAGGACTGTTCCGACGGGAACCCGTGCACGCAGGACCTCTGCAACCCCGTGACCGGCTGCGCCAACGTGGTGAGCCCCAACGGCACACTGTGCGGTCCGCCCGCGTGCTCGGCGTTGCCGCTGTGCGTCGACGGGGACTGCCGTGCGCTCCCCGCTCCCGACGGGTTCCCGTGTGAGGACGGTGACCCGTGCAGCATTGGCGACACGTGTCGTTCCGGCGTGTGCGAGAAAGGCGTGGGCGAGGAGATGGGCGTGGCGGACCCGGTGGTGGTGGGCGCCATGTCTCCTTCCGACGTGGGCGTGACGGTGGAGCCGGTGGAGGTGGGCGGGATCCAGCCCATGGAGAGCGGCGTGGTGCGCGTGGTGTGGCGCAGCGCTCCCCTCGGCGTGACCCGCTGTCCCGACGGAAGCTGCGACAACCAGGACCCCTCCGTGGCCTGCAACCCGACGCTGCGCGCCACCCACGGCGGCCACGCCATCCAGGTCACCGACGTGGATTCGGAAGGCAACGTGCTCCGTCGCGCCGAGCTGGCTGCGCCCCACGCCGGCGACGCGGCGGTGGCGGTGCGCGCGTCCAACACCTCGCGCGGGATTGCGGTGGTGGCCCAGTTCCGCTCCCGTCCGTCGTGCGAGTGCGAGGACACCAGCGCCTGTCCGCCGGCGCGCATCGAGAGCGCGTTCTACCTCGTGGCCACCGACGGGACCGTGCAGGGACCCCAGGTGCTGGCGACGGTGGACGAGGATCCGCTGCTGGGACCGGGCTGGCGGCTGCCCATTGCGCTCGGCGTCAACGGGGACACCGCGGTGGCGCTTGGCAGCGTGATGGGCCTCAACCAGTGCGACGGGCAGTGCCCCAACATCGTGCGTCTCCTGTTGCACCGCGTGAACCTCGCCAGCTCGCCCCCCGCGCTGGGTGCGGTGCGGGAGGTCCGCGTGATCGTGGGCGCCACCAGCGACGCGTTGTCCGACGTGCAGGACGTCTCGGTCATGCCGGATGACGACGAGGCGACGCTGGTGTGGCGGGTGGCGGGCGGCAGCGTGAACGGATTGGCCTGCGGTCCGGTCGACGGGCGTCCGTGGCAGGCGGTGCGTTGGAACGGCGCGCTGGAGAACGGCATCAGCATCACCGACCAGCAGCTTCTGGCCTTGGAGCTCACGCACGCGTCCGGTGTGACGGTCGCCGCGGATGCGCTGGGCCCGGTGACGTTCCTGGGCGAGCGCACCGTCACCACGGAGCCCTGCACCTGCGACGGCGGCCCCTGCCCCACCGACGACGCCGGCAGCCCATGCGTCACCTGCGTGGTGCAGGAACGGCTCACTTCGCAACAGGGCAGCGGGGGGGAGCTGTTGTGGGAGCGTCGCTCCGAGGGCGGAAGCGCGGCGATGATGCGTTTGACGTCGGGGGCGGCGTTCGGTCGCGCGGTGGGCGTGGCCGTGCTCGCCGACGGCACCGTGGGTCTGGCCAGTCCGCCGCTTGCCACCTCCCCGCTGCTGACCGCGGAGTTCACCCCACCCGAGGGATTCCCGGTACACGTGCTGCCGCAGTCGCCGGCGGTGCTGGAGCCTTTTGGAACGCGCGCGTACGTGGCGGCCCTGATGGGCGTGGACCTGGGTCCGTGGCGCCTCAACACCGTGGCGCTGGTGCAGGCAGGCTGTGGCCTTCAGCCCACCGGCACCATCAAGGGCTGGCAATGGCCCGACGCGGGACATCCTGTTCTCGACGCGGGCACGTCGGACGGCGCGACCACCGACGGATCCGACGGTGGCGACACGGACGCGGGCAGCATGGACGGAGGATCTTCCCCGGACGCGGGCACCGACGGTGGTGACCTGGTCGACGCTGCCGTCCTCGACGCAGGCGTGGCGGACGGCGGGACTGGTGGCTCGTCCGACGGAGGCGTCCGCGACGGAGGCGTGGCGGACGGCGGGATTGATGCGGGCGCAGGCACCGACGCGGGTGGGGTGGAGGCGGGTGTTCCGTCGAGCGGGCCCTGATCCGCGCCAAGCCAGGGAACAAGCGGGATTGACAAGCCCCCAGGGCACTCTTCAGATCCGCGCCCCACGTTCGTGGAGCGGATCCCCATGGCCAAGACCACGCGAAACACCGGCGCCCGTCCCGAGGCGCTGCTCGCCACCCAGCAGGACCACCTGGATGCCCTCCACGAAGGACTGGAGAACGTCCGCACCCGCTTGGAGAGTCTCCAGGATGATCTGCGCTCCCTGCTCGCCCACGCGGCGGAGCTGGCCACCGGTCAGGAAGCGCTGCGCGAGCAGCTGGGAACGCGCGCGTCCGAGCCCACGCCCGAACGCACGCCGGAATCCGCTCCCGCGCCCACCGTCGCCGCTGCGGCACGCGGCGCGCGCGAGGTGACGCTCTCCGGTCCCCGCGGTGCCAACGCGCGCGGTGTGTTCGGCAAGGAGGGACTCACGGTGCTGCGCGGCTCGGAGATCGCCGACCCCATGGTGCCCTCCATGCCCGCGCCCCTGCGCGCCCTGCGACAGCAGCTCCTGGATGAGCGCGTGGTGGTCCGCGCCCGCAACCGTCTCACCTTCGCCCACGACCACGTCTTCTCCAGCCCCTCCGCGGCCGCAGCGGTGGTGATGGGCCGCAACGCCAATGGCTGGCGTGAGTGGCGCGACAAGCGCGGTCGCACGCTGGAAGACGCCAAGCGTCGCTGACGAAGCATCCTCTGGACATCCCGAGCGCGAGCGCACCGCAGGCATGTCGCCGCCTGGGCAGGCACCCCTGCGCCCGACGCTGTCATGGCCGCTGTGGCACCACGGTGTGCACTGACGGGGTCGTGAGCAGAACCAAAATGCGCACTCCTTGCAGGCCTTGCGCGCCGATCACGAAAGCCGTGCGAGAAATCGGTCGGTGCGGGGCGTTTTTCCGAGGAGCGCGAGAGCGGCGGGCGCTGGCACGCAGGTCGCAAAGACCGCTGCCGAGCCCGGCGGTCTGTGACGGACCAAAAGGCGGCATGATTTCAACCAACCCCGGCTGCCCCGCCGGAGAAAGGAGAAACCTGTCGGAACAGGTTGGCGTCCAGATCGCAATCTCTGGCGTCGTACCGTGTACACGGACTTCCTCGCTCCCGTTGCTTCGCAGCAGCTCGCGACCTCCTGCCGAAGCTTGGGCCCCTCTTGGAAGCACGTGTGGAACCTGGAACGACAGAAGACGGACTGCTCCGCCTCAAACCTCCATGCAGCGACGTTCCTGGCAGGCGTTCGTCGCGGGAGGAGCTCCTTGGAGTGGTCCATCGCCCCCAACGCTGTTGCGAAGCGTTGTCCATGCCGTCCCGACCCACCGTCCCTGATCGCCGGCTGCTTTTTGATTCTCCATGCCGTGGCTCCTTCTGATAGGGAGCCACGGCATGTCTTTTTCTACCGTCTTCAAGGCTGACATCCTCAAGGGTCGCACCGCGCTTGTCACCGGCGGTGGTTCCGGCATCTGCAAGGCCGTGGCGCACGCGCTCGGTCGACACGGTGCCAACGTGTTCATCACCAGCCGCAACGCGGAACGGCTGCAGGAAGCCGCGCGGGAGATGGGCGCGGACGGCGTGAACGTGGGGTGGCACGCCGGCGACGTGCGCAAGCCGCCCGAGGTGGAAGCCACCATCCACGCGTGCCGGGAGAAGTTCGGCGGGGTGGACATCCTGGTGAACGGCGCCGCGGGCAACTTCCTCTGCCCGGCGGGCGCGCTCTCCTACAACGCGTTCAAGACGGTGGTGGACATCGACCTCGACGGTACGTTCAACATGTGCAAGGCGGCCTTTGAGCTGCTGCAGCAGTCCAAGCACGCGTGCGTCATCAACATCAGCGCCACGCTGCACTACGGCGCCACGCCGCTGATGCTGCACGCCTCCGCCGCCAAGGCGGGTGTCGACGCGCTGACGCGCAACCTGGGCGTGGAGTGGGGACCGCTGGGCATCCGCGTCAACGGCATTGCGCCCGGCCCCATTGCGGGCACGGAGGGCATGGACCGCCTGGCGCCCGGTGAGATGGGACAGAAGCTGGCTGCGCGCATCCCGCTCGGTCGCTTCGGTCGGCTCGAAGAGATCGGCGACGCCGCGGTGTTCCTGGCGTCGGACGCCGCGTCCTACATCAACGGCACCACGCTGGTGGTCGACGGTGGCGCGTGGATGGTGGGGCGCCTGCACCTGGACGAGATGGGCTGAGCCGCGGCCGGGCGTCGTCGTCGCGGCCAGCGAGATCGACGTCGTCACCGGGGTGCGTGGCTCACGCGCGCCTGCGTGCCTCCCGGGGCGGCAGGGCGCTGGGCAGGTGGAGGGTGAAGCGGCTTCCCTTCCCCTGCTGACTCTGCACTTCCAGTCGACCGCCGAGCAGGCGCGCCAGGTCCGCGGCCAACGCCAGGCCCAGCCGGGAACCGCGCGCCGGCCCCACCATCTTCCGACGTGACGGCCCCAGCTGGTGCATCTTCTCGAAGATGTGCTCCAGCTCCTCCTGGCTCATGCCCTCGCCGGTGTCGGCCACGTGCAGCGCCACGCCCTCCGCGGTGGGCTCCACCTCCAGGTCCAACCGCCCCTTCTGCGTGGAGCGCGCGGCGTTCATGCACAGGTTCCACAGGATCTGGCGCACCTTGCTCGGGTCGCTGACCACCTGCGCGGGACGCACCCTGACGTGCACCTCCACGGGCCGGCCCGCCAGCATCTCCACCGACGAGGAACGCAGGTCCTCCAGCAGGGGCGCCAGCTCCAGCGGCACGCTGACCGGCTCCACGCGCCCGGCCTCCAGGCGCGCCAGGTCCAGCAGGTCGTTGATGAGCTCCAGCAGCTGCGTCCCCGCGCCCTGGATGAGCTCCAGCTGCTTGCCCTGCTCCGGCGTCAACGGGCCGCTGGCCTGGTCCAGCAGCACGCTGGTGAAGCCCACAATCGTCGTCAGCGGGGTGCGGAGCTCATGGCTGACGTTGGCCAGGAACTGGCTGCGCAGGGCATCCGCCTGGGCCAGGCTGACGCGCGCTTCCTCCAGCTGGCGTTGCAGCTTGGCGGCGTGGTCGGCGTGGTCCTGCAGCCGCTCCTCCAGCTCACGCACGGTGTGCTGGGCCATCTGCTGGGCCGCGCGCAGGCTCTCGGTCTGCCGGTGGTGGGCCAGCGCCTGACGCACCGACTCGGCCAGCCACTGCTCCCCCTCGGGCTTGACCGGCAGCGGCAGCACGCCCGGCTCCAGCCCCACCGGCGGCTCCGCCCCGCGACACAGCACCAGCAGCGGCGTGCTGAGATCCAGCCGCTGCAGGCTGGTGACGACGGAGGGGTCGGTGCGCTGCATGGCTTCCCCCACCAGCCAGCACTCATGGTGACCGGACTGAGCCAGTTTCAACGCCTGCGCCAGGTTGCGCGCCACCTCCACGCGCATGCCCGCCCGCGTCAGCGCCCCGCGCGCCGCCTCCACCAGCTCCGGGTCATCTTCCACCAGCAGGACCCGGGCGCTCCGTTGCGCCGTGGTCCCCACACTCGCGACCGACTGGCTCACGACGGGCCCCACTGCAGGGACGGTGTCTTCATTGGCATGGCAGGCTCCCCCCCAACCCGATGGGCACCCTAACCTGTCGCGCATCCACCGGCCAGACCTCCGTGCCGCCCCCCCATGGCTTTTCCGGTGGGAGGCTGTGCGCTGAGGGGCCGCGCCTTCCCGCGCAGCTGTTGCACAGCGTCGGGTTGCTCCTGGCGGCGTCCCCGCTGGCGCCCGCGAGGGATCCCCCGGGCGCACCGCGGAGCAATGGCGGGTCATCACATGCAGCGCTCCGGGCACGGAGTTGCCTGGGCGGATACTGGGCGCGGGAGGCGGGGTGTTGCTGAAACGCCCTGCCGCGGGCCTCGCCGGAAACGGTGACGTGGGGACTCGTCGCGGCGGGGACGGAAGCCCTCGCCGGCCGCGCGACCAGGGCGGGCTCGTTTTCGCCGCGCGCTCAGGCCCACATTGACCTCGCCGTGTCCCAGGCGGTCTAGTGCCGTGATGAGCAGCGTCGCGAATCCGGTGTCGTCGTCGTTGTCGTCGGGGTCCATCAGCACGCGCGCCGGGCTGCACCTCCTGGCGGTGAGCTTTGCTTCGCTCTACTTCGAGTTGCTCTTCATCCGGTGGCTCCCCTCCGCCATCCACATCCTGGGCTACTTCACCAACCTGGTCCTCATCGCCTCATACCTGGGGCTGGGCATTGGCGTGGCGCGGCCCAGCACCAACCCACGCGCGGCGCTGCGGGCCCTGTTGGCGGTGGTGGGGTTGGGCGTGCTGACCCTGGTGTTGCACGCCGCGGACCTCGACGCCGTGCCCCCCAACGAGACGTACTACATCAACGAGGACGCGCTGTTCGCGCCCAACCGCTTCCAGCTCCCGCTCTATCCCACCCTGGTGGTGGTGTTCCTGACGGTGCTGGGCGTTTTCTACGTCGTGGGGCAACTGCTGGGCCAACTGTTGCGCCCGCTCCCGACGCTGCCGGGCTACAGCATCAACATCCTGGGCTCCTTGCTGGGCAGCCTGGCCTTCACCGCGGTCTCCGCGCTCAGCACGCCGCCGTGGGTGTGGCTGGCCGTGGGAATGCTGGGCCTCACGGTGCTGGTGCCGCGCGTGTGGATGGCGCTGTTGTCCGCGCTGCTGTTGTGCTCCGGCGCGTGGGGCGTGGAACGGTGGGAGGAGGCGCGGCAGGGCACCACCATCACGTGGTCGCCGTACTACGCCATGAAGGTCTTCCCGCTGGCCAACCCCGAGCACGGCTCCCTCGTGCACGTGAACAACAACTTCCTGCTCTCCGCCATCACGTTGGAGCCTCCCAAGGAGGAGACCGCCTTCCTGGCCACCAACCGCGCCTACTACGCGCTGCCGCATCGCCTGAAGCAGGCGCAGGATGTCCTCGTGCTGGGCGCGGGTGCGGGCAATGACGTGCATGCCGCGCTGTTGGCCGGCGCCCGCAGCGTGACGGCGGTGGAGATTGACCCCAGGGTGGCCGCGGCGGGCCGCGACATCCATCCGCGCCGTCCCTACCGCGACGAGCGCGTGCGCCTGGTGGTCGACGACGCGCGCTCCTTCCTGCGCCACGACGCCAACCTCTACGACGTCATCATCTTCGGCACGCTCGACTCGCACACGTTGTTCTCCAGCATGAGCAGCGTGCGCCTGGAGAACTTCGTCTACACCGTGGACTGCTTCCGCGACGCCGCCGCGCGCCTCAAGCCCGACGGAATCCTGGTGGTGGCGGTGGGCGGCATGGCGCCCTGGGTGCACATGCGGATCGTGCGCAACGTGGAGGCGGCCACGGGTGGCGAGGCGGTGGTCTACTACTTCGGGCAGAACATCGGGATTGTGGCGGGTGGTGGTGCACGCGCGGTGGAGCAGATCCCGGGATGGCGCGTGGTGCCCAGGGAGGAGCGCACCGCGCTGCTGGAGCAACACCCGGAGGCCAACATCCCCGCCACCGACGACTGGCCACACATCTTCGTCCGTGCGCCCGGCCTGCCGTGGGAATACACGGTGGTGCTGGGCGCCATCCTGCTCATCAGCATGCTGCTGGTGCGTCGAGCGCTGCCCACCGGGGGAGTGCTCCCCGAGTTCTTCCTGCTGGGCACCGCGTTCCTGCTCATGGAGACCAAGGGCATCAGTGAGCTGGGGCTGGTGTTTGGCGCCACGTGGGTGGTGTCCGCCGTCGTCATCAGCGTGATCCTGCTGGCCATCCTGCTGGGCAACTGGGCCAGCGAGCGACGTCGCTTCCCCCGCCGCTACACCTATCCCCTGCTCATCGCCGCGCTGGTCATCTCCTACGCCGTGCCCATCACCGCGTTGGTGACGACGTCCTGGGCCATGCGCCTCGTGGTGGCCGCGGTGCTGGTGGGCATCCCCGTGGTGCTCTCCAGCCTGGTCTTTGCCGACGCCTACCGTGATCTCACCGACGTGGGCCCGGCCTTCGGCTCCAACCTGCTCGGCGCGGTGCTGGGCGGCGTGCTGGAATACTCGTCCATGGCGTTCGGCCTGAAGTCGCTCTGCCTCGTGGCGGCGGCCACCTACCTGGCAGCCATGCTCCTGCGCGGGAAGGGTGCCGCTTCGCGCTGAGACGAATCAAGGCTAAACCTGACGAAACCCATTCCCTTCTCGGGCGCTCACGGGAAGCCCCAGGTCCCGGCCGGGGTCCGCCGCTTGACGGAGCGGGGGCACACCGCCCGGGTCCCCCTCGGATCCCCGCCCTGCGTTGATGCCGGAGTCAGCCCCGCAACCCCTTGTTTCTGCGAGGTTTCCGGCCCGGGGTGTGGTAGTCCTCCGGCCGTCCGGCAACATTCCCCCGCCGGGGGACGAAACTATGGAGCCTTTGCAGGCGTAGGGCGTTGCCCCGCCGCCACACCAGGAGGATTCCCATGACGGCTGTCCACAACAACGGGCTCGACGGGATGCTTTCGGCGCTGGGTCTTTCGCGCCAGCTCGCTGAGCAGGTGGGAGGCTCCCTCAAGGCGGGCCGACTGGATGCCGCCAGTCTCCAGGCCCTGCTCACCACCATGCCCACCGGCGTCAGCACCCAGTCGGGTCTGGCCGGTGGCGCGCACGCCCTGCCGCCCAGCGGCTACGTGGCCCGCCCCCGCGACTACCTGGCCGAGCAGCTGGCCGAGGCGGCCCTCCCCGTGGGCAACGGCTTCGGCGGCATCAACGGTGAGGACGCCTACGGCCCCACCCGCCTGGGTCACTCCCTGCAGGCCATGATGATCCGCAACCCGGCCATGGCCCAGCAGATGGAGAAGCTGCTGAAGGGCACGCTGGTGCCGGACGGTCGTGACGACGGGCGTTTCACCGTGTACCAGTCCCCGCACACGCGCACCGGTGCGTGCATGAAGCAGGCGCAGCAGGCCGGCGTGGTGGGCAAGAGCCCCTTCACGCTGCCGCTGGCCAACCTCAACGTCTCCATGACCAACCCGGCCGTGGCCAACGGGCCCACCGGCGGCATCCTCAAGGGCCTGATGGCCATGGAAGCCAACATCACGAACATGGTGGGCAGCTTCAACAAGACCGGCGGCGGCCTGCCCGCGGGCATGCAGCAGATGGCGCAGATGATGGGCATGAACCCCAACAGCGCCAACTTCGAGGACATCGTCCAGCTGCAGCTCATGTACTACGCCACCACGAAGGAGCAGGAGATTGCCGCCAAGGTGCAGTCGCTGGACAAGGGCAACGCGGTGGGTGGCTTCTACGGCGGCCTGACCGACCCGAACGCCGGTGGCCAGACCGCGCGCCGGCTGTTCGATTATTCCGCTCCCGCGTCGGGGAACGTGCAGGCGCAGACCGCGCCGCAGGCCCGCGTCACCCCGCGTCCGCAGGCGCAGACCGCGGCCACCGCGCGCCCCCAGGCCCAGACGCAGGACAAGAACTACAACGCGCAGGCCGCGGCCAACGCGGCGCGCTGGGACGCCATGGGCCAGGTGGTCGAGTACCAGCGGCCCATCCAGCTCGAGGATGGTCGCGTGCTCATCAACGGGCGGCCGGTCCCGCGTGACTCCCCCGAGGCGCAGGCCGCCACCTACGAAGCCTGGGCGGCCCGCTACGGCGTCACCGACGGCTCCCAGGTGGCCATCCTCGGCCCCAACGGGAACACCAACGGCGCGGGCGGCAAGGTGCAGGGCAACGTGTATGGCATGTCCTACGGCCAGCAGATCACCGGTGGCGGCGTGAGCGCGGTGGGTGGCGCGGGCGGCGCGGGCGGGTTCGGCGCGGGCGCGGATGGTGGCTACAACGGGTTGCTCTCCGGCGTGGGCCAGGGCCTCCCGTCCAATCCCAACCAGATGAGCGACACCATGAAGCAGCAGATGCTCCAGAAGCTCATGAGCGACCTGCAGAAGATGTACGAGATGCTCTCCAACATGTTGAAGAGCATGCACGAGATGCAGATGACGCCCATCCGCAGCCTCCGCGGCTGAGCTCCGCAGCACCCCTTCTCCGACGACACGCGTCCGCTTCCACGCCCCCCTTCGCAGAGCGACGCGCCCCTCCAATCCCATCCCGCATTGCATCACGCGCCCGGAACAGGCGGGTTGCCGTCCCCTGCGCTCGCGCTTCCGCCTCCCGCGGATCCGCTCCCCGGAAAATGCGAAAAATAGCGGGCAAACACGCGGCGTTCTGCCGCACCCCGGCTGAGGTGTCGTCGGAAAAACGCGCAGGAGTTGCCGCAGCGGCATCCGCGGCGCGGAATTTTCGCCACGCCGGGGTCCGCTCGGCGGGGCGCGGCGCGGCGGCTGGAAGCGCGTCCTTCCCGTCGCCACGCGCTTAGGAATGCACTTCGGGCACGGCCGCGTCCGCGAAGAAGTTTCGCGTTTTCTTCGCGGGGAAGGGCGTTTCCCTGACGACGGAATTGCGACGCAACGGCTTCGACCTGCGGCACTTTGTCAGTTGAATCTTGCGTTTCGCGCAAACTAAGCACGCGAAAGCCTGCTGGGCCCTGCGGGGCGCCAACACCAGCGTGGCGTGAGGTCAACCATGACTTCCAAGCAGTTCCTCCTGGGACTGGCCGGCGCGGGGCTGGCGCTGCTGACGACGGGCTGTCCCTCCGCGGCGGCGGACGGTCCCGCGCGCGGCAAGACGCTGTACGCCAACTGCGTGTCGTGTCACGGCGCCGACGGGAGCGGAAACCACACCTACGGCGCACCGGCCATTGCCGGCATGAGCACCTGGTACCTGGAAGCGCAGCTCAAGAAGTTCCGCTCCGGCGCCCGCGGCACCCACCCGCGCGACGTGGAGGGCATGCGCATGCGGCCCATGTCGCAGACGCTGGCCAGCGACGCGGATGTCACCAACGTGGCCGCCTACGTGGCCAGCCTCCCGGCACGCAAGCCCGCCCCCACGGTGCTGGATGGCAACGCCGCCACGGGCGCGCAGCTCTTCGCCACGTGCACCGCCTGCCACGGCGCCACCGGCGCGGGCAATGAAGCGCTCAAGGCCCCGCCGCTGAGCGGCAACCACGACTGGTACCTGCTGGCCCAGCTCAGGAAGTTCAAGGAGGGCGTGCGCGGTGCCAACCCTGAAGACACCACCGGCGCGTTGATGCGCCCCATGGCGCAGACGCTCGTCGACGAGCAGGCCATGAAGAACGTGGTGGCGCACATCATGACGTTGTCCCGGTGAGGCACACCGCCTTCCCACCCGGAGCCCCTGCCATGTCCCACGAGAGCAACGCTCCCGACTCCCTGGCCACCGCCATCTTCCTCATGACCATGGCGGGCATCGCGGCATTCGTGGCCGCGGTGTTCATCTTCATCCTGTGACGGAGGAGGGCGCATGGAATCCCTAGTTGTCGAAGCCTCCAGCTACGCCAAGGACATTGATGACCTCATCATGCTCATCCTGGTCCTGGCGGGCTTCTGGTTCCTGCTGGCCGAGGCCGTCTTCTTTGGCTTCATCTTCCGCTTCCGCGCCAAGGAAGGTCAGAAGGCGCAGTACATCACCGGCGAGGAGAAGCAGCAGAAGAAGTGGATCAGCATCCCGCACGCGCTGGTGCTGGTCTGCGACATCTTCATCATCGTGGGGGCAGTGAAGGTCTGGGTGAACGTCAAGCAGACGCTCCCGGAAGCGGCCCACACCGTGCGCGTCATTGGCCAGCAGTGGGCCTGGACCTTTGTCCACCCCGGCCCCGACGGGCAGCTGGACACCCCCGACGACATCACCACCAACGACGAGCTGCACGTCAAGGTGAACGCCGTCTACCACTTCAAGCTGGAGAGCCGGGACGTGCTGCACAGCTTCTCGGTGCCGGCGTTCCGCCTCAAGCAGGACGCGGTCCCGGGCCGCACCATCACCGGCTGGTTCGAGCCCACGCGGGTTGGCGCGTACGACGTGCAGTGCGCGGAGATCTGCGGGATTGGCCACGGCATCATGGCCGCGCGCCTGATGGTGGAGACCCCGGAACAGCATGACGCGTGGATGAAGCGCCTTGCCCCGCCGCCCCCGCCCCCGGTGGCCGCGCCCACGCCGCCGAACACGAACACGCCGGATGCTTCCGTGCCCGGCAACACCCCGACTCCGGAGGGACAGCCATGAGCGCGTCCGGCCACGCCGAGCACCACGCGGAGGAAGGCTTCTTCCGCAAGTACCTGTGGTCCACGGATCACAAGATCATTGCCATGCAATACCTGTTCACCGGGATGTTCATGGCGCTGATTGGCGGTTTCACCGTCTACGTGTTCCGCATGCAGCTGGCCTTCCCCGGCCAGGACGTTCCCGGCTACGGGCTCGTTTCTCCGTCGGAATACAACGCGCTCATCACCACCCACGGCTCGGTCATGATCTTCTGGGTGGCCATGCCGGTGCTGATTGCCGCATTCGGCAACTATCTCATCCCGCTGATGATCGGTTGTGATGACATGGCGTTCCCACGTCTCAACCGCCTCAGCTACCAGGTGTTCCTCCTCAGCGCGGTGCTGCTGATGGCGTCGTTCTTCGTCGAGGGGGGAGCGTTTGGCGGCGCGTGGACGGCCTACCCGCCGCTCTCCTCCAAGCCGGAATTCAACAACACGCCCATGGGCTCGGTGATGTGGCTCACCGCGGTGGCGCTGGAGTTCGTGGCGTTCCTGCTGGGCGGCATCAACTTCGTCACCACGGCCATGAACTCCCGCGCGCCGGGCATGAAGATGTTCGACATCCCCATGGCGGTGTGGATGATCGTGATTGCATCCATCATGTTCATGGCCAGTGTGGGGCCGCTGGTGGCAGGCGCGGCCATGCTGCTGCTGGACCAGGTGGCCGGCACCGGTTTCTACGACCCCGCGCGCGGTGGCGACCCCGTCCTGTGGCAGCACCTCTTCTGGTTCTTTGGCCACCCGGAGGTCTACGTGGTGCTGCTGCCCGCCATGGGCATCGTGGCGGAGATCATCACCGTCTTCGCGCGCAAGAAGCTGTTTGGCTACAAGACGGTGCTCTGGACCGCGGTGGCCACCGGCATCCTGAGCTTCTGCGTGTGGGCGCACCACCAGTTCGTGGCGGGCATTGACCCGCGCATGGCCAACGTCTTCACCATCACCACGCTGCTCATCTCCATTCCCATTGCGGAGCTGTGCTTCGTCTACATTGCCACGCTGTACGGCGGCTCCATCCGCCTCACCACGCCCATGTTGTGGGCGCTGGCGTTCGTGGCGGAGTTCCTGATTGGTGGCGTGACGGGAATCTTCCTGGGCTCCAGCGGCTCGGACATCTACTTCCACGACACGTACTTCGTGGTGGCGCACTTCCACTACACGTTCTTCCCCATTGCGTTCATCGCCGTGTTCGCGGGCGTGACGTACTGGTTCCCCAAGATGTTCGGGCGGATGCTCAACGAGACGCTGGGCAAGATCCACTTCTGGGGCACGGTCATCCCGTTCAACCTGATCTTCATCCCGCTGTTCCTCACCGGCGCCGCGGGCGACCACCGCCGCATCTACAACTACAACCACTTCCCGGACCTGGCGCGGCCGGAGCTCCAGAACCTGCGCGTGCTGGCCACGGTGGCGCTGGTGACGCTGCTGCTGTTCCAGGCGGTGTTCCTCTTCAACTTCTTCCGCAGCATCTTCGCGGGGAAGGTGGCCGACGCCAATCCGTGGAGGGCCAACACGCTGGAGTGGACGGTTCCCTCTCCGCCGCCGCACGGCAACTTCGCGGAGATGCCCACCGTCTACCGCGGCCCGTACGAATACAGCGTGCCCAACCGTGAAGACGACTACTGGCCCCAGAACGTCCCCGGCTAAGCCACTTAGGAATCCACCATGAAGCCCATTGCCACCACACGAAGCGCCACCGGCATTCCCACCGGCAGGCTCGCCATCTGGTGGGTCATCGCCTCCGAGATCGTGATCTTCGGCGGGCTCTTGGCCTCCTACATCATGCACCGCCTGGGTCACCCGGAGTGGGCGGACCAGGCCGCGCACACCAACACGTGGGCCGGTGCCTTCAACACGCTGGTGCTGCTGACCTCCAGCCTCTCCGCGGTGCTGGCGCACCAGGCCGCCGAGGAGAAGAACGGTCCCAAGGCCGCGCGACTCCTCCTGTTCACCTGCCTGGGCGGCCTCATCTTCCTGTGCGTCAAGGGCTTTGAGTGGACGCACGAGATCCAGGCGGGCTTCACGCTGACCGCCGGCGGCTTCTGGCACTTCTACTACACCGCCGCGGGCCTCCACGGACTGCACGTCATTGCCGGGATGGTGACCATGCTCATCATCGCCGCCGACGCGCGCAAGGGTCAGGAGCTGCAGCGCGTGGAGCTGGTGGGGCTGTACTGGCATTTCGTCGACGTGGTCTGGATCTTCCTCTTCCCGCTCCTCTACATCGCGAGGTGAGCCGTGACCGAGCACGCGCATCCCAATTACGTGAAGGTCTGGGCCATCCTGGTGGCACTGCTGGTGGTCAGCGTGGTGGGCCCCATGCTGGGCATCAAGGTGCTCACGCTCATCACCGCCTTTGGCGTGGCGGTGGTGAAGGCCTACCTGGTGGCCCGCAACTTCATGCACCTGCACATCGAGAAGCGCTGGGTGGTGTACCTCCTCACCACCTGCCTGGCCTTCATGCTCCTGCTGTTTGCCGGCGCCGCTCCCGACGTCATGAAGCATGAAGGCCAGCGCTGGGAGAACCATGCGGCCAAGCGTGTGACCCACCAGGCGCAACAGCCCGTGCACTGAGGAGAGCCCATGACCACCCTGAACGCGTTCTCCACCGGCGCAGCGCCCCGACGTCAGCAGGTGATCGCCAACGGCGTGTTGGGGATGCTGATCTTCGTGATTGCGGAGGCCATGTTCTTCGCCGGCCTCATCAGCGCCTTCATGATCGTGCGCGCGTCCGCGCCGGGTGGGATCTGGCCGCCGTCGGGACAGCCGCGCCTCCCCGCCGACGAGACCGCGTTCAACACGGCCATGCTCCTGCTCAGCGGCGTGATGTTGTGGGTGGCGCACGGGCGGTTCCGAAAGAGCGCAGGGACGGCGCGCACGCCGCTGTTGTGGGCCATCCTGCTGGGGGCGTCGTTCGTGGTGCTGCAGGGCGTGGAGTGGGTGGCCCTCATCCGCGAAGGGTTGACGCTGACCTCCAGCGCGCACGGCGGTTTCTTCTATCTCATCGTCGGGATGCACGCGGCGCACGCGGTGGTGGCGTTGGGCGTGCTCTCCCACGTGTTCGCGCAGCTGGTGCGGGGACGCCTGCATCCCGCCACGCTCTGGACCGCGGAGGTGTTCTGGTACTTCGTGGTGGGGCTGTGGCCGTTCCTGTACCTCCGGGTCTACTTCTGAGGCGCCCCATGAAACGGCTGGCGACGTGGATGGTGCTGATCGCGGTGCTCCTGCTCCCGGAGCTGGTGTTGGCGTGTCCCGCGTGCGCGCTCCGGCAGGAGAAGAACCGTGTGGCCTACCTGGTCACCACCGCGCTGCTCAGCGTCATCCCGCTGCTCTCGGTGGGCGGGTTGGTGTGGTGGATGCGCAAGCGCCTGGCGGAGCAGGAACAGGCGCAGCGCGCGGGACCAGCAACGCCGGCGCAGGAATTGCGTCGGCTGCCGTCGGAGACGTGAGACCCGCGGGTTTCCACTCCACGCTGAGGCTCTGATAAGGAACGCGCCCCCTTTCTGGTGCACGGCGTGTGCGCCGCGTTGTCCCCCCATTCCCCAGGAATAGAACCCATGCGTCAGACTGTGTTTGTGTTGAGCCTCTCCGCTGCCGTCTCAATCTTCGCCGTGGCCTGCGACAAGGGTGGAAGCGCTCCCGCTCCCGCGGCCAACCCCGTGGAGGCCGCCGCCGCTCCCGCCCCCGCGCCGGCTGCTGCTCCCGCCGCGCAGCCCGCTGCCGCACCCGCAGCCGGTGGTGCGCCGGTGGCTGCCGCTGGTGGCGCCGCCGCGGAGGCCAAGACCATCCTGGATACGCGTTGCGCGCTGTGCCACGGCGCCGACGGAAGCGGCAATGGCGCCGCCGCCGCCGCCCTCAACCCCAAGCCCCGCAACTGGAAGGATGCCGAGTGGCAGAAGTCCACCACCGACGAGCAGATTGCCAAGGTCATCGTTGAGGGCGGCCAGGCCATCGGGAAGAGCCCGCTCATGGCGGCCAACCCCGACCTCAAGGGCAAGGATGAAGTGGTCAAGGAGCTGGTGAAGCTGGTTCGCGCGTTCAAGTGAAGCACCGGGTGTGCGGGCGTCGCTTCCCCCCCGACGCCCCGCCCTCAAGACAGCCGCTGAAGTCTAACGCGTGCCGCATTCGGCCCGAGCGAAAGCGGTACTTCATACCGCAGTCCGAAGGGGTGCGGGCGCCGCTTGTCGTCGTTGGTTGCGAACGCCCGCACCCGCGAGACGCATCGGATGGTGCCGGCGAGCCTCCGCACAAAGGACGAACGCGGCCGGCACTTTCGGACTGCGGTATGAAGTACCGCTTTCTCTCGAACCGAATGCGCCCAACGCCCACAGCGACAGCCGTGAGTCCTGGGGCAAACCGGTGGTGCTCGCACTCCCCAAGCGGGCTCCGCGCGTCCGGGTTGCCCATCGCCCGCGGGGCAAGGCTAATCGACACTAAATGGCTGGAGGGGCCAGCGGCGCCGCGGAGCGAGAGGGCCCCGCGGCGCGCGGTCACGACGTCACTTCGGCTCGATCTCGCTGGAATCCATGGCCGTGGCCACGGTCCGGATGCTGACGAACGGGCTCGACTCGTGGATGCCCTGCGCGATGCGGTGCGTGATGTTGGGCGGGGAGAAATACTGCGGCTTGTTGGGGTCGCCCAGCGGCGTGCTGCGGGCGCGCTCCAGGTCCGGCTCAATGGCCTTGTTCAGCCACTGCGTGGCCTGCTCCCGCGTCAGCCCGTTGTTCTGCAGGACGTCCGCCGCCGCCGCCTCCACGCCCTTCATCATCATCTTGGCCAGCTCCATCTTCTGCGCGTCGAGGGTGCCGCCCGGGAGGAAGTCCTCCTTCTTGCCGCCCACGCCCACGTAGAGCTCCGCCGTCTTCTGCTGCGCGAACTTCTGCAGCTCCGCCGGGTTGGTGAACCGCTGGGCCTTGGCCTCCGCGATCATCACCTTGTTGAGCACCGGCATGGCCAGGCCGATGTACTGCTCATTGGTGACGCCAGTGCGCTGCTTGACGGTGTCCAGGAAGCCCAGCACCAGCGCGTTCACCGTCACCCCGCCCACGTCCTTGAAGCTGGCGTAGATGTTCAGGAAGTCGTTGAGGATGTCCGGCGTGGTCTCCGGCGGCCAGGCCAGGCCCTTGCCAATCCGCGTCTCCGTGGCCGGGTTGGTCAACCCCTCCTTCTTCCACAGCGGCTCGAAGCTGGTCTCCTTCATCGGCTCGCCAGCCAGCGACTCGTACTTGGCCTTCACTTCCGCGAAGAACTTCTTCCCTTCCGCCTCGCCCCAGATCTCCTTGAACGCCGCCTCGTTGTGCGGAACGTTCAGCATGATGTTGGTGACGATGGTCTTGTGCTCCGCGCAGTACGTGTGCCACTTCGGGTCGCTGTGGAGCTCCGGGTCGTCGCGGACCCACTTCTGGTAGAACTCCAGCGTCGTCTTCAGGTCAATGGTCTTGTACAGGTCGTTCTTGTAGTCGGGCGGGAACTCCACGCCCTTGTTCAGCAGCTTGTCGGCGATGAGCGCGTTCTGGTTGAGCACCGCCTGCGGAACGCCCTGCAAGCTCACGATCTGCACGTTGGCCGGGTAGCCTTTCACGTGCCACTGGTTCGAGTGGTAGGTCTCCGGCGAGTTGGTGGTGCGGCCAGCGCCGACGTACGCGCCCAGGTGCGTGTTGCCACCCTCCGTCTTCAGCATGTTGGTGGCCAGGTCCTTCAGCGAGCCGTTGTGCATCTCCGGGTGGATGTACGCGATCAGCGCGTAGATCGGGTCGTCCGGGCCCAGGCCCATCTCCTTGCGGAGCAGATCATCCATGACCTGGTGGCCGGGCACGGTGGTGCCGTCGGGAGCGGTGATGGTGCCGTGGTCGTTCACCGGCACCGGGCGCATGCCGATCTTTCCGCCGCCGAGGTCGTAGTGGAAGTCGCGCACGTTGTAGCTGCCGCCGGTGGGGAGCTGCACGTCGGTGGTGCCGAACTTGTCGGCCTTGATGCCCTTGTAGGCGTCGGCGAGCGCGTCGGCCTTGACCTTCCACGGGCCGTCGAAGGTGGGCGTGCCCTTGTAGTGGGCCGGGTTCACCACCGCGCCGGTGTTGCCCAGGCGGTGATCCATCACGGTGCCGCCGCTGCCCACGGTGCCGCCGCTGACGGGCACGTTGCTCCCGCCGCTCGAGGGAGGCAGGGGCGTGGTGCCGCCGCTCGCCGGGGTGGTGGCGCGCAGCCCGGCCAGGAAGTCAGCCAGGCCCGCGGTCTTGGCCGCCTTGGTGAGCTTCACGTCGGCCGCAAGCTCGCCGAGGTGGCTCTTGAGCGCCGCGTCCGCGTTGGGGTGGCCAGCCAGCTTCTTGAGCCACTCACCTTCCTGCACATTGAGCGACTTCGTGCGGCCGCCAACGAGGGATTGCCAGTTGTTGTCGAGGAGCGTGCGGAGCTCCCCGGCGCTGGCACCGGCCGGAATCTTGGGCAGCGTGGGCTGCTGGCTGGTGGTGCTCGACGGCGTGGTGACGGTACCTGCAGGTCGGTTTGTGACGGGCGGCATCTCAACACTCCCAATTTTGAGGACGGGAGACGCTACGCACGTGAAAATAGGGTGTCAACGAACCGGCCCGCAGGCTACTGGCTGGGCGCCGCCCCCCGCTCACCCGCCGCTGCTGGAGGACGCCACCGAGCTCGTGCCGGGGCCCGCGTCGGTGCCCAACGTGCCGGAAGTGGTACCCGGAGCACTGCTACCGCTGGAACTTGACGACGGAAGCTCTTCCGAGGTCTCGCCGGGGGCTAGGGAGGTGACCTCGAAGAACTCCTTGGCGGACGGCGTGGGTGCGCTGTTTCGATAGACCACGGCCTTCCAGATCCCGGTCATCAGGTACGTGTCAATGCTGGTGCCCTGGATGGGGAGGTGCACCTGCGTGACGCCACCACGTCCGATGGCGACCGTGGACTTCAGAAAGCACCGGCCAGCCGGCGTGAAGACCTCGGTGTATTGCTCGTCGCCAGGATTCACGTTACTCCATGTGGTTTCGATGGTGACGAAAGGATCCACGACGGCAACCTGGCCGTCGCCGGAGTTGGACTTCACCCGGATTCGCGCTTCCGGCATTTCCGTTGGCAAGCTGGCAGTCGCCCTCTCCCGACCCGGCTGTTGAGGACAGCCAGCCAGGAGCAGGAGCGCCAGCAGGGCCGCGTCACGCACGATCATGATTCACCTCCGTCGGCTGGAACGACGCTCTCTGTCCGCCATGCCTCATCGGAACGCCCCGAGTGGCACGCCCCAGTAGGTGCCTTCCGCGGTGGCCGCGAAGATGACCGGCCCCCCCGCGCCCTGGGTCAACGTCAAACCGCTGATGGCCCCATCCGACGCCAGGACCACGCTGGCGCCAACCTGCAGACCGGTCTCGAGGTCGAACCGCCGAATCGCTCCCCGGTATCCGACGTAGATCATGCCTTCGTGGATGAGCGGCGGGGACAGGGGGAACGTGGTGAGCGCGCGGTCCGGGAAGCCAACAAGCACGCCGAAGGCGCTCTCTGGCGACGTGTCGCACTTGGACTCATCCAGGGTACGCCGCCCCAACCGCCCAGAGCGGGTCGTGTACACCACGCCGCCCGCCCCGTCGGGCGCAAGCCCCTGAACCGAACCACTGACGCCGAAGGAGCAGTTGGGGTGGTACCCCGAAGCGGTCTCAACAGCGAAGACCCGCGCGGTAATGGCACCGCAGAACACCGCCGCTCCCGACTTGATGCAGGGCGTGTCAAACTTGGTATTGATGACCCAGCCGTCGGTTCCCCACGGCATCGGTGGCGAAGGTTCCTGCGCTCCACGACTGCCCGCGAGGTCGAGCACCAGGATGCCCCTGCTGCCGCTGGGGAACCACGCGCGGCCGGTCTCGTGATCAATCAGCGCTTCGGCGAAGGACTGGCTCGCCAGGGGCTTGTGCCACACCTCCTGAAGATTCACGTCGAGCGCCACGATGCCCGTGGTTGTCGCGTGGAAGAAGGTGTCCTCCGGGTATTGGGCCGTCACCGACGCTGGCGCCGCGGACGAGCGCAACATCGTCATGCCGCTGACCGCGCGGGCGTCCATCTCCACCGCCAGGGGACAACCACTACCCGTGCATCCCTCCGCATTGTAGGTGGTGTGATCTGCCCGGACGTTGATGCGGTACGCGTGGGCGGGTGCGGTGGCAGGAACCTGCTGGTCACTCGCGGCGAAGACGTGCTCATACGGGGGCAGCGCGCTTGTCTGGGGAAGCGCCACGGGCCGGAGCACGGGATGGGCCAGTCTCGTCGCCCGCCGGTGCTCGTCGCCATTCGTCGAGAAGAAATAGAGTCCCTTATCGTTGGAGGGGTAGGCCACGTAGCCTGCGGCAGGTCCGCCCAGCGGCGTGCCTGCTCCAGTGATCAGCGACGTCACCTGCACCGCCACCACGAAGGTCCCTGTCTCGTCGACGTGCACGCCGTCCCCGATCCCCGGCACCGTCAGGTCGTCACCCGGGTTTCCGGTGGAGTAGATGCCGTCCTGATCCTGATTGTAGATCCGGTAGGTCGTCTCCGCCGATTTCGGCGTCTCCTGGTCGGAGCACGCGGAGGAGTCCGACGTTGGCCCCGCCCTGAGACACATCACCGTGGATGGTCCGGTGCCGAAAGTCTCGCCGACGACGTAGCTCACTTTGTCCGCAGGCTGGTCGGTACCCTTCACCACGATGACTCGTGCCGGCCGCTCCGCGATGTTGTTCCAGATGAACCGCGTTCCAGGGAGCCCCACCGAGCGAATGGCCACGGGATGCAGGACGTCCTTGACCACCTTGACCACATAGGGAATGTCGTTCCGCGTCCGGGTGACGTCGTCCGCAGTAGTCCATGAAGCGGAGAGATCGGTGAAGGTGAGAACGTCGGAAGCCGAGGGGAATCGGTAGGCGAGGTTGAGCCGGAAGGTGCACCTCGCGTTGTTCTCGAGAGGACCGCCGCTGAACACCTTGGCGTAGTAGTCCGAAACCGTGTTGCTCATGACGACGCCGCCGTCGCATTCCGGTTGAGGCGCGGGGTTGAAGCTCCAGAGGAAATCCCCCCGCACGAACGTCGTCCCGCTCGCATCCACGGCATGCTGCGGAGCCCCGAAGACCACTTCGTGGATGGGTCGGCCGGACTCATTGACCAGGACGATCTCGACCTCCCCGTCATGCGATGCTCCTCCCGGGGAGTTGGTGGTGATGCTGGAACCTGTGGTGTCACGCACGTTGAACGCGCTGCTGGTCCCGCTCAAGGCCGGATAGGCGCCGTGGGCTCCCGCGGTGAGGGTGAGCCGGGTCTGGGTCTCCTCTCCGTCGAGGGTCACCGCCAGCGACGCCACACCGGCGTTGAACGAAAGCACCGCGGGGTACTGGCCCGACGGACTTGAGCTGGCCACCGTCAAGGGAACCGTGACCGGTCCGTAGGCCGCGTCAACCCGATCGTTCTCATCCACCGCGTACACCGTGACCACCAGGGGCTGTTTGAGGCTGACCTCGTCCGGGTTCCCGAGCACCGGCGGAGGCCACTGACCAGGCAGCGCGATGGCCAACTTCACGGCCCCATTGCCACGGACCATGTAGGGCAGCGAGAGCGCTTCGATGTCCTCAGTTCCACTCCCTGACTGGGACACCAGCTTCGTTGCACTTAGAACGTGTGCGCCCGCTGCGCCATCCCTCATGAAGACCGTGCGAGTGTGCTGCGACATGTCAAACGGCAGCAGCGCCGTCGGTTGGCCCGAGCCGGTGCACGCTGGGTCACCGTGGAAGGTGGCCGAGGGTGATGCCGCGACCTCGAACGCCACGGGACCGGTGGGCGGAACCGGGACCCCGGTGTCGTTCCGAAGGGATAGCGTCACTGGGACACACCCGCCCACGGAGAAGGTCCCGAGGCTTCCGTCCAGCACAATCTTCGTCGGAGCGACCTTGTACGCTGCCGCGGAGACAACGAAGCTCCGCGCGCGGGAATAGCGACGGCCCGCTTCCACCGCATCCTCCACCAGGCTCCGTGGCGACGCAGCGACGCTCAGGAAGACGGTGCCGTTGGGGCTGGCGGCACCACCGAGGCTGGCCAGCGTGCTGCTCCAGGTGTCCGCGGTATCCACCTCCGCGCTGCCAACGGATGTGGCGAAGGCAAGTACAACATGCTCCTGCAAACCGGAGGTCGTGACCTCCGCAGGGCCCGCGATGTCGCTCTCGCCGGTGGCGGTATCCGCGCTCATGAGGCGGTCGGGAACAACCGGGCCACTCGCCTTCACGCCCACCGCCTCGATCGCTGCGATGGCCTTGCCAAACTTCATCCCGGTGCGCACCCCGTCGATCTTGACGTGGACCTTCCCGGCGCGGTCGGCGTTGAACGCCTTGGACCAGACCACGTGGGTCAGCGCGACGCCGCTGGGCAACGGGCGCGAGCCTGCCCCATCGCGTATCCACTGGCCGTCCTGGATGTCATCCCAGATGGTCACGCTGGGGTGCTCCAACGGAATCACGTTCGCGTTGCTGTAAGGATTCACCGCAACGGCGACTATCAGCACCCGGTTCTTCCTTGCCGCGTAGTCGAAGGCATACTCCGTGGCGACGTCGTCGTAGGCGACGATGAATTTCGGTCGCATGTCAACCGGGGGCAACGGACATGCCAAGCGGCCGCCAGGGTCAAGGCCCCACGGTTGCTCTTCCGCGGGGCAGTCCTTGGCCGTGCCGTCGCAGTGCTCGCGCTCGTCGCACCATGCCATCTGGGAGTTTCCGCAGGTCCACAAATGCGGACGGACACGGTCCTCACAGCTCTTGCTGACCCCATCGCACCGATCCTGCAGGTCGCATTCCTGGCCGTGGTAGTCCCCGCAGGGAGTGCCAGCCGGCCTGGGGATGTCCTCGGGACACGTGGGGCTTGAGCCCGTACACGCCTCCGGTGCGTCGCAATCCCCCTCGGTGTCCCGACAGGGAGTGCCTGCCAGCACATACTGCGGCCGGCAGGTGCCGTGGTCGTCGCACGTGTCCGCAACGTCGCAGTCGCCGTCTGCGCGCCGGCACTCGGTACCCTCCGCCTTGTAGGTCCGCACGCAGGTACCCAGGCCATCGCACTCGTCGGGCGCGTCGCATGGCTGGAGGAAGCCCGCGGGCGCGCACTCCGTGCCACGTCGTTTGAAACCGTCCTGGGGACACGTCGTGCTCGTGCCATTGCAGTACTCCGCAACATCGCAGACACCCTCCGCGCCCCGACATGGCTCCGGGTGGTCCGGGCGGACCGGAGTGCAGGTCCCGTCCTGCGTCCCGCCCGCCGCACGGCTGCATGCCTGGCAGTCGGTGGTGGAGCCACCGCCGCACGCGCTCTCGCAACACACTCCATCGGCGCAGTATCCCGTGCTGCACTCCGCGTTCGACGAGCAAGCGTTGCCCCACGCGTGGTATTCCCATGTCTCGGCGAGTGCGTCGGGGCCGCGGCCGCCAAAGAGCACAACCCGACGGCGTGCGGAGTCGAATGCCATCGCCGAGTAGTCACGTGGCCCTGGCGAGGAATCCGGGTCTTCCGTCGCCTCCAGCGCTTCCTTCCACGCGTACCCCCCGGCATCCCAAGCAAGCTCCCACGTCGACGGGCGCTGGCCCGACTCGGAGATGCCGCCGAACATGACCACCACGCCGCGGGCGTCGTCGCCAACCATGGAATGTCCGAACCGCGCGTCCGGCTGAGAGTCCCCGGAAACGTGAATCTGGACCCAGTTGTCACCTTGGAGCTCGTAGGCGTCTTGAAGGGGGTGCGTGCCGTCCTCCCCGCCGAACAACACCAGCGCGTTCCGCTCGGGGTGGTACGCCATCGCATGCGCGGAACGGATCGGCACCGTGCCGCTCATCGACCTCCATTGCATGCCGTCCCACGCCCAGCTGTCGCCCTGGGGACCGGAGGCGTTTGAGCCACCCACCAGGACCACGCGTCCACGGGTGGGGTCGTAGGCCATCGCGTGGCCATAGCGCGGCCCCGGGCCATCCGCGGTGCTGGGCGGAGTCACGTCTGACCATTGCGGATCCGCCAACGGTGCCGGCCGGCCCCACTCCCACACGTCCTCGAAAACAGTATCCCCGGCGCTGGCACCGCCAAACAGGACCAGGCGCTCACGCCGAGCGTCGTAGGCCATCGCGTGCTGAAACCGTGCGGGCGGCGCAATGACGTGGGTCCACTCCTGCCATCTCGTGCCATCCCATGACCACGTATCTCCGACCGGCGCCCCGTCGACAGAACCGCCAAACACGAACACCTTTCGTTCGACATCGTGATACGCGCCCGCGCCCATCGCGCGTGCGGGAGGAGGATTGGGAGTGACGTCGGACCACTGAAGCGACGACGACAGACGCCAGACATCGTCTCGCGCGGAGCCGCCCCTGCGGCCACCCATGGCAGCCAGGCCGCGCTTGTCCGAAACCAGAACCACGCCAGACCTTGCCGGGGGACGGTCGAAGTCCACGTCGAGGGAAACCCAGCTGCCGCCTTGCAACGACCACGCGTCGTTCAACGCCCCCGCGACTCCTTCGCCGCCGAACAGCGTGATGACGTGGCGCACATGGTCGTACGCCATACCGGCACCGCTTCGCGCGGGCGGGCGGGGGCCCTCGAGCAGCGTCCACTGCGCTCCGTCCCAGTGCCACGTCTCGTCGGAAAGACCTGTGGCGGTGCGCCCGCCAAAGACGTAGATGCCCGCCCCACCAACCTCCGACGCCATCACATGACCGTGGCGCGCGGCGGGTGCGGGGGAGCCGGGCAGTCCCTGCGGCTCGCGCCGTTCCCACGACGTGCCATCCCACTCCCAGATGTCCGCGAGGTCGCCGGCATCGCCCGTTCCGCCGAAGAGGACAACGACACCGCGCGCGTGATCGAACGCCATCGCGTGGTGGGCCCGGGGCTCGGGAGGGTCGCCCGTGGCGGAAGCTACGGCCCAGGCGCTGCCGGTCCACAACCAGGTCGTGCCGTCGCTGATCGGCCCGCCCTCGCCAATGCCACCGAACATCACCGCTTCAGTGCGGGCTGCGTCCCATGCGATTCCGTGACCTGCTCGCGCCGAGGGATACTCGTCCGACGCGGACGGCGGCCAGAAGCGTTGCCATGCGTTCCCATTCCACGTCCACGTGTCATCGAGCGGACCGGTGGTTGTCATCCCGCCGAACATGAGCACGTTGCCATTCGCGAGTCGTGCTGCCGCGTGGGAGAAGCGTGCCTCGGGAAGCGCGGCGTCCTTAAGCTCCCAGGCCACAGTCTCGATGATCGGGTCCAGGACGATTGGGAACGTCAGCCCCCGCGCGTCGAGGCGGATGGCCAGCTCGTTGCCGTCGTACGTCATCGTCGCGTCGCGGCGCTGCCCGGTGGAATCGACTGCGTAGGGACGAAGGACGCGGTAAAGCGGCTCTCCAGAGGCAGAGCACAGCAGGAGCGACCCGCCGCGCTCCCAGCGGAATTGAGGCAGTATTTCGGAACGGGCCAGTTCGACTTTGCGCTCGACGGTGTCACTGATGTTGGTGATGAGCCAGAGGAGCTCGACGCCTCGTGCGAGGGGAACGAACGCGGCGTAGGAGCCAACTCCCTCGCTGGCGGCCAACATCCCGTGCGCTTCCTGGATGCGCGAAACACCGGCCGTGCCATCGCTCAGCCTTAGCGTGAGCGCCCGGGCGCCCCTGCGCGAAAGGCTCAAGGTCGCATCCGGCCCGACGAACGCGTGACCCTGACCTGCATGGTCCGAGAAATCGTAAAAAAAGCCCCCTTCGTCGTTGCTTCCGCGCCAACGGTCTCTGTCGTGGTTCACGCCGGCCCCCAGAACCCGCTCGTGGGACATGACCTTCAACAACACAGCGGAAGCTGCCGCCGACGTCGAAGAGGCCTCTGGGATAGCTTCGCCGCGGCATGAAAGAACAACGAAGGCGAAGATGCCTACGGACAACCCAAGGCGCCGTGCCGAAACCCCGCCCGTATCGCGATGACCTTGATTGCGGCCCATCCAGCCTCCGTGTTGCACCAAGTCCGACCTCGGGCACCTACGCCCACCTTCACGACGGCCTTCGTTGACGGTGCTAGAGTTAGCTGCCGATACCTGCTACTTGGTAACCGGCACACTCCGTCGATCCGTTGAAACTTCGCCCGTCACGCCGAGGCACCTCCTATGGAGGGCGCGGGGTCACGCGTGAGCCACACCGCGCTAACCTTTTTGAACTGCGGCCGCTGCGTGCCGACCCTTATGAAACAGATCGATTGCTTCGACCAGTGTGGCTCCTACACCAGACCGCTCCTCAGGCGGCTTCGCCAGCAGCAACTCCACGTAGTTGACATCGAGGAACTCTGAGTCCTCAGGACGATTGTTGGCACTGTACCTATCTGCGCTCTGAACGCAGAATCCGCCGTCAGGAATCAGCTCGAAGCAACGATATCGTGTTAGTCGTCCATCATCGTCACGCTTCCAAACATCATGCGCGATATACATCCTCATGGTTCCTCTCCTTCGATGTCATCGCCGTCCATGTAGTCCGGCGGCGTTGGCGTGTACGGCAACACGGGTGTCCATTGCCCACTTCTTACCTTGTCACTGACATAGGATTCATCGGCACCGCCAAAGGATGTGATCTCTTCACCCTCTGCATTGATGATCACCACTTGGCCATTGTGTACATAGACGGTTCTACCGCCTGATTGCTCGAACTCTTTGCCCTTAGCAATTAGCAATGACCTCATCAATGTCGACGTCACGGTGTTTGTCGCCCTCCATCGCTTGGCGTGTGCGGTCGCCCGCGTGTTCCGTTTGACCCGTAAGGATTTCGGTGGGATCGCGTACCGCCGGCCCATCATTCACAGATGTGGTCGGCTCTGGCACGGTCGTTGGAAAGCCGCCGACGGCATCGTTGTTGGAGTGTGGTATTCCGCCCGCGGAAGCCTCACCCTTGGATGATTCCGTCTTCTTCCCATTGTTAGACGACGCCATCACATAAATGCCGACCATGATCACACTGCCAACCGCACCACCAACCAAGGCACAGGCCAGTCCGCACACCAGACCGCCACCAGTAGCCCCGAGAGCCATCGAGTTTCGGCCGTCTGGATCGACGAATCGAATGGGGTTCCAGTTACCGTACTGGTAGACGTTTAGCCCAATGGGTCCCTGCTTGAGCCAATCCGGATCCGGTGTCACCCACGCCGCTCGCTTGTGGTCGAGATACCGCGCACCGAAGTAACTGAACTTCGTCTCCGCATCCCACTCCTTGCCCGTATACAGAATGCGCTGGCTCAGCCCCGCCCCGTTCCCATCGGTCAGCTCCGCAAACGGCTCACCATACGGGTACAGCGCCGTCCACTCCTCCACGCCCCCCGCCCCGTTGAGCAGCATGGACGTGCTGCCCAGGTGATCGGTCACGTACTCGACCTCGTACGCCTCACCCTGGTCAGGGTTCACCAGGCTCGCCACACGCGTGTTGCCGACGAAGATGTGGTTGATGAGCTGGGTCGGCGACCTGACACTGTGCGGCCCCACGTACCGTGTCACGTCGCGGCCCACCGTCTTCGCGACCCGGTCGCCCGACGCGTTGTACGCATAGCTCCCGACGCGGTCGCTCCCGCTCAGGTCGTGCGCCACCCACTGCAGCGCACCCTCCGCGGTCCACCGGTAGTGCCGCGTGAGCCTTCCCTCGACCGACTTTAGCTGCTGACCAGCCTGGTCATACGCAAAGCTCGCGTAGATGCCCCCGTCAGGCGTCCGCAGCGCGGAGAGACGGTGCGGCGTTCCAGCGTCGTACTCGTAGTCCCAGGTGTGCTGTTAACGGCCAGGGCTGAGCGCGTGCCAATTACCAAGTAGGTGGCGCGCGAAGATGACCGCCTGAAGAGCGCGTGGTTGTGGTGGATGGTCGCGGAGGCGAAGTGGCGCGAGGTGGCGCTGAACG
>JBFMGU010000136.1:0-28690 GCA_040752415.1 Myxococcota bacterium
TAGACGCCACCTCAATTCTCCGCCTGTGCCCACGTCGAAGATCAACATGGCTGCACAGGTCCAGCCAAACATGCGGCGAATCGGCAGGGCGGACGTCACCTCCCTATGATGCCTGCGAAACGGGTCCCACGGCCTCGTGGTGAGCAGGACTTGTCGTTTTGTTGCCTGCCAATCTCATTGGCAGGGAGTCCGTCCCAGGAGAGCCGCGCTCAATCTCATTGGCGGGAACCAGCTCAATCTCATTGGCGGGAACCAGCTCAATCTCATTGGCGGGAACCAGCTCAATCTCATTGGCGGGAACCAGCTCAATCTCATTGGCGGGAACCAGCTCAATCTCATTGGCGGGAACCAGCTCTCATTGGCGGGAATCAGCTCAATCTCATTGGCGGGAACCAGGAGCGTCGTGGCTCGTGTTCGCCCTCGTACACCGGGGCCGGCCCGGCGTGTTACTCGTCATCGGGTGAGCACGCAGTCCTTCCCAGACTGGTTGGAGCCCATGGCGGCCACTCTCACGGAGGAGCGGTTCGCCGGTGCCCAGTGGAGCTTCGAGCGCAAGATCGACGGCATCCGCCTGCTGGCGTTCAAACAAGGCCAGCACGTCAAGCTGTTCTCCCGGACGCGCAGGGAGCAGCAGCTGCCGCACATTGCGCACGCCGTGGCCTCCCTCCTCCCGCATGACCTGATTCTCGACGGAGAGGTGGAATGGGATGGCAGTGCCTTCCACGTCTTTGACGTGCTGTGGATGGACGGTCAGGCCAGCACCGCGGAGCCGCTGGAGCAACGGCGCGCCCGACTGAGCCAACTGGACCTGCAGCCGCCGCTGCTCCGCGTGCCCGTTCTCCACGACGACAAACCCTGGGAACGCGCCGCCGCCGAGGGCTGGGAAGGCGTCATCGCCAAGCGCGTTGGGTCCCCGTATGAGCACCGTCGCTCGCGCCTGTGGCTGAAGATGAAGTGTGAGGCGTCGCAGGAGCTGGTGGTGGGGGGATTCACCGAGCCGCAAGGGAAACGCGTGGGCCTGGGGGCATTGCTCGTGGGGTATTTCCAGGGCGGGGACTTCGTGTTCGCGGGGAAGGTTGGAACCGGGCTGGACACCCGGATGCTCCTCGAGCTGCGCGCGCGCCTCGACGCCGCGGCCATTCCAGGCTCGCCGTTCACCGTCGCCACCGGGCTTCCCCGCGACCGTGTGCGCTGGGTGCGACCCGACGTGGTGGTGCAGGTGGCCTTCCTGGAGTGGACCGGTCACGGAAAGATGCGCCATCCCAGGCTGCTGGGCATCCGCAACGACAAGCCGGCGCGCGCCGTGGTGAGGGAATCGTGATCAGCCACCCGGAGAAGGTGTTGTTCCCCGACGCCGGCATCACCAAGGGTGAGCTGGCCACGTACTACGAGCAGATTGCGCCCGGGCTGCTGCCGCACCTCGCGCGGCGGCCGTTGACGATGGAGAGATACCCGTCGGGGATTGCGAAGAAGGGCTTCTGGCAGAAGGACGCGCCCAAGGGGACGCCCGCGTGGGTGGAGCGCGCCGCGGTCCCGCATCGGAGCGGCGTGGTCCACTACCCGCTCATCACCGACGTACGCGGTGTGCTCTGGACGGCGAATCTCAACGCGATCACGCATCACGTGTGGACCACGCGCGCGCCCGACCTCTTTGGGCCGGACATCTGCGTCTTCGACCTCGACCCCTCGGAGAATGAGAAGCCGGAGCAGCTGCGCTCCGCCACGTTGCTGCTGCGCGACCTCCTCGAAGAGCTTCAGCTTCCCAGCTGGGTGAAGACGACGGGCTCGAAGGGATTCCACGTGGTGGTCCCGCTCGACGGGCAGACGGATACCGCCCAGTCCGCTGCCTTTGCGCACACCGTGGGCGCGTTGCTGGTCAGGCGGCACCCACACATCTTCACGCAGCAGTTCCTGAAGGCAGACCGCGCGGGCCGGATTCTCGTCGACACCGGCCGCAACGAGCCGGGAGCGACCTTTGCCACCGCCTACACCGTCCGCGCCCGTGCAGGTGCCCCGGTGTCCGCGCCGTGCACGTGGGAAGAGATTGAGCGCGGCGAGGTGAGCCCGGCGTCATTCCACGTTCGCAACATGGCGCGGCGCATGGACGCGGTGGGCGAGCTGTGGTCGGGGTTGCACGCGCGCGGGGCGTCGCTGCGGGAGGCGATGCCCCACCTGGAACGGTTGGCCGCGAGCGTTGCGTAGCGTCGGATGGTGACGGCGGGACCGCGCCGGATCCCTCACGCCGGCGGGACGAAGAGCCACTTGCCGTCGCGGGCGAACGCCAGCAGCGGGTGGTAGCGCGGCTGACCAGCGGTGTCGACGACGTCCTCGACCTTCCTGGCGGAGGTGTTGAGGTTGTCCAGGATGTACTCCCCGTCCGGCATCTTCACGGACAGGACGGCGTGAGCCCGGCCGGTGGACTTCTCGATGACGACGAGGAGCTTGAACTGGTCTTCGGTGAAGCCCAGGCGCTTGAGGGCCGCGTACTTCACCATGCAGTAGTCTTCGCAGTCGCCGCGCTGCTTGGCCATGAACTCCAGCGGGCTGGCCCAGTAGTCCTCGACGCCATAGTTCGACGCGTCACTCGCGAAGAGCCAGCCGTTGACGAGCGAATTGACGCGCTGCAGCTGGAAGGCCGGCGACTGGTTGCGAATCCCCTCGAGCTCGTTGCGCAGGTAACGCGCGGCGGGCGAGAGCGTGCTGGGCGTGTCCCACTGCGGCATCTCGGCGTCCGTCTTGGCCAGCACGTTGGTCCACTTGCCATCCAGGCCCGTCACCGACGTGGGAATCATCTGCCGGCCCCAGATCACCGGGTCAGGTTGCGTGGGCGCCGGCGGGGGCGTGACAACGGGGGTGGACGGCGGAGGAACGTTGATGAGCGAGGGGTGGAGAATGCGCGGCGTGGTTGCGAGCAGCCCGTCGATGACCTCCGCCACCTCCCAGCTCATGAGGTCCGTGGGGGCGGAAACGGTGAGGTCCGTGCGACCCGCGATGGCGAGCGCGGCGTTGATGGCGGCGACGGTGGCGTTGCCGAGCGACCCGTCGGCGCCCCAGGGGAGCATGAGCAGCTCCGGGCGGTTGCGCGCGTCGGGATGGTGCGCGCCGATCTTCATCAGCGCACGCTGGACGAGCTGGATGAGCTCACGGGGAGAGGTCTTGGTGAGCTCCACGTTGCCGTCGAGCCAGTCCCGGGTGGCGGGGTGATCCCGCAGCGCACTGATGGGGCCTGGTGACGGGGTGGCCGGCGTGGTGCCAATCAGCTTCTCCAGCGCGCTCCCGTCGGCAACGACGTCCAGCGCCTGGTTGCGCAGCGTTGTCACTTCTTCCGCGGGCGCGGTGGGCAGGGCCTGCTCGAGCTCCTGCACGGAAAGCCGGGCGCCTCCGTCCGACGTCACCGAGAGGAAGGGAGCGAAGCGCGCGGGGATACGGGGCATGGGCAGTTTCTCCGGGGCGCACAATGCGCCGGGAGGCCACGTCGAGGCAATCCCACGAGGTGGGCGGTGCGCTGGTGTCCGGCGGAGGCGGATCAGCGCGGCCTCCGTGTTGCCCTGCGTTCCTTCACCGCACGCGCAACGCACGTCGAGAGCGGCTGCGCAACAGCACCAGGAACGTGGCCAACGCGAAGAGCGCGGGGCCGGGTGAGCTTTCGTCCGTGGCGCCACAGGCGCAACCGGATGTGTCGGAGCCGTTGTCGCCGTCGTCGGAAGTGGCGGGAGCGCCGGAGGTGGAGGACCCGCTGGGCGCTCCCGAGGAGCTGCTGCCGCCGGAGGACGAAGACACCGAACCCGAAGTTGCACTGGAGGAGCTGCTGCTCGAAGACCCCGTGCCCGAGCTTGCACCGCCGGAGGACGACGACGAAGCGGACGAAGACGAGGACGCCGCACTTGACGTGGTGGTCTGGGAGGACGTTCCACCCGAGGACCCGCTGCTGGACGCCGCCCCGCTGGACGACGCACCGCCGGTCGATGATGTGCCACCCACCGAGGACGAAGCGGTGGCGGCGGACGAGCCGGTGGCCGACGAGGTGGACGAACTGGCGCTGGAGGTTGCTCCCGTGACGCTGCCCGAAGTCCCGCCGGTGGACGCCGACGAAGACGACGTGCTGGACGACGAGGAGGAGCTGCTGCCTCCCCCGCCGCCGTATTCCGCGAGCACCTCGACCGCGGTGAGCGCGCGTGGGTAGATGATGACCTCGTCGAGTGCGCCCTGGAACGTCCCGAAGTCAAACTGGCTGTGACGACCAATCCAGAGGTCGTTGCTGGTGAACGCAATGCTGGACGAGTTGGCGCCCGAGGCAACCTGCGCTCCGTCGATGAAGAGCGCATGGGTCTGCGCGCTGGCGTCGAAGGTGTAGGCCACGTGATGCCAGGTCCCCGCGTTGCCCGTGGCGTAGAAGTCGAACGTGTTGTCCGTCAGCGACGTGCCCCCGGCGAGCCCGCTGAGAAAGCCGTTTCCGTCGATGCGGAAGTCATACGTGGCGTTGTTGGCGTTGAGGATGATGCTGTCCGCGCTGTTGTTGGCTTGCGCGTTGACCCACGCCATCAGCGTCAACGACGTGGGCGGCGCGAAGTTGGCCACCTGCACATGACCCTGGGTGCCGGTGAAATCCAGTGCCCCACCCACCCTGCCCGTGATCCAGGTGGGACCACCCACCAGCGTCCCGGTGTGACCGTTGCCGGAGGAGTCCACCGCGGTGGTCCCGGTCCCGTCGTCGAGGCGCCACCAGGCCATGGGGCCGGTGGGAGGGCTCCCTGCGTCGGGAACGCCGCCGTCGGGACGGGGCGCGCCATTGAGGTCACGACGTCGGTAGTAGATCTGGTAGGACCCACCCCGGTTGTCCAGCCACATGACGTGGGCGTATCCCGGCGTCACCGCGTTGAGTGGCGTCGAGGAATCACCGGCCGCGCCGGAGGAGACCTGCTCCTCGTCGTCCCAGGTGAGGCCGCCGTTGGGCGTGCGACGGTAGTAGATCTCGCGATTCGCCGGGTTCCGGTCGTCGTGCCACACCAGGTAGGCGGCGTCGCCCGCGCCGATGATGGAACCGTGGTCGGACGCGTTGGCGCTGAAGGTCAGGCGAATGGGTGTGCCCCAGGTGGCGCCGTCATCCGTGGACGCCACGGCGAACAGCTTGGAGCCCGTCTCACCCGGCACGTCCACGTTGTAGTTGATGACGACGTTGGAGGTTCCTGCGACGGCGATGTCGTTCCGGCCCGCGAAGTAGGTGCCGCCGTTGGCGACGTTGGTGATGGTCCCCCAGCTCTGTCCTCCGTCGAGGGAGCGGATGTGGAAGACGTCCGGACACTTGGGGAAGTTGTAGCTGCCCGGCATGCAGGCGCCGTTGTTGGCGCGGTCATCCCAGATGGTCACGTGAACGCTGTCTCCGCGTGCGGCAACCTGCGGGCGCTCGGCGCCGAACGGCCCCGTCGACGACGCAATCACCACCTCCGGCTCCCAGGTGGTGCCGCGGTCCGGCGAGCGCCGGTAGTACGTGTCCCAGGCACCGGAGCGGTAGTCCATCCACACGACGTGGAGGCGATTCGCGGCGTAGGCGATGGAGAGGCGGAATGCCGTGCTGGGGCTGCTGAGCTGGACCGGGGCGTCCCACGTGGCGCCCCCGTCGCGGGAGCGACGCAGCCAGATGTTTCCGCCATCACGCGCGCAGCACCAGTCCGAGAAGACCTGGATGTTGTCCAGGTAGATGACCCACACGTCATCGCCGTCGGCAACCAGCGGATCGGTGAGGTGGAGCGTGCCGCTGCCCAACACCGTCTCCGCGCTCCAGGAGGCGCCTTCGTCGAGGGAACGGCGGTAGCGGATGTCACTCGTTCCGTAGACCATGTGCACCGTGTTGCCAGTGGCAGCGATGCCCTCGCCGTAGAGGTCACCGCCGCCGGCACTCATCAGTCTTTCTTCTTCCCACTGGGCAAGGGCCGGACGGGCCAAACCAAGGAGAAACACCGTGACGACGAGAAATGAGCGGCTCATGTCCCGCTTGTTCCACGTCCCTTCACATCCCGCAAGGCGACCCATCCCGTTCAGATCTCCTGATCCCGACGCCGTCGCGGAGGACGAAACGGCGATCTTGGCTTGGGTGGGGCGGGACTCCGTGGCGCGACGCCGTGGGCGATTCAGCACGGCGACGTCGGCGGGAACCGGCTGGAGCTGCTGGGCTACGCCTTCACCGGCAAGGTGTGGCTCTTCGGGGCGGCGGGCGCGCCCATTCCGGTGTGGGGCCTGGGTGCGCTGGCGGCTCCGCTGGTGCAGGCGATCATCCTCGTCGTGCAGGGCACTGAGCGGCCCGCTTCCGTGGAAGCCCGGCCGCCAGGGCTGTTCGGTCCGCACGAGGAGCCGCCGTCGTTCCCGCGGTGGATTCCGCGCGCGCTCCTCGGCGGGAAGCCGTCGGACACCGCTACCGACGAGGCGCTTGAGACGCCGTCGCGGGGTAAGCATGAGGCTCCCGCTTGTGCTACGGCGTGCCACGGCCCGGCACACGTTGTCGCCGGGGGCTAGACATGGTTGCGAGGTTGGTTGCTTGAAGCCTGTCCACGAGCACAACGAGGAAGCGGAAGCCGAGGTTGCAGCGGGTCCACGGTTGGCGCTGCGCGCGCCGGGGCAGCCCGACAAGGTGGTCCGCGTGGGTCCCGTCTCCGTCGGTGGAGGGCCCTTCGTGGTGATGGCGGGACCGTGTGCCGTGGAGAGTGCGTCACAGCTGGAGACCACGGCGGCCTCCGTGGCGACGAGCGGGGCGCATGTGCTCCGCGGTGGCGTCTACAAACCACGCACCAGCCCGTACGCGTTCCAGGGTCTCGGTGAGACCGGCCTCAACATGCTCCGCGACGCGGGCGCACGCCATGGCCTGCCGATTGTCGCCGAGGTGATGAGCGAGGAGCAGGTCCGGCGCATGGCCACCGACGTCGACCTGCTGCAGGTGGGCGCGCGCAACATGCAGAACTTCTCGCTGCTCAAGGCGGTGAGCGCGGTTCGCAAGCCGGTGCTGTTGAAGCGCGGATTCGCCAACACCGTCGGGGAGTGGCTGCTGGCCGCGGAGTACATCCTGGACGGAGGGAATCCCGACGTCATCCTGTGTGAGCGCGGCATCCGGACCTTTGACAACGCCGTCCGTTTCACGCTGGACCTCTCCGCCGTGGCGCTGGTGAAGGAGCGCAGCGCGCTTCCCGTTCTCGTCGACCCGAGCCATGCCACGGGCAACCGTTCCCTCGTCACGCCCATGGCGTTGGCGGCGGCGGCGGCGGGAGCGGACGGGATCCTCGTCGAGGTGCACCCCGACCCCGAGCACGCATTGTGCGACGGACCGCAGGCGCTCACCCCGGAGATGTTCGCCACGTTGATGCGGCGACTGAACGCGTTGATGCCCGCGCTCGGCCGACGGATGGCGCCTTCCGTGCGAGGCGACGCGCCATGATGCCGTGGGCGGAGTGGAAAGAGGAGGAACTGGCATTGTGCCTCCATTTCGTCGACCCACTGCTGCGCCCGTCGTTGCTGCAAC
This sequence comes from Myxococcota bacterium, assembly GCA_040752415.1. Lineage (GTDB taxonomy): Bacteria > Myxococcota > JACRCW01 > JACRCW01 > JACRCW01 > JBFMGU01. The sequence goes on from JBFMGU010000136.1 coordinate 7,508, forward strand.
AGTGGTCCGCGAGCCTGGGCCAGCCGCCGTTTCGCCTTCCGTATGCTGGAAATGTGGTCCTGGTCGGGCACAGGGCTGCGGGAAAGAGCACGCTGTCGTCGCTCATCGCGGGACGTCTCGCGTGCACGGGCTATGATCTCGACCACGAGATTGAGCTGCGCACCAAGGAACCCTTGCGTGATCTCTTTGCGCGGGACCAGACCGCGTTCCGACGTCTTGAGCGTGACGTGTTCCGCAGTCTCCCAGGCGGCACGGTGGTTTCCGTCGGGGGCGGGTTCCTGAGTCACCACGCGGACCTGTTGGAAGGACACCTCGCGGTGCTGGTTCCCATTTCTTTCACGACGTACCGCGAGCGACTGCTCAAGGACGCGACGCGCCCACGACTTCGACCGGAGCTCTCGCTGGAGGACGAGATTCGCGTCGTCTACGACGAGCGGGAAGCGCTGCATGCGCGAATTCCCACCGTGCCGCTCGCTGACTTCCTTGCGCGGGGGGTGGTGTGATGCGGCCTGCGCTCGTCGTCACGTTGCCTCCGATGGGGTCACTGGATGACGCGTTGGCGTTCGCGCACCGGGCGCGTGAGCTTGGTGCGGACTTCCTTGAGCTGCGCACGGACCTGCATCCGCTCGACCGGTGGAGTCCGGCTGGGCTTCGCGCGTGGATGCCGCTGCTGGTAGCGCAGCGCGGTGACGTCGGGATCCCGGCTTCGTGGGAAGGTGCGGCAACCTTGGTGGATCGGCCGCTAAGCACCACTGGCAGGACGACACTTGCCTCCGTACACACCGCTAGGCCGCTCACCACCGAAGAGGCCGTGGCGTTGTGGGATGGCGTCGACGAGAATGCGCGCATCAAGCACGTGGAACCTCTGGGTGACCTGTCATCCACGCAGCGACTGTTCCGCACCCAGGCTGCCTTGCGTGAATTGCATGGTGACCGCGTGACGGTGTTGGCCATGGGCGAGTTGGCCCTGCCGTTCCGCGCCGTCCTCGCCGAGAACAATGACCTGGACTACGTGGCGCTCAGTGATGCGTGGCGTTCCGCCCCCGGGCAGCGGTTGCTCCAGGATGCGCGGCGGACGCGGGATGCGCGCGACAAGACGTCGAGGAGACTGGGCATTCTCGGCAGCCGAATCGCAAGCTCCCGGTCTCCACGCATCCATCCGCAACCGTTCGACCGACTCGAGCTTCCCGACGACACCGACGTGGTGGCGCTGTTGCCGCAGTTGCACCCGCACTACGCGGGATTCGCCGTGACCAGCCCGTTCAAACGCACCGCGGCGCGCGCGGTGGGTGCTGATATGCCCGCGGTCAACACGCTGGTGCGCCTCAGGAACGGCTGGAAGGGCGCGAACACCGACGTGGAAGGCGCGCGTGTGGCGCTGCGGAAGCTCCCCGACGGTCCACTCACGGTGTTGGGAAACGGCGGCGCCGCGGATGCCATCCGGGCCGCGTTTCCCGAGCGGGACATCCGCGTGGTGCGGCGTGCGGAGGTGGGCGTGGTGTCGGGTGTCGTCGTGTGGACGTGGCCCGCGCACGTGGCGCCGCCGGACGGGCTTCGGTTCGACCACGCCACCGTCGGGGTGATTGCGTATGGTCCGCCGGCGTGGAGCATTGCAGCGGACGTCCGCGCGCGTGGTGGCACGCCGCGGATGCTCGGGCCGGCTTGGTTTGTTGCCCAGGCGCGCGCGCAGCGACGTCTGTGGAGCGAAGCAGCATGAGCATGAACACGTTTGGCCGCATCTTCCGCATCACCACCTTTGGCGAGAGCCATGGTCCCGCCATGGGCTGCGTCGTCGACGGGTGTCCCGCGGGAGTGCCGCTTCCACTGGAGCGCATCCAGGCGGCGCTGGACCGTCGGAAGCCGGGTCAGTCCGCGCTCACCACGTCGAGGCGGGAGCCGGACCAGGCGGAGATTCTCTCGGGCGTCTACGAGGGGAAAACGCTGGGCACGCCCATCGCCGTCATCGTGCGAAACCAGGATCAGCGACCGCAGGATTACGAAGCGCTGAAGCGCGTCGACCGTCCCGGTCATGCCGATGCGGTCTGGCGCGAGCGTTACAAGCACCGTGATCCTCGAGGAGGCGGGCGCACCAGCGGGCGTGAGACGTTGTGTCGCGTGGTCGGTGGTTCCATTGCGGAGGCGCTGCTGGAGCGGGAGGCTCCCGACGTGAAAGTGGTGGGGTGGGTCTCCCAGGTGGGCCCGCTTCGCGCCGCCTCGCCCGCCTTCACACTGACGCGCGCGGAGGTGGATGCGCATCCCACGCGGTGTCCGGATGCGTCGGTGTCGACGACGATGGCGGAGCGCATTGCCGAAGCGAAGCAGGCGGGTGACAGCCTGGGCGGCACCGTCGACGTGAGGGTCACCGGCCTTCCGGTGGGGCTGGGTGAGCCTGTGTTCGGGAAGCTCAAGGCGCTCTTCGCGTCCGCGCTCGGGAGCATTGGCGCCGTCAGTGGCGTGACGTGGGGCGCGCCGGACTGGCTGGAGCATCTCTCAGAGCCGGGCAGTGTGTTCCACCAGCGCAAGGACAACTACGGCGGCATCCAGGGCGGGCTCTCCAACGGCGAACCCGTGTTGTTGCGCGCGTACTTCAAACCGCCAGCCACGCTTGGCGAACACGCACGAGCCGGTCGACACGACCCCTGCATCCTTCCGCGCGCGGTTCCCGTCGTGGAGGCCATGGTGTCCCTGGTGCTGGCCGACCTGTGGCTGCAGATGCTCGCGCAGCCGCACCGGGAATGAACATGGCCCAGGCACCGACGCCGCCGGGAGCGTACGTTCCCGCGCAGGATGTGTGGGGACGCTTCGAGGACCTCGTCGCGGAGCTGCCCGAGGGGACGTTCGTTCTTGTCGACGAGCGCGTACAGCGTCTGCACCCGAAGGTGACGCGCGCGTTGAAGAAACGCAAACCGCTGCGGGTCGTGGCGTTGAAGGCGGGTGAGAACGTCAAGACCGTCACGCGACTGCAAACGGTGGCGACGGCGGCGCACGCGCTCAAGCGCAGCGGGTTGATGCTCTGCATTGGCGGCGGGACGGTGGGAGACCTGGGAACCGTGGCGGCGCATCTCATCAAGCGCGGCGTGCCACTCATCCACGTTCCCACGACGTTGCTCGCCGCCGTCGACAGCAGCGTGGGAGGGAAGGGCGCATTGCACGTGGGGCGTGTCAAGAATGCGCTGGGGGCATTCCACTACCCGGTGAAGACGTGGATCTGCCCCGAGCTGTTCGAGACGCTCGCGCCCGCGCAGATTCGGGAAGGCATCACCGAGGCGTGGAAGATGTTCGCGTGTCTGGATGCGGCGCGTTTCCAGCGTTTCCGCGAGGCGGCGCCGGCGCTTCCCGAGCTCATCCGTGACGCGCGCTCGGTCAAGGAGCGTGTCTGCGCGGTGGACCCCTACGACGCCACCGGTGTCCGCGCGGTGCTCAACTTCGGGCACACGTTCGGTCATGTCATTGAGACGTTGTCGCGGTTCCGGGTCTCTCACGGCGACGCGGTGGGGCTGGGCATCCGCTGCGCGCTGGATGTTGGGCACGCGCTGGGTGTCACCAACGGACCTGTGCGGGATGACGTCGAGGGCACGCTGGAACGCTGTGTGGGCATCTTGCCGCGCGAACGCCTGGCGCGGGTCCTCAGCAGCGCTTCCGCCGCCGACATCCGTCACGTCCTCCTCGCGGACAAGAAGGGTGCGGACGCTGCCGCGGTGAAGATGGTGCTGTTGCGGGATGTGGGAGCCACCGTGTCCATGAACGTGCCGACGACGACGTGGATGGCATTGCTTCCTGCGTGGCGGAAGGGTGTGCGCCCGTGAGAGTGGACGCGCGGGTCCTCCATGCGGGTGTGCTCACCGCGCCGCCTTCCAAGTCCGACGCGCACCGTGCGCTCGTGCTGGCGGACATCCTGGGTCTCCCGGTGGAGGTTCCCGACGACGCTCCCCATGACATGCACGTCCTGCGTCGCGGCTTGCGGGCGATCCACGGCGCCACCGGTACGGTCGAGGTGGATTGCGAGGACGCGGGTGCGCCGTTCCGTTTCCTCCTCACCTACGCGGCCATTCAGCCGGGACTGCGCACGCGCTTCACGGGAACGTCGCGCCTGGGGGAGCGGCCGCATGGTCCGTTGTTGGATTCCCTGCGCGCGGCGGGTGTGAGCATTTCGGTGGGAGAGCCCTGGCCCGTCGTCGTTGATGGAGGTGCGTGGGAGGGCGAGCCGGTGGTGCGGGTGGATGGCACCGTCAGCAGCCAGTACGTGAGCAGCCTCCTGCTCGGAGCGGCGGCACTGCAGTTCCGTCAGCGTCGCGCGTGGACCGTGGAGTTGACCGGAACACCGACGAGCGTGGGCTATCTCGACCTCACGCTGGGCTGGATGCGACGTGCCGGTTTCGTCGTCGACGGGGCGGGGACGCGCATCATCGTGAGTGGTCATCAATCCGTGACGCGCATGCCGCCCATCCCCGCGGACTGGTCCTCCCTGGGTTACCTGCTGCTGTGCGCGTGGGCGTCGGGAAGCACGGTGCAGAACGTCGACGTGGAATCCGAGCACCCGGACGCGGCGCTGGTGGGCGTGCTGCGCCAGGTGGGACTCTCCCTGACCGTGGACGTCGAGGGAAACGCGCGCGTGGACGGAATGCCGACGAAGGGAATTGTCGCGGACGCCAAGGTCTGCCCGGACCTGGTTCCGACGCTGGCGGCGTGGTCTTGTGTGCTGCCCGCTCCCTCGATGTTTCACAACGTGGGCATCCTGCGCGGCAAGGAAAGTGACCGCGTGGAGGGTATCCGGCAGCTGGCACGCTCCGTCGGGGCTCACGTGGTCATCGACGGAGAGCTGCTGGAGGTCCACCCCACCAGGAAGCTGCCCGGGGTGTTCCACGTCGAGAGCGCGCACGATCACCGCCGGGTCATGAGCGCGGTGACCCTGGCGGTCCTCACCCGCTCCGAGGTGGACGTGGACGACGGAGCGTGCGTACGCAAGAGCTTTCCCGGATTCTGGGACCAGCTGCGTGGCCTGGGCGTGACGACGAGCTAAGCCTCACCCCACCTTGCCGCGACTGTCCTCCAGGATGGCGTCCAGGACGGCTTCCACGAGACTCCCTGGGACCCCCAGGGCCTGCCCGTGCTCGACGAGCGAGCGTCGCATGGCGGCTTCCCGTTCCGGGTCACGGAGGGGCAGCGCGTGGGCCTGTTTCACCTCGCGCATGCGTCGCACCACGTCCCTCCGACGGGCGAGGAGCTCCACCAGCTCCTGGTCCAGGCGGTCAATGTCACGCCGCAGCGAGAGGATCTCCGGAGGCAGGGCCATGGCATCCAGTACCACGCTGAAGCGGTACCACTCGACCTGCCCGTGCGTTAAATGGGCTCTCCATGCGCCCTGAAGTCCTTGCCCCCGCCGGAGATGAGGCTGCCATGCGTGCGGCCGTCCGCGCTGGCGCCGACGCTGTCTACTTTGGCCTGCAGGCCTTCAACGCCCGTGCTCGCGCCACCAATTTCGACTCGGCGGGCCTGCGCAAGGTCATGCATGAGCTCCACGCCTGGGGCGTGAAGGGTTACGTGGCGCTCAACACGCTGGTGTTCGACCACGAGCTGGCGGCGCTGGAAGAGGCGGTGCGGGCGTGCGCGTGCGCGGGCGTCGACGCCGTCATTGTGCAGGACCTGGGCACCGCGCGCCTCTGTCACGCCGTGGCGCCGGGCCTGCCCATCCATGCCTCCACGCAGATGACGTGCACGGATGCCGGCTCGGTGGAGCTGGCGGCGGAGATGGGAGCGCGGCGCGTGGTGCTGGCCCGTGAGCTTTCCCTGGACGAGATTGCGCGCATCCGCGCCAGCACCGGGACCGAGCTGGAGGTGTTCGTCCACGGCGCGCTCTGTGTCTCCTACTCGGGACAGTGTCTCACCAGTGAGGCCATTGGCGGGCGCAGCGCCAACCGCGGTGCGTGCGCGCAGGCGTGCCGTTTGCCGTATGAGCTCGTCGTGGATGGGCAGGTGAAGGACCTGGGTGAACGCGCCCACCTGTTGTCTCCGGGTGACCTTGAGTCCTCGCATCTCGTCGGACGGATGGCGGAGCTGGGCATCTCGTCGCTGAAGATCGAGGGACGGCTCAAGTCGCCGGACTACGTGGCGGCGGTGACGCGGTTGTATCGCGCCGCGGTCGACGAGACAGATGTGCCTCGCGAAACGCTTCGTCGGGAGGCGTTGATCACCTACTCGCGTGGGTCCGGGCCGGGCTTCCTGGAAGGGGTGAACCACCAGGTCCTCGTCGAGGGGCGGACGTGTGAGCACCGGGGCCTGCTTGCCGGTGAGGTGGAATCCGTCGTCAACATCCGTGGCAAGCCGTGGCTGCGACTGACCTCCCGTGAACCGCTGGCGCGCGGTGACGGGTTGATGGTGGAGGGCGGACGTGCCGGCGCGGGAGAGACGGGCGGACGCATCTGGGACCTCCTCGTCGACGGAGAAGCGGTTGCGCGGGTGGACCCCGGCGTGGAAGCGCTGGTGTGGATGGGCCCCGACACCGACGTGCGCGGCGTGGTTGTTGGCCGTCGCGTGTTCCTCAACGGCGTGAACAACCTGGAAGCGCGCATCCTGGAGATGGTGGAGCGCGCGCCGCACCGCGAGCCGGTGGACATGGTCATCCGCGGCGCGGTGGGGAATCCGTTCACGCTGGAAGCGCACAGCGCGCGGGGGCTCGAGGCTTCCGTGACGTCGGATACGCCGGTGCAGAGCGCCGAGGGACGTCCCACCGAGGTCAGCGTGCTGCGCGAGAAACTGGGCCGGCTGGGTGACACGCCGTACGTGCTCCGTGAGCTGCGCAATGAGCTGGCCAACGACGCCATGGTCCCGGTGAGCGCGCTCAACCGCGCACGTCGCGGCCTGGCCGACGCGCTGCGGGCATCCGGGTCCCGTTCCCACGCCACCACCGACGTCACCGCGAAGAAGCTGCTGGACGCGGTACGCATGGATGACCGCACGCCGCCACCCGCGGGGCTGTTCGTGTTGTGTCGGACGCTGGAGCAGGCGGTGGCCGCGCACCAGGCGGGCGCCGACGGCATCTACCTGGATTTCCTGGCGCTGACCGGGATGAGCCGGGCCATGGAGCAGCTGCGCGCCATGGGAGTTCCCTTCGTGGGAGTGGCGCCGCCGCGCATCCGCAAGCCGGGCGAGGAGAAGATCGACCGTTTCCTGACGTCGCTGGAACCGGACGCGTTCCTGGTGCGCGGGCTGGGCGCGCTGCGCGAGGGCGCGATGACGCCGCCGGAACCCGGGCCTCGTCGGGCGCTGCGCATTGGCGACTTCTCCCTCAACATCACCAACCGGCTCAGCGCCGCGGAAGTGTTGAAGCGCAACCTGGACGCGTTCACGCCTTCGTTCGACCTGGACAGCGCGCAGCTCTCCGCATTGCTCTCGACGAGCGTGGGCCCGTTCGCGGAGCTGGTGGTTCATCACCCCATGCCGCTCTTCCACATGGAGCACTGCCTGTTCGCGGCGCTGCTTTCCGAGGGACGCGACTACCGCACGTGCGGCCGCCCGTGTGAACAGCACGTGGTGTCCCTGCGCGATCGCGTGGGGTTGGACAACCCGGTGGAGGCGGACATCGGCTGTCGCAACACGGTGTTCCACGCCAAGCCGCAGAGCGCGGCAGGGCAGGTGCCGGGAGCGGTGCGCGCTGGTTGTCGACGTTTCCGCGTGGAGCTGGTGCGCGAGAAGCCCTCCGACGTGGAGCGCATCGTGCGGGCGTACCAGTCGCTCATTGCCGGACGGACGACGCCGGCAGAGGTGTTCCGCACGTTGTCGACGGAAGAAGGCTACGGCGTGGTGCGCGGTTCCTTGCGCGTGCTGGGTTAGCCTGGCTCACGCGGAACAACAACGTTTCATCGGGATGTGACGCTGGCGGCGGGCAGTGCTTCGTCCCGCGTGCGCACGGAGTGCGTCCGCACGCGGGAACGCCGGGAGCAGGCGCTGTTGCTTCATGACACTGGTAGATATATCTTGAAGTGGTATGGAGATGGTCATGCGCCTGCTGTTGGGTCTCGTGGTGTTGTGGGGGATGGGATGCGCCGCTGGCCGCAGCGTCACGGTGCGAAGCGTTGGTGTGCCGATGGAGGATGGGGTCCGCCTGGCCGTGGACGTCATTCTGCCGTCGGAAACGGAAGGGGCGCGGGTGCCGGCGGTGCTCCTCCAGACGCGGTACTGGCGCAGCTTTGCGCTGCGGATTCCCGATCCAAAGGGTCAGCCTCCGCCGGCGCCGCGCGAGGACATCGCCCAGAAGTTGACGGACGCGGGTTATGCCGTGGTGGTGGCGGACGTCCGTGGGACGGGCGCGTCGCAGGGACGCTGGGAGCGACCGTTCTCACGGCAGGAGGTCGCGGACTCCTCGGCGCTGCTGGATTTCATTGCGGCCCAGCCCTGGTCCAATGGAAAGGTGGGGACCTACGGCGTTTCCTATGAGGGAAGCACGGCGCTGCTCACTGCCACGCATCCCCATCCCGCGCTGAAGGCCGTGCTCGCGCGGCAGGTGGAATGGGATCTCCTCGATGAGCTCCTGGCACCCGGTGGTGTCCGGAATGTCACGTTCCCCGAGGACTGGGGCCGCGCCGTGGCGGCGCTGGACCGCAATCAGTACCCGGACTTCTTCCCGCAGATGTTCCGCTGGCTGATTCGCGGCGTGCGTCCGTTGGATGATGATTCTGGCGGCGTAACCCTCTCCGCGCTGGTGACGGCTCGGAGCGTGGCCAATGTGGCGTCGGACGTGGCCACCATCCGCCGCCCCGAGGATCCGTTTGGCGTCGGCGGTCCCCCGGTGGCGAGCCTGTGCCCGGCCGGTCACGTCGACGAGCTGAGAAACACCACCGCAGCGGTGGCCATCTGGGGCAGCTGGTGGGACGCCGCCACCGCGGACGCCGTCCTGCGCGCCGTCGACGCCATGCCCATCCGCGAAGCCATGATTGGTCCCTGGAATCACGAGGGGACGGCGAATGCCAGCCCGTTCGCACGTGGCAACAGTCGTGATCCCACCGTGGCCCTGGAGGACGTGGTGGCGTACTTCGACCGTCACCTGAAAGGGAGTGGCTCGTCGACATCGCGGTTCCGCTGGTTCGTGGGCGGCGCGGAGGCGTGGGATGCGGGGGAGTCCTGGCCTCGGACCCGGGAGGCGCGGCTTCATCTCGTCGACGGCGGTGGGCTGCTTGGTAGCAGCGGCGCGCTGCGTGAGATCCTCGACGTGGACTTTCGGGCATCATCCGGATCCACGAACCGCTGGGTGGCGGGTCTGCTTCGGCCCGTGGACTACGGTGATCGTCGACAGGTACGCGGGACACGCGCCTGGTCCACGGCGCCATCCGCGGAACCGGTGTCGATCTTCGGCGCGCCCACGTGGGATTGCGTCGTGGAGCTGGATGGTCCGGAGGCGGCGCTGCACGTGTACCTGGATGCGGTGGAGGCCGACGGGAGCACCCGCTACGTGACCGAGGGCGTTGCGCGCGTCTCCTCTGGCGTCGTCACGGTCCGCATGCGCCCGGTGGCGGTGTCCCTGGGGACCGGAGCCCGCTTGCGCGTCGCCGTGGCGGGCGCGGATGCAGGCAACTTCGAGCGCGTCCCGGCGGAGGCAGCGCGTCGCATCACGTTCACGTCGGGGGGCGCCCGCGGGTGTTCCCTGGGAATCCCGGTGCGGTAGGGTGGCGCCCGGAGCCGGGGCATGATCAGGAAGAAGGCAGCGCGGAGAACGTCGACGGAGCAGGCTGCGAGCCGCACCAACCGCAGCCAGTTTGTCATCCTGGGAATCCTCTCCATCCGTCCCGCCAGCGGGTACGACATCCAGAAGGCCATTCAATCCAGCACCTCGTTCTTCTGGACCGAGAGCTACGGGCAGATCTACCCGACGCTGGAACGGCTGCTGGAGCAGGGACTGGTGCGTGCGCGGAAGGATGTCGGGTCAGGTCGTCGTCGGACCACCTACAGCATCACCGCGGAGGGGCGGCGCGCGTTCGACGCGTGGATTCGCGCTCCGTACCAGCCCACCGTCGAGCGGAATGAGCTGCTCCTCAAGGTGTTCTTCGGACGTCTGGCCGAACCCGCGGTCACCGCGGCCCACTTGCGTCGAGCGCGCCAGGAGGCGGAGGTGTACCTGCATACGCTGCAGGGCATCGCGGAGCAGTTGAAGAAGCTGCTGCCCACGCGCAAGGAACGCATCCATACCGCCGCCACCGTGAAGCTCGGAATCGCCGCTGCGCGGGCGCAGATGGCGTGGTGTGACGAGGTGCTGTCGGAGCTGGAAGAAGAGTTTGGCAAGCGCTTGTTGCGGGAGAAGTAGTACGGTGGCCAGAAGTCCTTTCGCACGACGAGAGCTCCGTTCAGCCGGAGATTCATCCGCGGTGCCGGCATCCGACGAAAGCGGTCCGAGCGGCGCCCGCACCTCTGGGAGTGCGGTCTGCAATACCGCTTTGCATTGGGCGTGGCTCTCATCCTGACGCCTCATCCCGACGACGGTCCGCCAGTAGCGCCGTGCCGCTTCCTTGGGTGACCCGCGCTCCCTGCCAATGAGATTGGGTGCGGCTCATTTGAGACGACGCTTGGCCGCAGGCGTCAGCACATCCGCGTGGCCGGCAATGGTCAGCCCGGGGCCGCGCCGTCACGACGACGGATAAACCGCACGCGATGCGACCGGACCGACGGGTTCAACGCGACGGAGGACCGGCCAGCAATGTAGGGGCTGCCCGTTGCCGCTAGCGCGTGAGCGGTGAAGGTGGCCGGCAATGGTCAGCCCCGGGGCGGCGCGGTCATGACGACGGAAAACCGGTCCATGCATGCCCCGTTCACGCTGTCGAAGCGACGGCGAAGCGGTCAGCCCCTACATTGCTGGCCATTCTCCGTCGTCATGAAACGCTGGGCCGACGTTGCACGCCAGTTTCCGTCGTCATGAACCACTCGGCCCGGGGCTGACCATTGCCGGCCACCTTCACCGCTCACGCGCTACCGGCAACGGGCAGCCCCTACATTGCTGGCCGGTCCTCCGTCGCGTTGAATCGGTCGGTCCGGTCGCATTGCGTGCTGTTATCCGTCGTCATGACGGCGCGGCCCCGGGCTGACCATTGCCGGCCACCTGCGGATGTGCTGACGCCTGCGGCGAAGCGTCGTCTCAAATGAGCCGCACCCAATCTCATTGGCAGGGACTTCGCTACCGGAGGGCCCTCGTCGGCAAGGCGTCAGGATGAGAGCCACACCTTTTGCATTCGGTCCTCCTGGCTCACCGGACCTTCCCCGCGTGTGAGAAACGTTGGCCATCTGCTTGCGCGTTGGAGGCACGTCACCAGCTCACCAGCACCCAACTCGTGGCGCTGACCGTGGGCGGAATCCCGAGCGTGTCGTGAGCTTGCACGGTGACGGCGGTCTTCAATCCCACCGTCTCCCGCGCCAGGAGCTGCCCCCGGACACGCGCGGGACCGCGGATCGCGATGTCGTCACCGGAGAGGACCGCGCCCTCCAACGTCACATCCGCCCCAGCGCAGACGTCGCCGCTCGAGAACACGCTGCCCAGGACCTTCGCGCCGTCCTGGATGCACACCCCAGGGTCGTCGCAGTCAAAGCCTTGCAGCGGGCTGCTGCACACGCGCCACGACGACGGCATGGGCCGCTCCGCGCCACACTCGTGGGCGGAGCACCGCATCCGTGAAGTCAGCTGACCGCGGACTTCTCCCGCCACCACGACCGTGGCGCAGTCGACGTCCCCCTCGACAATGCCCTGCACCCTGCAATGTCCCGCGGAACGGACCACCGTCCGAGCCCGGAACGTTCCGTCGATGTCGACGTCACCGTCGGATAGCAGCGTGATGGTGGTCGGCGTGGGGCAGGACCTCAGGCGAGCGGGGGCGGCGCGCCTTCCGGTCAAGAACACGACGGGTGCGTCCCGCCCGTTGCACGGCGCCCGCAGCTCCACGTCGTCATCCTTCTGCACGATCCATGGCACGTCGGTCGGGCTCCAACAGGGGTCACGTGGGTCGGGTCCTGAGGCAGCGGCACTCCTCTCCGCGCACGCCCAGCGCCTCGTTCCCTCCCTCGTCACCAGCAGGACCTCCGACGACGGAAGGATGTCCGCGCTCCACCACGGCCGCTCCGCCACGGATACGTTGAGGAACATGGGTGGGTCGTGGCGTTTTGGCGGCGTGCATGTCGGGGAGGCGCAGGCCGATGCACAGGAATCGCAGCCGCACAGCGCGGGTGCACCACCGTCGGGCTGGGCAAGTGACGACGTCATAAGCAATGCATCGGACCCGCACAACGCCACCGCGCTCTCCACCATGACCTGCACCGGCGCGGCAATCACGGCGCGCGGAGGTGGGAAGACACGGTGGGCCACCGGCACCTGTGCGCGGGCCCCCTCCAGTGCCAGCGCCGCGTCACCCTGGATGCCGAGTGGATAAAGCCCCACCACGCGCACCACGTTGTCCGCATCCGCGCGGATGAGGCAGCCCAGCTGCGCATCCAGCGACACCAGGTGAAACGGTGCATCCCCCGCGCCCAGCGAGGGGAGTGACGCCGAGGGGGCCTGCTCCCACCACGTCTGGCGGGTCAGCTCGTGAAGCGCGTCCGGGAGGGAACGCCCCTGCTGCAGCTGGATGTGGAGCTGCGCGTCGATCTTGTCCAGGCACCGGCGTGCGGCTCGCCACGCCAGGCGCTTGGGAACCACCACGTCGGGATCATCGCCCGTGATGACGTGCTCGGACGTCCCCAGGCCCACCAGCCACCAACCCACGCCCAGAGTCACGGCGAGAAGCAGGAGCAGCGGTACGCAACCGGAGGTGCCATCCCGTCGACGTGCCATCCGCGCTCCCGCGTCCCGACGGGAATGTACCATGCCAGGAGCTGCGTCAGAACAAGGCGTTCACTGGCAAGATGGACGTCGTGAGCGGGCCACGACCTGGAGTGCGGCGGGCCCGCGGCGCCCTGGTCAGCGCCGAGCGGGTGGCAACCTCGTCAGCGGTCGACGGTCGCCGAGGCGTCGACGCACCGGCGCGATCAGGTTGGGGACCGTTGCACACGTTGATAACGCGCTTGGCGCTGACCAGGGCGGCGACGGGCCGCCGCACTCCGGGTTGTGGTCCGCTCGAGAGTGTCACGGACGCGATGGACATCTTGTTCTGACGCTGCCCCTCAGACGGTCCGGGCGGGCCTGGGCAGCACCACCTGCAAGGCCAGGCCCAGCACCACGACGAGCGCGCACCCGATCACGTTGTACCAGAGGTACCCCACGTCGGAGAACAGGAACAGCGCAACCACGGCGGACTGCGAGAGGACCGCCGCCACGAACACCGCGTGGCCCGCCACCCGACGGAAGAAGAACGCCACCAGGAAGATGCCGAGCACGGTGCCGTAGAAGATGGACCCCAGGATGTTCACCGCCTGGATCAGGTTGTCCAGCAACGACGCCATGGCGGCGAAACCAATGGCCACCAGGCCCCAGAAGATGGTGAACCCCTTGGAGGCCATGAGCACGTGCCGGTCACTGGCGTCGCGGCGGAGGAGGCGCTTGTAGAAGTCCACCGTCGTCGTGGCGCCCAGCGCGCTGAGCTCGCTGGCAATGGAGCTCATGGCCGCCGCCAGGATCACCGCAATCAACAATCCAAAGAGGCCGCTGGGAAGCCAGTTCTTCACGAAAGTGATGAAGATGTAATCCGAGTCCTTGGTTTCCGCTCCCGGCAGCGCCTTGCCCACCACCGTCTTGGCCTCCTTGCGGATGGTGCCCGCCTCCCGCGCGTATTCCAGGAGCTTCCGTCGAGCGCTCTCCTCACCCACCACGTCCGCCGACGAGCGCGCGGCAAGATAACGGTCCACCTCCGCGTGCTTCTCCGCCTGCACCCGTGCCCAACGGGCCTCCAGGGTCTCAAGCTCCGGGGCCTGCGCGGTGGCCTGGACGCGCGCACGCAGGGAGTCATTGAAGAGCAGCGGCGGGGTGTTGAACTGGTAGAAAACGAATACCAGGACGCCCACGAACAGGATCATGAACTGCATGGGAATCTTCAGCACGCCGTTGAAGAGCAATCCCAGGCGGCTCTCGGTGATCGACTTTCCCGAGAGATAGCGGCCCACCTGGGACTGGTCGGTGCCGAAGTAGGAGAGCGCGAGGAACAACCCGCCCGTGATGCCGGACCAGAAGTTGTAGCGGTCCTTCACGTGGAAGTCGAAGCTCACCACGTTGAGTCGCCCGAATGCGCCCGCCACGTCGACGGCGTGGGAGAACGTGACGTGCTCCGGGAGACGCCAGACGATCACGAACGCGGCGACCACCATGCCGCCCATCATCACCACCATCTGCTGCTTCTGTGTCTGACTCACCGCCTTGGAGCCACCCCCGACGGTGTAGAGGATGACCAGGCCACCCATGGCAATCACGGTGGGCTCCAGCGGCCAGCCCAGGATGGTGGAGAGGATGATGGCCGGCGCATAGAGCGTGATTCCAGATGCCAATCCGCGCTGCACCAGGAAGAGGAACGCACCGAACAGACGCGTCTTCAGGTCAAAGCGTGACTCCAGGTACTCGTACGCGGTGACGACGTTGAGCCGATAGTAGATCGGCACGAACACCGCGCTGATGATCACCATGGCAATGGGCAGTCCGAAATAGAATTGCACAAAGCGCATGCCGTCCTCGTACGCCTGGCCGGGGACGGAGAGGAACGTGATGGCGCTGGCCTGCGTGGCCATGACCGAGAGGCCGATGGTGGTCCATGGCAGCTCACGCTGGCCGCGCAGGTACTCGTCGGCGGTGGCGTTGGCGTGGCGCGTCTTCAGGATGCCCCACAGCACAATGGAAGCGGTGGTCCCCACCAGGACCAGCCAGTCGAGCGCCGTCACGAGTAGGCCCGCGTCAGCGCCCAGAACAGGATGACCAGGAGCGCCAGGTTGCCAAGCACCAGGAGATAGATGTTGCGCCAGGAGCCCAGGAGGGGCGGTGCGTCGTCGAGCTCAGGGCGTTCCGGGGAGTTCTGGGGGGTGTTCATAGCGCCAGGATGTTGGCCAGCAGCCGGTACGCGCCGGGAACGCCGGCGGGCAGCTGACGGAAGAATGCAATGCCGGTGTACACAAAGGCCCCCTTGCCATGCTTCGCAATGAGCAATCCGCCCTGCAGCGGCGGTTCTCCCGGGTCATTCATGGTGAAGACCGGCCGATAGTGCTCATCCCACTTCGACGAGAAATACAGCCCGCGCTCCTGCACCCACCCCTCGTAGTCCGTGGGGGTGAGCCGGTTGGGCACGGTGAGCACGGGGTCCTTGGGGTCCACCGGCGTCATGGCCGCGGTCTCGTCGGTGACGCGGTCCCGACCAATCTCAAGCGGGAACGGACCGAAGGAGACGGTGAGCGGTCCCACGCGGCTGTTGGTGTTGTACTGCACGACCACGCGGCCACCCTGCTCCACGTACTGCATGAGCCGCTCCCGGTGCAGCGCAAGGCGCGGATTGGCGTTGAACGCGCGCACTCCGACGACGATGGCCTCGTATTGCTCCAGCCGCTCCGAGGCGAGGCGCTCCTCGGGAACCAGCGTGACCTCGTACCCCACGGCCGCCAGGCTCTCCGCCACGCGGTCACCGGGGCCGGGAATGTAGGCAATGCGTCGGATGCGCGTGTTCAGCTCCAGCGGCACCAGCGCGGCCTCCGAGGCCTGGCGCACCGTCAGCGGTGGAATGTGCTCGTGATTCACCCGACGCACGCGCCAGGATTCCTGCCGTCCCTCCACGTCGACGACCACGCGCAGGCGTGAGCGGGTTGCGCCCTGGGGTGGCGTGACCTGGAAATGGACCGTGCGCTCGTCGCCAGGCGCGGCAAGCTGGAAGGCGTGCGACGCGGGTTCCACGCGCCATCCTGCCGGGACCTCCAGGCGCACCTGCCCCTGGGCTTGGGCCTTTCCGGCCGCGAGCTGCACCGCCACGCTCTGCGCGCTGCCGTTGGGGAACATGATGACGTCGCGGCTCAACGTGGCGCTGACCAGGGGAGCAATCTCGAATGAGCGGTACAGCTCGCCGCGCACCGGGTCGGTCCAGGCGTGGACCACCTCTCGCTCGACGGAGAACCGCTTCCCGCCCACGTCGTAGGTGAAGGTCACGCGCAACGCGGGGTCGCCCACGGGTCGGCCAATCAGCGCGCGGTCGGCCACGTCGTGGCGGCCCCCGTCGGCGGGTTTGCGCAGCCAATAGGGCGTGCTGATCTCCGCGTCCCTGGGAGTGGTCACGGCCCTGCTCAGCTTCAGCGGCACGTTCTCGACGAGAGGCACATCCACCGCCACCGGCGCGCCGCCCGGCACGGTCACCGAGACGAGCTTCACCGTCGCGGGGGAGCGGTTCAGCGCCACCAGGCTCAACGACACTTCCTCGCCCGGAACCGCCGCGGCCTGGGGCGCACGCGCTTCCAGGAAGAGGCCCGCGCAGTTGGCAATGAGCTCGTCGGTCTCGCGCAGCTTGATGGCCTTCCACGGGTTGTCGTCGGGAAGTGCGGTGAGCTGCTGGTGCACCTTGAGGAGCGCGGGGATGCTGCGATGGGGAGCGCGGAGGTCAAAGCCCTTCGCCGCGTCGTCAATGGCGGCAATCAGCTTGGCCGTGCCCGGGTAGCGACGCCACGAGAAATCCAGGTCCGCGAACACATCACCCTTGGGCGCGGTGCCCGCCACCGGCGCGAAATACTCGAGGAGCGGACCGCGCTCGGGCGCAACGCCAAAGCCCTGGCTCTTGTGCTGGCTGCGGCTTCTCGCCGCCACCTCGCCCCAGGAAAGGCCCAACAGCGGCTCATAGGTGCCCACGTCCAGCTTGAGGTAGGCGGACATGTCGGCGTCGGGCTTGAGGTTCCACGTCGAGACGTTGTGAAGGAGGCGGTTGACCTGCCACGGCTTCACGTCGGTGAGCTGCTCCGGGAACCGCTTGGGATCGGCCGCGGCGACAAAGGCCTCCTCGGCCAGCAGGGCGGAAGCGGTGTGGTGCCCGTGGTTGGGCGGCCGGGTGGTGAAGCGCGTCACCACGACGTCGGGACGGAAGCGTCGGATGGCCAGCACCACGTCGGAGAGGGCCTCTTCCCTGCCCCAGGTGCGCAGCGTCTCGTCGGCGCTCTTGGAGTAGCCAAAGTCCCGCATCCGCGTGAAGAGCTGCTCCGCCCCGTCGATGTTGCGGGCGGCCAACAGCTCATGCGTGCGGATGAGGCCCAGCAGCTCGTCCTGCTCCGTGCCCACCAGGTTCTGGCCTCCGTCGCCACGGGTCATGGACAGGTAGCCCGCACGCAGGCCGCGCGCGCCCACCAGCCAGGCCAGCAGGCGTGTGTTCTCGTCGTCAGGGTGCGCGGCCACGTAGAGCACGCTGCCCACCACGCCCAACCGGCGGATTCCCAGCGCGATCTCACCGGGGTGTGACGGGCCCGGGGGCTGGGCCATTGCCGTCGAGAAACCAGGGAGCATGGACAACACCATTGCGCAGCAGACCGTCTTCCTCATGGTGCGCGCACCCTAACAAGGTGGCCGCGGTCGACGGAACGCCAAAGTGCGGGACCCAGCGTGGCCCCGGACGCAACCGTGATCACTGTCCTCCTGAGACGTGATTGCCTTCGGATTGGGTTTCACAAGGACATGCGCGCTTCTTCGGGGAGCCCAGAGCGTCGTTCCAGGAGACCGCGCCCAATCTCATTGGCGGAGCCCAGTGCGACGTCGTACGGGAGCCGCACCCAACTCCCTTTCGTGCAAAAACACTTGGCCGAGCACAACCCCGACCGCTATCACCGCGCCCCGTGGCGTCCTCCTTCTCCGCAGCCTGGCTCTCCGGCGACCCGCGCGCCGTGGCATTCCTCCCGGACCGTTTCCGTCGAGCGGAATCACGCGCGGAGGCGGCGGCGGCCGCACGGAGACCCGTCTCCCCGACGCTGCTGGACGTGCTGCACGAGCGCAACGCGCGCTGGTCCCCAAGCGACGCCCGGCTGCGCAACGTGGAGCTGCTGGGACGCCCCGGCACGGTTGCCGTCGTCACCGGGCAGCAGATGGGCCTGTTCCTGGGGCCGCTGTTCACCATCTACAAGGCGGCGTCCGCCATCCAGACCGCGCGCGCGCTGACGGCGGAAACGGGCATCCCCGCCGTGCCGGTCTTCTGGCTCCAGACGGAGGATCACGACCTTCCCGAGATTGACCACTGCGTGGCTCCCCTCGGCACGGGCGAGTCCTTGCGGGTGGCGCTGAACCTGCCGGGCGCGGCCACGTCGCGGGTCCCGGTGGCCCACTGCTGTCTCCGTGACGACGTCAAAGATGCGCTTGCCACCCTCGCCGCCGAGCTGGGAACCCAGCCCCACGCCGCGGAGCACCTGGCGCTGTTGTCTGCCGCATACCAACCCGGTCGCACGCTGGTGGACGCATTCTCCAACGTCATTGCCACCATCTTCGCCGACGAGGGGCTCATCATCCTGGACCCCCGTGATGCGCGCCTGGCGTCGTTGGCTGCGTCCCTGCACCGTCGGGCGCTGGAGGACGCGGCGGCCATCTCGACAGCGTTGGAGGCGCGGGGGCATGCGCTGACGGAGGCGGGATTCAGCGAGCAGGTCCACATCCGTCCCGGCGCGCCGCTCAGCTTCTACAGCCCGGATACCGTGGACGGGCCGCGCTACCGCGTGGATCCGGCCGGCCCGGGGGCCTGGTCCTTCGTGGGTCATCCCCACGGGCGCACCGTGACGACATCACAGCTGCTCACCTGGCTGGAGGCCGAGCCGCTGCGTGCCACCACCTCCGCGCTGTTGCGCCCCATTCTGCAGGACACCCTGCTGCCCACCGCGGGCTACGTCGGTGGTCCCGGGGAGATCGCCTACTTCTCCCAGCTTGGCCCTTTGTATGCGCATTTCGGGATTCCCATGCCGTTGATCATTCCGCGGGCGCGCTTCCGCGTGCTGGATGACCGGACGCGCGGCCTGCTTGCGAAGCTTGGTCTCTCCGCGGACGAGGCGCTGGGTCCCCGGGAGGAGGTCCTGGCGCGACTGGCCCGTCACGACGAGAAGTACGAGCCGCCCGAGCGTGTGGAGGCGCGCCTGGTGGATGCGGTGATGCCAGAGCTGACGCGCCTGCGTGAGTCGATGGTTTCGCTGGATCCCAGCTTCGCCCGCGCGGCGGCGCGCACGGAGGAAACCATCAAGGAATCGGTTTCCAAGCTGGTGGCCAAGTATGGTCGCGCGCTGGCCCAGCGGGACCAGGTCACCGTGGAAAGACTGGACCGCGTCCGCTGCTACCTGGCGCCCGGCGACGTTCCCCAGGAGCGCGTCCACGGACTGCCGTACTACGCTTGCCGCTTTGGCACGCGCGCTTTCGTGCGGATGGTGCTGGACGCGTGTGAGCCGTTCTCGGGCCGGCTCAAGGACCTCACGCCATGACCCACAGCGTGGAATACGGACTGCATGTCCTGGCCTTCGGGCCCCATCCTGACGACGTGGAGCTGTTCTGTGGCGGTCTGATGATCCGCATGGCGGAGCTGGGCTACCGCACCGGCGTGGTGGACCTGACGCGGGGCGAGAAGAGCTCGCGCGGTACGCCGGAGACCCGCGCGGCGGAGACGGACGCGGCCACACGCGTGATGGGGCTGGCCGTGCGCGAGAACCTGGGCCTTCCCGACGGATGGGTTGACCCCATGGCCGGTGCGCACCTGACCGAGGAGGAAAGGGAGAAGCACGCGCCCGTGTCCCGCGTGGTGGAGGTGTTGCGTCGGCTCCGGCCGGAACTGGTGGTGATTCCCTGGGAGCGCGAGCGGCATCCCGACCACGAAGCCTCCAGCGCCGTGCTGACCCGTGCGTTGTACTTCTCGTCGGTGCGGAAGTTCGCCGCGCTGCCCGGGAGCGAGCCGTTCACGCCACGCCAGGTGCTGCTCTATCCCATGCGTCACCTCGGTGAGCCCACCTTCGTCGTCGACGTGTCCTCGGTGCACGCACGGAAGATGGAAGCCATCCGCTGCTATGCCAGCCAGGTCCAGCCGCGCGCGGATGCGCCGGTCACGCTGGTGGGGTCGCAGCTGTCGCTCTCGTCGCTGGAGGCCCGCGACCAGTTCTACGGCGCGCAGATTGGCGTCTCACACGGAGAACCGTACATCATCCGTGAGGTGCCCGGCCTGGCCGACCCCGTCGACCATTTCCGGCGCAACAGCTTTGCCCGACCCCTCTTCTTCCCAGGACGTTGATGAGCGCTCCCCTGAACATTGGCATCACGTGTTTTCCCACCTGGGGCGGCAGCGGGGTGATTGCCACCGAGATTGGCGTGGCCATGGCGGAACGCGGCCACCGTGTGCATTTCATTGCGCGGGACCTGCCCGTCCGTCTCCGTCACACCAGCGGCAACGTGATGTTCCACGAGGTGACGGAGAGCGGCTACCCCGTGCTGCAGGATTCCAACACCTATCCCATCGCGCTGGCGTCCAAGATCATCGACGTGGCGTCCCACTCCCGGCTGGACGTGGTGCACGTGCATTACGCCGTGCCGCATGCCACGTCGGCGTGGATGGCGCGGGAGGTCCTGGGGCACCATGCGCCGCGCGTCGTGACCACGTTGCATGGCACCGACATCACGCTGGTGGGCAATGACCCGAGCTACCTCCCCATCACGCGCTTCTCCATCCTGAAGAGTGACCTCGTCACGGCGCCCTCCGCGTTCCTGCGCAAGGCCACCTGGGAAAACCTGGGAATCCCCAGCAGCTTCCCCATCGAGGTGATTCCCAACTTCGTCGACACGGACCTGTTCGCGCCACCGGCCGCGCGTGACCACAGCCAGCTGCGTGTGCCGTTCCCCACCATGGCGCCGGGAGAGGCGGTGCTGTTCCACACCTCCAACTTCCGCTCGGTGAAGCGCATCTGCGACGTGGTAGCCATCTTCAACGAGGTGTCACGACGTCGTCCCTGCCGCCTGGTCATGATCGGCGACGGGCCCGACCGCTCCGGCGCGGAAAGGAAGCTGCGCGAGCTGGGCCTGGGCGAACGCGTGGCGTTCCTGGGAAAGCAGGATGGTTTCTCGGAGCTGCTGGCGAATGCCGACGTGTTCCTGCTCCCGAGCGAGACGGAGAGCTTTGGCCTGGCGGCGTTGGAGGCACTCAGCCTGGATTTCGGGCGACTTGGTTAGCCGACCGTAGCAGCGGGCATGAGGGCGCAAGAACCGCCTTCTCGAGGCCTTCAGACGCTCTGAAGACGGTTTGAGCGCAGACCTCCCCCTTTCCCCCG
>JBFMGU010000137.1:0-28426 GCA_040752415.1 Myxococcota bacterium
CGACGACGGTCCAGGTGGGACCCGCCGCCTTCACCCGTCGGGTGAGGCCGGCGTCGCCGGGGGGGAGCAGGGCCCAGTCGTCGGGGGGCGTGAGGAGGGTGCCGTCGGGCGCGCGGACCTGGCGGGGATGGTGCGTGGGAGAGACGGTGCGGCTCTGGTGCATGGCGCGCGTTCTACCCGGTGCCGGCGTGACCGGGGAACGCCGTCCCGGTCACGAAGTGGGTGCGCGGGTGAGTGGCGCCCTGGAGTGCGGTGCAAAACGGGTGAGCGCGCCACGACGTGCAGCACCGCCCTGGATCAGCCCACTCCGACGCCGCGGCGCTCTTCGCGTCCGCGTGGTCCTGGTGCGCACCGTCCCGTCACGACGTCATCAGGCCATCCACCCGATCCAGGGCGGTGCTGCACGTCGTGGCGCGCTCACCCGTTTTGCACCGCACTCCAGGGCGCCGCTCACCCGCGTCCCCACTTCGTGACCCAGCTACTCCGTCGCGGAAACCTCCTTCATCCGCTCCACGAGCACGCCCCAGAAGCTGCGCCCCTCGCCCTGGAAATGCCACCCCAGGTGCACCCGACACCCCGCGCACAGCACCACCTGCCACGCGCAGCCTTCAAACCACGTGAAGTCCGTGGTGGGCTCGTCGATGGGGCTGGCCGCCTCGCAGCGGGTGAGGGTCATGAAGCGGTGCGGGAATCCCACCGGGTTGACACGCTCATGCAGGGTCTTCCCGTCCACGGTGAGCTGGTCGCTCCTCCGCGCCAGGAAGGCGCCGCAACGTGCGCACACGTAGGAGGTGTCCTCCGGTTTCCCGGTGACATCGGCAGTGGGCTGCGCGGCGTCGGGGAACTCGTTATGGGACGGTTCCGATGGCTGCTTGCGCGCGACCCAGCCCGGCAACACACCAACTCGCCAGGGGTTGGGGGTCGTGGCAGGATGCGGCCGTCCGTGCGTCAATCCCATGGAGGCAACCTTGAAGAGGACGATGCGAGGACTGCTGGGCGCCGTCATGGCGCTGGCTTTTTCCGGTGCTGCGTGGGCCGCGCCGCAACAGCAGAAGCTGACCAAGGCAAGCTTTGCAGATGAGGTGATCCAGTACGAGCCGACGTTCTCCGGCGGCCCCACGCCCCGCAACCGCTCCCCCGAGCGTGCGGTGGGCAAGCCCCGGGGTGGTGGCCATGACGTCTCGCTGGGACGGGGCGGGCTCATGGAGCTGGCATTCCTGGACAACCTGCTCACCAACAGTGGCGACGCGCGCCCCGACCTGCACGTCTTCGAGGTGGGTGAGGACGTGGAGGAGACTTTCGTGGCCATCATGCCCGCCGACGAGGCCACCGCGCGCGCCGTGGCGGGTCTGTGCCAGGACCAGCGTCGTCCCTTCCACGACGGATTCTGTGAGATCGGGAAGATCGACGGCGGCACCAGCTCGCTGGACATTGACCAGTACTTTCCCGGCTTCCGGGCTGGTCAGCTGCGCTTCAACGCGGTGCAGCTGGTGGATGACGAGAACCAGGGCAAGGTCGCCGGGCGCACGGTGGGCGCGGACATTGACGCGGTGGCGGCGCTCTCCAGCGTGGACTCCCCCGACGAGATTCCCGCCACCGGCACCCCGCTGAGCCTTCCCGCCACGCTGCCGGGCACGCGCCTGCCCGCACCCTCCGCGCCCTCGCTGGGCCAGCCCGCGGTGTCCGCGCCCCCGGTCACCACGCCCGGCCAGCCCACGGTGCAGGGCACGCCGGATTCTCCTCAGCTCCACAAGCTCCCGCGCCAGTAACGCGCCATCCCTTCCACCCCGCGGCCCTCCTCACGCGTGATGACCTCATGCGCGGGCATGTTCCTGGCCGCCGGCACGGCTCCGGCGCCGTCGCCACGGAAGGGTAAGACTCCTCACATCTCCAAGAGGAGCATCATGAAGCGGACCAGACGACTGAGCCGGGACGCCACCCTTCACGCCGCGCAGGAGTTTGGGCGCGCCCTCACCGCCATGGCGGAGATCCTGCAGGGCACCGAGGGCGCCGACGCGGGTGGACCGGCCCACCGCGAGATCCCGCGCGTGCCGCCGCCGCGGTCGATGTTCTCCGAGGTGGTGGACTGGATGCGGGGGCGGTGGTCGGCGGTGTTGGCGGTGGCGTTGCTGGCGGTGGGAACGCTGGCGTTGGCCCGTCGGAAACACTGAGGCGCGCGCGACGGAACCGCTGCTTTTCCGCGCGTTTGCACCGGATGGGTGCGTCGCGACGGGAAGATCCGGGCGCAGATCCGCGTTGGGGTTTTGGATCTTCCGCCGGAGATCCTCTACGGTGCCCCCATGACCACCGCCCATGTCTCCCACGTTCCGGAGTTTGGTCGTCGAGCCGCGGCCGCCTGCGCGCCGACGCTGCGTCCGCTGGATGTGGACATGGAGTCGCTGGAGATCGGCGCCCGCGACGCCAGCGACGAGACGCAGAGCTACCTGGATACCGAGAGCGGCGAGGTGGTGGTGATTCTAAAGGGTGAGCCGGATGCCCGGCTGCTGCGGGAGCGCGTGCGCCGGGAGCGACAGCGTTTTGCGCAGGTCCCGCCCTTTGGCCTGGCCGAGGAGCGCGCGCTGCTCAGGCAGTTCCTGGCGCAGACCACGCACGGCAGCGGGCGCGCGCTCCTGATGCGCCTGGTGGATGAGCCCGGCGCGTTCCACGCCTGCCTGGCCGCGCTGAAGGCCGACGCCGCGTTGTGGCGCGCGTGGGAGCGCTTCGAGATGGCGGGGCTGCGCGGAAACCTGGTGGGCTGGATGGCCGCGCTGGGCCTGCGTCCCACCGTGGTGCTCAGCGCCTACGACGACGAATAATCCCTTCTCCTCACAGCACGAGCGTGACCGCGTCCTCAGGCCCGAGGCGCACCTTGACACCGGCGTGCCCGTCGGATTCGGTGCGTCCATGGGACGCAGGTTCGTGGCCGGGGTGGGCATCCTCGTCGTGGCGCTGGTGGTGCCCGCGGGGCTGATGGCGGAGCCGGACCTGGTGGAGCTGCTGCCGCACGACGTCAGCGTGGCGGTGGGCCAGCGTGCGTGGGTGCTGGAGGACGCCAGCGCGCAGCTCACGTTGGAGCAGGTACGGGAGAGACCCTTCCGGCCGGCGGGTAACGCCACCCTACGCTACGGCTATACGTCCTCGGCCTACTGGCTGCGGGTCCCCCTGCGCGGCGGCACGCGCGACGGAGCCTGGCTGCTGGAGCTGGACTATCCGCACCATGACGTCGTGGACGTGTGGACCCTGGATGAGCTGGGAAATGCGCAGCACCAACGCGCCGGTGAGCGCTTTGACTTCCACCAGCGCCCCGTGGTGCACCGCAACCTGGTCTTCCCGCTCAACATCCCGGAGGGCGTGGAGCGGGAGCTGATGGTGCGCGTGCAGAGCCAGAGCGCCATGCACCTGGGCATGACGTTGTGGCAGCCGGTGGCGTTCGCCGAGCGCGTGCAGCAGGAGAACTTCGGGTTTGGCGTGTACTTCGGGGTGATTCTCGCGGCCTTCGTCTACAACCTGCTGCTGTTCCTGGTGCTGCGTGAGAGCATCTACCTGCTGTTCGTGCTCTTCATCAGCTCGTGGGGGCTGATGGAGATGTCGCTCTATGGGCTCACCTACCAGTTCATCTGGCCCGGTCAGCCGTGGTGGGCCAAGCAGTCCATCCCGTTCTTCATTGGCCTGTGCGCGGTCTGGGCCATGGCGTTCACCCGTCGGTTCCTGGAGCTGCGCACCCACGCGCCGGGGCATGTCCCCTCGGTGAGGCTGGGCACGGCGCTGGGCGTGGTGGCCAGTGTGCTGGCGCTGGTCTCGCCCTACCAGGTGGCGTTGCGCGGCGCGGCGCTGGTGGCGCTCTACGGTCCGCTCACCGGGACGTGGGCGGGCGTGACGTGCTGGCGTCGGGGCTACCTGCCGGCGCGCTACTTCGTCACCGGCGTGATGGTGCTGGTGATTGGCGTGGTGGTATTCCTGATGCGCGCGTTCCTGATGCTGCCGCAGAGCGTGTTCACGCAGTTCGCGCCGCAGATGGCCTCCGGGGCGTGCATGGTGTTCTTCACGCTGGCGCTGGGCGACCGCATCAAGACCGCCGACGAGGAGCGCAGCCGCGCGCAGCGCGAGGCCCTGGCGGCGCAACAGCAGGCGCGCGAGGAGCTGGAGCTGCGCGTGGTGGAGCGCACCCGGGAGTTGGCGGAGAAGAACCAGGAGCTGGCCACGCTGAATATCCGCAAGGATGAGCTGGTGGCCACGGTGAGCCATGACTTCCGCTCCCCGCTGGCCATCATCCGCCAGAACGTGCAGACCATGCTGCGCGACCTGCGCCACATGGACCCCGAGGACCTGCAGCAGTTCCTGGAAGCGGTGGCGCGCCAGGAGACGCGGCTCAGCGCCATGTGCACGAACCTGCTGGACCTGGCCAAGCTGCGCAACAAGGGGGTGACGCTGGAGACCATTGACGTCGTCAAGTTGGCGGGCGGCATGGTGGAGGCGTACGCGCCGCGGGCGCGCGGGGCGGGGGTCCAGCTGATGCTGCACGTGGAGGAGGGGGCGCCCTCGCGGGTGCGCGGGGACGCGGACCGGTTGGGCCAGGTGCTGCAGAACCTCGTGGACAACGCGCTGCGCTTCACGCCCGCCGGCGGGGAGGTGCGGGTGACCCTGCGCGGCGCGCTCTCCGACGGGAAGACCCGGCTGCAGATGGAGGTGGCGGACAGCGGGGCGGGTATTCCCGTCGAGGCGCTGCCGCGCCTGTTCGAGCCGTTCTACCAGGTGAGCCAGGCCAACCGCTCCGGACAGGGCAGCGGCCTGGGGCTGGCGATTGTGCGCGCGGTGGTGGAGGCGCACGGTGGCCAGGTGACGGTGGAGAGCACCGAGGGGAAGGGAGCCACGTTCCGCGTGGTGCTCCCCGCCGACGTCACGACGACGTGAAAGTGACGCGTGTGACGGCGGCTCCCATTGAGCTTGACTGGGGAGTGCCGGCCAAGGGCCATCACTTCGCAGGTGTCAGGTTCACCCGTGCCACGGGCAACCTCATCGGAAACCGCGCTATGCTCCGGGCATGGCCATCCTGCTCCTCACCCTGTCCCTCGCGCTCGCCAGTGGCGAAGGCGTGCGGTCCGTCGAGCGTGCCGGGTATGAACGTGGGCTTGCCGCCGCACGCGTGGGGAAGGATCCCGTGGCCTTGTGGTCCGCGTTGATGCGGATGGCGTGGTTCGAGAAATCCGTCGACGAGCACGCGCGGGCGATTGCGCTCTCCAACGAAGCACTCACCGTGGCCACGCGACAGCGCAATGACTTCATGATCGGCCGCAGCCTGGCGTGGCTGGGTTGGTCCTATGCGCACCTGGGACTCTATGAGCTGGCGCAGCGTTGCTATGAACGTGCCGTCGCGCTGGGGGCTCCCGACGGAAAGGTCCGTCACGTGGCGGTGTGGGGCCTGGCCACGCAGGAGCTGGGATACCTCCACTTCCGCATGGGCCACACGCGCGAGGCCAAGGCGCTCTTGGGCCGCACCGTGGCGTACGCGCGGGAACACCGGATTCTCGTCGGGGTGGCGGAAGGTGGCGCGCACCTGGCGGAGATTGCGCTGCAGGAAGGCTCCCCGAGCGAGGCCTGGGGGTTGGCGCGTGAGGCGCTGCGTGCGTCGGAGGAGTGCAACTGCAGCACCGTGAATACCGCGCGCGCCAGGGTCATGCTGGCCCGCGTGGCGGCGGTGTTGGCGCGGCAGGATCCGGCCCGTCACGCGGAAGCGGTACGCCTCACCGACGAGGCCCATGCCTACGCCACGCAGGTGGGTAGCGTGCGGTCCCAGGCGGAAGCCCTCCTGGTGCGCGCGTCCCTGCTCCCGCCCCACCGTCACGACGAGCGGCTGCGCGACGTGGCGGCGGCCTTCGAGCTGCTGGAGAGCACCGGGAGCGAGCTGCGGGGTCGGGCGCAGGTGGAGCTGGGACGGGTCTACCTGGAGAAGGAGCATACCCGCCTGGCTGAGCTGTACATCACCCAGGGGATGAAGGTGGACGAAGGGATGTTCCGCACCGTGGACCGCGGGCATTCCCTGCTCACCCTGGCGCAACTGCGGGCGCTCCAGTCCGACGACACCGCGCGTTTGGTGGCCCTGGCCGAAGCGGCGGACGCGGCGGTTGCCGTGGGGAACACCCCGGTGGCGCTGGAGGCACAGGAGTCCCTGGCCAACGCACTGGCGAAGCTGGGCTATGACCGCATGGCGTTGGGCTGGGCCACGGATGCGCAGGGGTCGTTGCAGGAGCTGTTGAAGCGGCCCCAGACCCCGGAGCAGGAGCAGGCCCTGCGACGACGTCAGATCGCCCTCTCGGAGCTCATGGCCAACCTGGCACTCCGGGTGTCCCCCGGGAATGCCCCGGCGCCGCCGTGACCACGCATCGCAGGGGGATAGCTTCGATTTCGTCCCCGGGGTGGGATTCCCCGGGATGGAGCACCAGGCCCGCGCTCCCGCTCCAGGCCAGTCCCCTTGACGGTATCCAGCACCAGCGTGGCGTGTCATAACCCTGGCCGCCGTGGCCCACTGGGGGGCAGGCAGGAGCAATCGTCGCCGTGGTGGAAAAGACCCTGGAAGAGGACGCGCCGTTGCAGCTCTTGCTCGTCGAGGATGAGCCCGACCTGCGCAGCACGCTCCGCTACAATCTCAAGCGCGCCGGGTACCAGGTGGTGGAGGCGCAGCACGGGCAGGACGCGCTGGAGCGCATCGACGCGGCGGGCAGCGCCGTGGACCTCATTGTCTCCGACGTCATGATGCCGGTGATGGACGGCATGGCGTTGGCGCGCCGCCTGCGCTCCATGCCCGCGTTCGCCGACACCCCGCTGATGTTCCTCACCGCCAAGGGCGAGCCCGCGGACCGGCTGGAAGGCTTCCGCGTGGGCGCCGACGACTACCTGACCAAGCCGTTTGACATCGAGGAGCTGCTGGCGCGCGTCCAGGTGCAGGCGCGTCGGGCCATGATGGCGCGCAAGCTGCGCAAGCAGGCCGGTGGTGGAGAGAGCGCGTCCAGCCAGGTGGGGTTGCCCAAGGACCTGTTTGCCAAGGTGGCGGAGTGGGAGCGCCGTTTCCCCCAGCTTGCCGCCATCCGTCGCGACGCCATCGTCGGGAGCAGCCCGCGCACGTTGTCCCTGCTGCGGGAGATCC
The DNA here is from genome assembly GCA_040752415.1 of Myxococcota bacterium. Classification (GTDB taxonomy): domain Bacteria; phylum Myxococcota; class JACRCW01; order JACRCW01; family JACRCW01; genus JBFMGU01. The sequence goes on from JBFMGU010000137.1 coordinate 7,142, forward strand.
TGCTGCGCGCGCCGGGGCGGGACCCCGTGCTCATCGTCGGGGAAACCGGCAGCGGGAAGACCGGCGTGGCGGAGGCGCTTTGGCGTTTGGGCCCGCGCGCGGACAAACCGTTCCGGGTGGTCAACTGCGCGGAGCTGGCCAGCGCCGACGCCGCCATCACGCTGGGCAAGCTGTTTGGCTACGGCAAGGGCAGCGGGCTGGCGAACATCCCCAAGGACGGCCAGAGCGGCCTGCTCCAGGACCTCGACGGGGGCACGCTCTTCCTCGACGAGATCCACCAGCTCCCGCTCAGCGCGCAGGCCATGCTGCTCCTGCCGGTGGAAGGCCGCCCGTTCAATCCCGCCGTGGGCAAGGGCCCGGCGCAGCAGGTGGACGTGAAGTTCATCTTCGCCACCAACATGGACCTGCGCTCGGAGGCGGTGGCCGGCCGCTTCCCCTCCGACCTGTACCAGCGTCTCGCCGGCAGCCAGATCCGCGTGCCCGCGCTCTCCGAGCGTCGCGAGGACATCCCGGCGCTGGCGCAGCATTTCCTCGAGGAGAGCAAGACCGAGTTCGACCTGCTGGACGCGGTGTTCGCGCCCTCGCTGATGCGCATGCTGGTGGAGCGCAACTGGCCCGGGAACGTGCGCGAGCTGCGCAGCGTGGTGCGGGAGCTGGCCCGGCGCGCGGCGTTCGAGATGGAGAGCGTGCTGACCAGCGCGCACCTCCCGGAGGACTGGGAGCACCGGCCGCTGCGCACGCCGGTGGCCACGCCCATCCCCCCGTCGACGCCCACGCCCACGCCAGCGCCCATGCCCGCGGTGACGACGGGGGAGGCGGACCCCCAGGGCTTCTGGAACGAGGTGGAGATGCCGGAGCTCAGCGCGCTGCGTCGTCACCGCTTCAAGGTGGCCGCGGCGGAGGCCGAGCTGGGGCTGAGCCAGAAGTCGCGCACCCTCACCAACCACCTGCGCGGCCTGTGCTTCAAGGCGCTGGCCCACCGGGACTGGAATGAGCGTGAGGCGGCGCGCCTGGTGGTGGGTCGTGACGACGAGGCGTTGCTGGACCGCACCGTGGAGCGCATCCAGGGCTACCTGGAGATGGTCAAGCAGCACGTGGCGGAGCACTCCACCGCCGCGCTCTTCAAGAACCTCCCGCGCGACTACCGCAAGTACGTGGAGCAGGCCATCGAGCGCGTGCGCGCCGCGTGAATCTCCCGCAGTTTCTGCGTGGTGACGTCGAGCTTGGAAGCCACATCATCCGCGGTTAGCCTCCTTCGGGAACGGAGGAAGGCTGGTGGTGTTCGCGGCGTCGACGGTGTTGTGGTGCGTGATGGCCGCGGGAGCCGGCGACGCGGAGCTGCTCCGTCTCGTCGACAAGGCGATTGACCGCGCGCGCCGGATCGAGCTGCGCACCGACGAGGTCACGCCCTGGGTGGTGATGCACGCCACCATCCCGTTCGGGCGCGGCGCGGAGGTGTACGAGGTCTCCCGCAAGCAACGCGTGAATGCGGTGCAGTGGCTCCTCGAGAGCGCCACCTTCGAGGGACAGCGCATCTTCCATCCCGTGCCGGGCGGGCTGGGCTCGTGGGCGCCGCCGGGGAAGAAGGAGGCGGTGCAGGGACACCGGGACCAGTACCTGGCCAAGCTGGGGCGCGCGGGGGTGCGTCGCGACGAGAAGATCCTCCTGCCCGACGGGAGCTTCACCGTGGCGGACCTGGTCAGCGCCGCCAAGCGCAACGTGCGCCCGGAGTACGAGGCCAGTTGGACCCTCACCGCGTTGCTCATCTACGAGGGCTTTGACGCGAAGTGGAAGAACGCCGACGGGGAGGATTACGACATTCCGCGACTGGTGCGAACCGAGGTGTCCGTGGATCCCAACCTGCGCGGGTGCGGTGGCACGCACAATATCTTCGCGCTCGCGGACACGCTGTCCCGACGAAGAAGCGCGAACCTGCCGATCACCGGCGTGTACCAGGAAGCGCAGGAGAAGGTGGAGCGCTACGTGCGCATGGCCGCGGAATGGCAGGGTGATGCCGGGGACTATTCCGCCGGTTTCTTCGCGCGCAACGTCCGGCCCCGAGACGACCACGAGCTCATCCACTCCACCGGCCACACCCTCGAGGTCATGGCCCAGGCAGCCACGGACGCCCAGCTCCACGACGAGAAGCTGCAGCGCGCGGTGCGGCTCACGGCGCAGCGGTTGTTGGCGGTGATGGAGACGGGGAAGGACGTCCGGCTCGGCGCGCTGTTCCACGCGGTGGATGGCCTCGTGATCTATCGGCAGCGGCTGACCCGGCGGTAGGGTGGGGCCATGGATCGTCGTGGGTTCTTGAGGCTCTCCGCGGTGGGCCTCGTGTCGGCGTGCAGCCGAGATGGTGGGTCGCCGCAGCCGGTGCACGCGGTGAAGCAGGTGCGGGTGGAGGTCTGGCACGACCTCATCTGTCCATGGTGCTGCATCGGCCTGTCCAACCTGGGCAACGTGCTGAGCGGGTGGCGCGGTCCGCAGGTCGAGGTGGTGCTCCATCCCTTCCTGCTCTCTCCCGACACGCCCCCCGAGGGCACGGACCTGCGCGCGCATCTCGACGCCAAGTACGGCGCCTCGCGCTCGGAGCAGATGTTCGCGCGGGTCACGCAGGCGGGCGCGCAGTACGGCGTGGTGTTCAACTGGGAGAAGGTTCGCGTGGCGCCCCTCTCGGTGCCGGGTCATGCGCTCCTGGGCTTTGCGCCAATGGACAAACAGCTCACGCTGCTGGGCGCCATGCACCACGCGTATTTCCGCGAGGGACAGAACCTGGGCGCGGTGGAGGTGCTGGCGTCGGTGGCGCGTGTCGTCGGGCTGGACCAGGACGAGGCGGTGCAGGCGGCACTGGATCCGGAGCGACAGGCCGAGGTGCGTCGTCGAGCGGCGGCGGCCAGCGCGGCGCGCATCACCGGGGTGCCGCATTTCCGCATTGGCGGGCCTACGTTGCAGGGGGCGCGCTCGCCGGAAGACCTGCGGGCCGCCATGACGACGCCGGCGTGACGTCACTGGGGGCTCCATCCCCAGGGGAAGCGCGTCCCATCCAAGCGGAGGATGCTTCGGACCACGCGGAATCACAGGGATTTCACGACGTCGCACGTGGCACGGAACTTGATGTTCGTGACGGGATGGTGCCGGCCCACCCCATCCACTCCGTGCGGACCACGCTGCGATTGGGCGTGCTGGTTGCGTTGCTGGGTGTGCTGGGTGCGGGCAGCGCGGCGTCCAAGGTGGGGCGCAAGCGGGCGGTCAAACCTGTGTCGACGACGGTGAAGGCGCAGGGGACGGATTGCGGCGCGCTGCGCAAGGTGAAAGCGCCGTGGCTCAGTGTGCGCGAGACACCGGGAGGCCGCGGTGACGTCGTGGAGGTGCCGGCCAGCCTGGAGCGGCGCGTGAAGTTCTGGATGCGCGTGTGGGGTGAGACACCGCAGGAGGTGACGCTGCTCGTCGACCGTGCGCACCCGTGGGTGCAACACGCGGAGGTGGATTGCCAGGACCTCTTCGACTCGCACCGCTCCTGGGCGGTGGCCAGCAAGGATTGCCAGCGTCGGGTGACGTTGATGCGCAAGCAGGTGGTGGCGCGGCTCAAGAGCGGCAGGGATGACTTGCGCCTGCTGCGTGAGCTCGACGGACAACAGGCCTGGGTGAAGCAGGCGCCGCGTAACGTGGTGGCCATCCGCGGCAAGCGCGCGGAGCTGGAGGCGGCCATGCGTCGTGCGGGACCGCACCTGGGTCACGTGGAGAACGTGTTTGGCACCACGCGCGTGCCCGCGCACTATGCGCGCCTCGCCATCGTTGAGTCGCAGTGGCAGACCGACGTGGTCTCACCCTCGGGCGCGGTGGGCGCGTTCCAGCTGATGCCCGACACCGGCCAGCGTTACCTGCTCATCCGCGACGGTGTCGACGAGCGGCGCGATCCCATCCGCTCCGGCCGGGGCGCGGCGCGCTATCTGGCGGAGGTGGTCAAGGGACTGGGCAGCTGGCCGCTGGCGATCACCGCGTACAACTCCGGTCCTTCGCGCATCAAGCAGCTCGTCAAGCGGCACAAGACGCGTGAGCTGGGGCACATCGTCGACGCGGGACAGCGCGGTGGCTTTGGCTTTGACGGACAGAACTACTACGCGCAGGTGGCCGCCGTGGCGCGTCTCACCGCGGACCGTGACATGCCGTCCGAACCGCCGCGCCTCGAGACGGTGGAGCTGCGCAAGCCCCTGCCGTTGGCCACGGTGGCCGCGTGCCTGCAGCAGACGCCCTCCCGGCTGGCACGCGCCAATCCCGCCCTGGGGTCGGCGGTGGTGAGGGGAGAGCAGCCCGTGCCCAAGGGTTACGTCGTGGCGGTGGAGGTTCCGGAGGCGCAGCGTGGTCCTCTCCTGGCCACGCGGGAGTAGGGTGCGATTGGCGCGGGTTGTCACGGTGCGACTGGGTTGACCGGAGCAGCTCGCGCCAGCGCGTCAATGAACCAGGCGGCGCGAGCTTTGGGAGTGCGTGTGCAAGCGCCCCACCGGTGACCCGAGTGAAAGGGGGGGCGCGTAGCACCGCTTTGACTTTGGGTCCGGTGGGATGGGCCGGGTCGGTCCGAGGGAAAGCGGCACTTCATGCCGCAGTCCGAAAGGGTTCGGGCACCGCTCATCCTTGTGAGTCGCGAGCGCCCGAACCCGATTGAGAAACGTGCCGCCCCCTGCCCACGGGCATGAACGAGACCGGCACTTTCGGACTGCGGCATGAAGTGCCGCTTTCCCTCGGACCGACGCGGCCCATCCCAACGGACCCAAAGTCAAAGCGGTGCTACGCGCCCCCCTTTCACTCGGGTCACCGGTGGGGCGCTTGCACGCGCACTCCCAGAGCTCGCGCCGCCTGGCTTGTTGACGCAATGGCGCGAGCTGCTCGCGGCGGCGTCAGCCGCAGCCGCAACCGCCGCACTGCGCGGGGCACACGCCGGCGTTGCAGGCATCCTCGGGGACGCAGGAGCCGTTCCAGCAGTGGTCGCCGGTGCTGCACCCGTTCCCGTCGTTGCACGCCGCACCGTTGAGCGGAGCCGCGTTGTAGTTGCACCCGCCGGTGCCGTTGCAGGAGTCCGCGGTGCACGGGTTCCCGTCGTTGCACGCGTACGCGTTGAAGGAGCACGTGCCGTCACCGTTGCACACGTTCACCGTGCACGCGTTGCCGTCGTCGCACGCGTAGGCGTTGTAGGAGCACGTGCCGTCACCGTTGCACACGTTCACCGTGCAGGCGTTCCCGTCGTTGCACGCGTAGGCGTTGTAGGAGCAGGTGCCGTCGCCGTTGCACACGTTCACCGTGCACGCGTTCCCATCGTCGCAGCTGTAGGCGGTGTGCGCGCAGGTGCCGTCGCCGTTGCAGGAGTCCACCGTGCACGGGTTGCCGTCGTCGCAGCTGTACGCGGTGAAGGTGCAGGAGCCATCGCCGTTGCAGGCGTTGGTGGTGCAGGCGTTGCCATCGTCGCAGGCGTAGGCGTTGAACGAGCAGGTGCCGTCGCCGTTGCAGGCGTTGGTGGTGCAGGCGTTGCCGTCGTCGCAGCTGTATGCGGTGAAGGAGCAGGTGCCGTCGCCCACGCAGGCATCCACCGTGCACGCGTTGTTGTCATTGCACGCGTAGGGCGTGTGGGCGCAGGCGCCGTTGGCGTCGCACGCGTCGACGGTGCAGGCGTCCGCGTCGGGGGTGCAGGCGCTGCCGGGGTCGGGCGCGTAGGAGCAGCTGCCCTCCTCACACACCCCCACGTCGACGAAACACTCGCCCGGCGGTGCGTCGCAGTTCTCGTTGGCGCAGCACTCCAGGCAGGTGTTCTGCTGGCACTGGAAGCAGATGCCGTCCTCGCAGCTTGCCTCCGTCTCACACGCGGAATAGCCGCACCCGCTGCCGGTGCCCGCCTGGTACGCGGTACCGCAGCTGAACATCTCCACGACACACTGGTGCAGCGCCGCATCAAAGTGGCTGCTGGTGCTGCCGGGGTAGGCCACGCCCGGGACGCAGCCGCCCTCCACGCACGCTTCCCCGTGGGTGCAGGCGTTGCCATCCTCGCAATCCGCGTCCACGCAGCAGTTGGAGACCGGGATGCACGCATCCGCGCCGCACAGGCGTTGTCCGTCGGGGCAGGCGCAGCCGGTGCTGCCACACAGGAGCGCGCCGGTGCACGCGTCCGCGCCGTTGCAGGTGCACACGCCGTTGCTGCAGGTGTTGGTGGTCACCGTGCACACCACCCCCGCGTTCCCGCCCAGGCAGTTGCTGGACGCACCGCAGTGCTCCTCGTCGGCGAGCGGGTCGATGCACTGGTCACCACACGGCACCAGGCCCGCGCCGCAGTCCAGCACGCACGCGCCGTCCACGCACACCTGCTGACCGGTGCAGGCCACACCCGCGTTGTTTCCAACGCAGTCCAGCGACGCGCCGCAGAACTGCTCGTCATCCTGGGGATCCACGCAGTTCCCGCCGCACGGCACCAGCCCGCCGGTGCAGTCCGCACACGTGCCCTGCTGACACACCTGCGTGGGCGGGCAGGCCTCCCCGCCGTTCTCACCGGTGCAATCCAGCTGCGCGCCGCAGTGCTGCTCGTTGGTGAGCGGGTCCACGCACTGGTCATTGCAGCCTACCTCGTTCACCTCGCACACCAGGACGCACCCGCCGTCCACGCATTCGTGGTCCTCGGTGCACACCTCGCCGCCGTTCTCTCCGGTGCAGTCCGAGGTGGCGCCGCAGTAGCGCTCGTCGGAGAGCGGGTCCACGCAGCCGCCGTTGCAGGCAATGCGCGGGAGCTCACAGTGCAGCTCACACACGCCGTTGTTGCACAGGTGGTCCACGCCGCACGCCTCCCCGCCTTCATCCCCGGTGCACGCGCCCGACGCGCCGCAGAACTGGTTGTCCGTGAGCGGGTCCGCGCACCGGCCGCCGCAGGTGATCTGTGCGTCGCCACAGTCGAGCATGCAGGAACCCTGGCCGTTGCAGATGTAGCCCGGCGGGCAGGTCTGGCCGTCGTTGATGCCTTCACAGTCCAGGCGCGCGCCGCAGTAGGTGTTGTCGGTGAGCGGGTTGATGCACGCGCCGTTGCAGCGCACCAGGCCCTGCTCACAGTCCTCCACGCACTGGCCCTGGCTGCACACGAACCCCGACGGACAGTACTCACCATTGCGCGGCCACACGCAGTCCAGCGAGGCGCCACAGTGCTCGTTGCTGGTGCGCGGGTCGGTGCACACGCCGTCACAGACCACCAGGCCCTGCTGGCAGCGCAGCTCACACTCGCCCGCGCCGTTGCACACGTAGCCGGGCGGGCAGGTGACGCCGCGGTTGAAGCCCAGGCAGTCCTCGCGCGCGCCGCAGTGGTTGTTGTCGGTGGCGGGGGAGATGCAGCGGCCGTCGCACGCCAGCTGGGTGGGCGGACAGGAGAGGGTGCACTGACCATTGATGCACTGCTGTCCCGCCAGGCACACCATGCCCGCGTTCACGCCGGTGCAGTCATCCCGCGCGCCGCAGTGCTCCTCGTCCGAGGAGGGGGAGATGCACCGCCCGCCACACATCACCTGTCCGTCGGGGCAACCGCACGCCACACACAGGCCGCCGCTGCACGGCACGCCCTCGGGGCACGCCACACCCGCGCTGCCGCTGCCGTTGCCACAGGCGCCCCACGCCCCGCAGTGGTCGGTGTTGGTCAGGGGATCCACGCAGCTCTCCCCGCACCGCACCAGCCCCTCCGGGCACAGGCTCTCACACGCACCCTGCACGCACCGCTGGTCCGGGCCGCACGCGGTACCGGCGCGCGTGCCCAGGCAGTCGCCGCTGGCGCCGCAGTGGTTGTCGTTGGTGGTGGGGTCCACGCACTGGCTGCCGCAGGTCACGAAGCCCGCCGTGCAGGTCAGCTCGCACATGCCGTTTCCGTTGCACACGTAGCCGGAGGGACATTGTTCACCGGCGTTCTCCCCCTGGCAGTCAGCGGTGGCGCCACAGTGGTGCTCGTCGGTGGCGGGGTCCACGCAGCGCCCCTCGCACGCCACCAGGTTCCCGGGACAAGCCAGCACGCAGCTCCCCGCCTGGCACGCCTCCCCGTCGTCGCACGCCTGGCCCGCGTTCGCGCCCTGGCAGTTGCCGCTGGCGCCGCAGTGTTCCTCGTCGGTGGCGGGGTCCACGCACGTGTTGTTGCACCAGACCTCTCCGTTGGAGCACCGGTCCACGCATTGCGCCTGGACGCACACCTGGTCCGGCCGACAGCTGAAGCCGCCGCAGTTGGCGTTGTCCTGACATGCGTCCCCCTCGCAGGAGCTGGCGGTTGATGCCCCGCTGCTGCTGGCGCCACCACTGCGTCCCCCGTCCGCGTCACCTGAGCTGGCGTTGTTGGCGCACCCCACGACGAACAGGATTCCGGCGACGAGGAGGATGGGGCTGAGCGGGGATCGGGTCATGGGAGGGCCTCCGTGCACCCCGGGCCGTCCGGGGAGCGGAAAACGCGCGACGCTTTCGTGTTTGCGCGAGAGAGCTGCGGTTGCGTGCAAGGCTCACGCGAATCTGGAACGAACTTCTTTCGTCCGAGACGAAGTGGCACGGCGCCCGAACGAAGCACGGCGAAGCGCGTCAGCCGTCTCGGGTTCGGTGCGTTTGTCGTCGGCGGACTGGGCGCGGGAGGGGAGGCGAACGCAAGCAGGATCCACATCCGTCACCCCGTCTCCGACGCGCCGCGGGCGCGAGAGTCGGGTGGAGCGGACTGCAGTGAGCATGCCGTGTCGTCGGAGGGATGGAGTCAGGAGTCGCACATCGCAAATTGATCGTCGTCGACAATGTTGCGTGTGCGGATCCGGCAGCGTGCGGCGCGTCGAAAAACGAGACCCCACCGCCGGGGATGGGGACAGGAGGATGATCCGGCGGTGGGGCCTACGCGGCCAATGTGCGTGGTGTCTGTCCTTGGTGCACCTCGTTCAGTGGGACGTGTTGAGCAGGATGCTCACGTCGTCACTGTTGTGATTGGCCACCGCCAGGTCAGGCCGGTGGTCCGCGTTGAAGTCACCCACCACAACGCCGTTGGGGTAGGTCCCGGCCGGGTAGTGCACCGCGGCCTGGAAGGTTCCGTCGCTGCGACCGAGCAGGATGCTCACGCGGCTGTCGGCATTGCTCACCGCCAGGTCGGGGGCGCCGTCGCCGTTGAAGTCGCCGGGGCTGAGCGCGTTGGGGCCGGTGCTGGCGGTGTAGGCGACGCGCGGCTGGAACTGGCTGCTGCCCAGGTTGCGCAGCACGTTGAGGCGGCTGGCGTCGGAGCTGGCCACCACGAGGTCCGCATTCCCGTCGTGGGCGAGGTCCGCCGTGGCCAGCGCCCAGGGATAGGGCCCGGGCTGGAGCAGCAGGGCCGGAGCGAAGGCACCGGAACCCGTCCCGTGCAACACCGCCACGTCCTCGCTGCCGTAGTTGGTCACCGCCAGGTCCGCGTGCCCGTCGCCGTTGAAGTCCGCCGTCACCAGCGAGGTGGCCTGCGTGCCGCTCACCTGCGCCACCGCGGGCCAGAAGCCACCCGTGCCGTTGTTCCGCAGCGTGCTGACCGTTCCGTCAAAGTTGGCCACCGCCAGGTCCGCCGCGCCGTCCTCGTTGAAGTCCGCCGCCACCACCGCGTTGGGGTTGATGCCCACCGCGTAGTCCACCGCCGGCTGGAAGCTGCCGTCGCCGTTGCCGCGCAGCACGCTCACCGTGCTGGCGAAGTGGTTGGTCACCGCCGCGTCGGTGGCGCCGTCGCCGTCCAGGTCCCTGAGCACCAGGGCGGTGGGCGCCGACCCGGTGGCATGGCTGGTGGGGGCCTGGAAGCTGCCGTCGCCGTTGCCCAGCATCACCGCCAACGTGTTGGCGCCGAAGTTGGTGGTCACCAGGTCCAGGCGACCGTCGGCGTTGAGGTCCGCGCTGCCCACCGCCGTGGGAGAGCGACCCGCGCTGCGCGCCGGACGCGGAGTGAACTCCAGCACCGTCACGCCGCCGCCGCACACGTTGGCGGAGCAGGTCTGCGGCCAGGTGCACTGTCCACATGCCACCGTGCCGCCGCACCCGTCGGAGATCTCACCGCAGGTGTATTCCGCGGGGCAGCTGGTGATGGGCGTGCAGATGGGCGCGCCGGAGGAAGAGCTGGAGGAGCTCGAGGAGCTGGAAGAGCTGGAAGAGCTCGACGAACTGGAGGAGCTCGACGACGACATCACCGCGCTCGACGAGCTGCTGGTGCGCGACTTCTTGCTGGTGGTGCTGGTCGTGGTGGAGCCGCTGCTGCTGCTGGCGGTGCGGAGGCCGGAGAGGCGGAGCTCGGATTCATCGGTGCTCTCCGCCGTGTTCACGTCGTCGCTGGTGGCTGCGGTGCACGCGCCCGTGAGCGCCAGCATCAGCGTCACCCCCAGCACTTCCTTCCAACGTCGTGAATCGTGAAACATGGTGGCCTCCGTCCCGTATCCGGAGGGCTCTGGAGCAACGGCCATGCCCGGACCCGCGCGACGCATGGGATCGCAAAAAGCCGCGTCCGGACGCGGAGTTCTGGAGGTGTGATCCGGCTGCCTACAGCGCGGTGGGGGGCACGGGTGCCCCGTGGAGGACGTCGAGGAGCGTGGCGGGCCGGCCCCGGGTCACGCGTCGAACACGGGGAAACCCAGCGCCACGTAGATGCAGAACGAGGCGAGCTGCGCGGCGCCGAGCCAGGTCACGTTCACCACGCGCGGGCCGGTGGGCCCCACCCGGCGGACATGCTGGAACACCAGGGCCTGTTGCACCGCTCCGGCGAAGAGCGCGGCATCCCGGATGCGCAGCGGACCGAGGAAGTAGCCGAGCAGCGGGGTCAGGAAGCTGACCGCAATGGCCAGGAAGCAGAAGCGGTAGGCCCACGCTTCACCGTGCACCACCGGGAAGGTGGGAATGCCCTCCACCTTGTCGCCGTCGATGTCGCGCAGGTCGAAGAGCACCTCGTAGGTGAGCTCCAGTGGGAAGAAGAACAGCACGAAGAGCGCGGCGCGTGTCAGCACCACCGGGTCGGACGTGTGCCCGCTGGCCAGCAGCGGCATCAGGATCACGCTGAGCACGAACAGGACCGCGCTGCTCACGTTCTTGAGCGCGTACATCTCCTTGAAGCGCGTCAGCCCGCCCTTCCAGGGAATGACCTTGTAGTTGTACGCCAGGCCGATGGCGTGGAAGACCAGGCGCACCGGCGTGGCCTCCGGGAGCAGCAGGTGCCCCGCGAGCATCACCGCGGCCCAGAACAGCGCGGTGGCGACGGTGACGGCCACCATGTGCGCGGAGAGGAACGCGGTGCCGGGCACGCCGTTGCGCGCGTCCTCCTTGAGGTCCACCACGCGGTTCAGCAGGTTGACCACGAACCAATCCCCGGCCACAAGGAAGGGGATGACGGGATGGAAGCGCTCCATGAACAGCCAGCCGAACACCAGCGACGCCAACGACGCCATGGCCAGGATGTGCGGCCGCACCACCATCTGGAACACCGACCACGCGGACGAGGAAAAGCTCGCGCTGCCCATGGCCCGCATTCCTTGAGCAACCGCGGGCCCGCCGTCAACCCTTCAAGGAATCACCGTGGATAGCCAGGCACCCGTCAGGTTCGTGGAGTTGGTCAGCGTGTTCATCCTGGGCGCGTTCGTGCTCGCGCAGCCGCGCGCGGAGCGCAAGGGATTCCTCAAGGACGCGCTCATCATCGGGCTGGCCGCGGTGCTCGGGGAGGAGACGTGCATCGCGTTCTATGAGTTCTACCGTTACAGCCCGCTGTGGTCGGTGAAGGTGCTGGAGGTGCCGGTGATGGTGGGCTGCATCTGGCCCGCCGTGGTCCTCAGCGCGCGACAGGTGGTGCGGGCGGTGCGCGGGGATACCCATCCGCTCGCGGTGGCGGGGGTGGTGCTGTTTGATGCCACGCTCGTCGAGGCGGTCAGCGTGAGGACCGGGCTGTGGCAGTGGATCGAGGGCGCGGTATTCGAGGTGCCCATCATCGGGCTCGTCGGGTGGGCGGCGTACGCGGGGGCGGCCAGCGCGGTGATGGACCATGTGTCGTTGTCTCCGGGGCGGAAGCCCACCGCCACGCCGGTCGTGGCCACGTGGTTGCGCCTGCTGGTCCCGCCCCTGGTTGCGCACCTGGTCCTGCTGGCGACGTGGTGGGGCGCGCTCCGCTGGATGCTGCGTGCCCCCCTCAGCGCCACGGTCCTGGCCACGTTGTCGGCCGTGGTGGCGCTGCTGCTCACCGTGGTGCTGTGGAAGAAGCGCGGGACCGTTCCACTCAGCATCATGGGGCCCCGTGCCGCGGCGGCCGTGTTGTTCTTCCTGCTCGTCGGGTTGCGGGGCACCGGGGCGCTCGAGCTCGCCATGTTCACCGTGCCGTTTGCCGTGCCCTACGTCGTGATGACGCGGTGGTCCGCCCGGGTTTCACACACGCTCCACACCGTCGCCTGACGTCTTCACGCAGCTTTCGGCGCAGCATTCCCCTTGGCAACGCTCTTGCAGTCGGCCGGGGCATGACCCGCTTCCAACTCCTCCTTCTCCTCGTGGCGACGTCGCTGGCGTGCCAGGCGCCCCGTGCTGCGCAACGCACGGTCCCGGTTGACGACGAGCCCTATCCCATCGTGCTGGTGCACGGCATCAGCGGTTTTCGCGAGATGGCGGGGATTCCGTACTTCGTGGGCGTGGCGGAGCGGCTGAGGGCGGAGGGGCACCGCGTGCTGGTGGCGGAGCTCAGCCCGTGGGCCACGGTGGCGGTGCGCGCGGAGCAGCTGGCCGCGCAGGTCGACGTCTTCCGACGACAAACCGGCGCCGCCCGGGTGCACGTCGTGGCGCACAGCATGGGTGGGCTGGATGCACGCCATGCCATCACGCGGCTGGGTTTGGGCCCTGTGGTGGCCTCGCTCACGACGATGGGAACGCCCCACCGCGGCTCCCCGGTGGCCGACGCGTGGTACGCCGCGCACGTGCGACCCGCGGATGGCCTGCGCAACGTCTCCGCCGACGTGTGGGCCGCCGTGGCCCGCGGACCGGACCAACCCAGCGACACCAGCGGCGCCGTCCATGACCTCACCACGCACGGCATGGCGCAATTCAACCGCGACGTCCCCGACCATCCGCAGGTGCGTTATTACAGCTTCGCCGGCCGCACGCTGACGGAAGGCGCGAGCGCCTGTGACGACGGCGTGTATCCCAATCCCCGCGCCATTGACCTCCCCCCGCCCGAGCTGGTGGCCACCACCAACCTGCTCATCCACGACGTCAGCGACGGATACGTGCCGGTGTGGAGCGCGCGGTGGGGCACCTTCATGGGGTGTGTCCCGGCCAACCACTATCGCCTGGTGGGGCACCTTGCCGGTTTCGTCGAGCTGCCCGGGGTGTGGGACCACCGCGCGTTCTACGCGGCGTGGGCGGAGGAGCTGGTGAGTGGCCGCGCCGCACGCCTCGCGAGGTCCGCCACGACGTGGTGAGCCCGTGGGTGGTGGGGTGGGCGTGGTGTCGTTGGGGAGGTTGAAGCTCAGCCTCTGCGCACGAATGCGTGGGACGTCTCGCCGGGGGACCGTCGTCGGACGGCAAAGGGGCGAGGGCGTCGATACCTTTTCGCGCACCACGCCCACCCCTCCACCCGCGGAGCGCAGCCGCCACCCCGGATTGCCCGGTCAGACCAGCACTGCGACAGCGCGTAGTGCCGGCGGAGCCGTTTTTCGTAGTCCTCGGTGAGGATCACTTCTTTGAAGACCCGCAGAATCTCTGGGCTGCGCTCCGTCTGGAGGTTGATCGGGTCGAGGAAGGTTCTGCCCAAGACGGGATCGACGTCGCCATCCGGAAACGCATGGGTTGATGGTTGCCAGCCGCTCGGCCGAACGGAACGAGAGCACGTTCAGGATGACGCGCTGACAGTCACAGGCGGGATCCGCACAGTAGACCTCGTCAAAGACGAGCGTATCCCAAGCACCGGACATGGGCGTGGCGGTGCGCGTCTCCGTTCGCGCCACGTCAGGGAGAACGAAACGAAGGCCAACCATTTCCACGACGGTTTCTCCTCAGGGCATCCTGGCGTTGAACTGTTACGCGGCGGTTCCCATTCGGATGGACCGGGAAGTCATGGCCCTTGGACGCGGAATCGCAGACAAGAATGGCTGCGCCACGAGGAATCGAGCCGTCGACAGGGTGCTCACGGGCATTGGTTGTCGAAGCGGCTTCAATGAATCGTGGCGCAGCCATTGTTGTCTGCGATTCCGCGTCCAAGGGGCCATCACTTCGCAGGTGTCAGGTCCACCCGCCGTGACACCCGAATAACACGACGATGACGACGTGAACCATGGAGGGGCTGCCGAGCCGCGCTGACGGTGAAGCCGGCGCAGTGGGCGCGGTTCGTCAGTCCGGGCCACGCCGGCGCCGAAACGTTCGCGAAGACGCGCCGCGGGATTCACCTGGAGCCACGCCACAGTCGCGACGCTGTCCGTCACCGTGAACCTGCGGGTCATGGCGTCCACAAGCTGGTGAGCATGAGAACGCCAGTCCCTGCGGTCATGATGCCGACCGGGACCTGGTGCTGGCGGATACCGAGGAGAACAGTGTGTTGGTGCTGCGCCGCCGTGACGGGGAGGTTCTCCAGAGAATTTGCGACCCTGTCACCCTCCTGCCACATGCTTCGGGCATGAGTTGTCACCGTCGAGAAAACGGGATGGTGACGCATGGCGGACGTGGTGGTGCCGGTGCTGCGGCGATGGGATCCGTACCCCGGGTGGTTGCGTGACCTGGCGGAGCAGGCCTTCGAAGCCGCGCAAGTGATGATGCAGTGTTGTCAGCGTGGTCGGCCCGCGCTGCGTGAGCCCGCGGTGGCGCGCCTGCTGGAGCTGCAGGACTCCGCCATGAAGACGGCGCGGCGGACCTGGGACGCGCTGATGCGCCAGAGCCCCTCGGAGCTGCCCCACGCGGAGATCTTCACGCTCTCGGTGGACCTCGCGGAGATCCCGTGCCTGCTGTACGCGGCGGGCGCGCGCATGGTGTGGTCGGAACTGGAGCTGACGCCGGCCACCGCGCACCTGGCTGCTCTCGTCGTGGAGGGGACCAACCATCTCCACGTTGCCGCGCGCATGCTCGGCTCCCCCGCCGCGCGCATGCACGTGCTGGCGGTGATGGACGTGCACACCCATGCCAATGATGTCCACGCCGCGCGCGCGGCCCAGCTCCGTCAGCAGTGGGGTCGCGGGGAGGCGTTGGCGCAGGCGTTGGAGGTGTTGGAGCTGCTGCGCCACGCCAGCGAGCTGTGCGCGCAGGCCGCCGAGAGCGTGCACCTGATGATCCCGCGCGGGGAGGCCGCGGCCTGATGCCCCCGGACGCGCCCGACCCGCAGCTGAAGGGTTGGAGCGTCCTGCTGCTGACCCTCTTTGGTCTGAACGTGGCCTGGGTGGTGTGGCACCTGACGCGGTGAGCGCCGCCCGGGTGCCCGGCCCAAATACCTCGACGTCATCTGGTGCCCCGTCAACGTCGCACAGCGTGA
This sequence comes from Myxococcota bacterium, assembly GCA_040752415.1. Taxonomy (GTDB): domain Bacteria; phylum Myxococcota; class JACRCW01; order JACRCW01; family JACRCW01; genus JBFMGU01. Next base: position 22,602 of record JBFMGU010000137.1, read on the forward strand.
ACGAGCACGACGTGGACGCAGGGTGCCGTCGGAGGAGATGTCCATGCTTGGACGACTAACGCGAGCCGAAGTGCACCCGATCCGTCCAACCGGATGAGGTTTGCGCAGGTTGCGACATCCGCGCTCAGCGCGGTGCTTGACGGGATCGAGCCCTGGGCGGACCATGGAGCGCGTTGCTCGTCGTTGCCGAGAAGGAGGCTGAGGTGCTTCCAGGTTGCCCGACGCCAGTCTCTCGCGTGTCATCCGATGTGCTCCTGCGCCGCCTGACGCGTTGCCTGGCGGGAATGAGCGCCTGCCTGGCGCTGGGGAGCGCCGCACCGGCCGCGTGGGCGCAGGAAGCGGGCAGCCCCCCGGCCCAGCCGCCCCAGCCGGTTGCTCCGCCCGTCGCCACGGGGATCCTGGAGGTGGCCACCGACGTCGCCGGTGCCGAGGTCCTCCTGGACGACAAGCCCGTGGGCGTGACGCCGCTGCGCCTGGAGGCGGTGCCAGCTGGCGAGCATGACCTGGCGGTGAACCTGGCGGGCCGGGAGCCCGTGCGCCGCCGGGTGACGGTCCAGTCCGGCGGGACGGTGCGGCTGGAACTGGCGCCACCCGCGCTGGCCCCCCCGCCGCTGGCCCCCGTGGCTGCCGAGGCCCCGCCTCCTGGCCCCTCCGCCGAGGAAGCGTGGCGGGAGGTGGCGCTCTCGGTGCTCAACCTGCCTTGGGCCGGGCTGGCAGTGGGCGTCACCTTTGCGCTGCTGCTCACCGCGGCGGTGATGTTCACCAGCACGCCTGCCGACCTGCCCCTCTTCGAGAGCGCCGGCATCGCCATCGACGACCAGCAGTGGCGCTGGACGGCCGTCGCCGCGCTGGCGGGCGGCGTGGTCACCGGCAGCGTGGCGCTGGTGTTGCTGGTCGTGCGCACCACGCCGGTGGAGAAGCTTGTCACCGCGGTCCGTGCCAGCACCAAGGGTTCCGAGAAGCAGTCCCCCCGCTGACCAGGGAGGCCCGGCGTGAAGCGGCGTGCGGCCGTGGTGACAGGCAGGCCCGGGCGGGGGCGCTCCCGGCTCCGGACGTGGGCCTTGCCGCTGGCGCTCCTGGCACTGGCCGCGCCGGCGCGCGCGCAGGACGAGGAGGAGCTGGCGTTCGAGGAGTTCGAGGAGATGTCCCTCGAGGAGCTGCTGGCCATGCCCGTGGCGGTGGCTGGATCCCGGGCGGCGTCGCTGCGGGAGTCTCCCGGTGTGGTCACCATGATCACGCGTGAGGAGATCCTGCGCTCCGGCGCGCGGGACCTCATCGACGTGTTGCGCCTGGTCCCCGGCTTTGCCTTCGGTGTCGACGTGGAGAACGCGGTGAGCCTGGGCTTCCGCGGCAACTGGGGCCACGAGGGCAAGATCCTGCTGCTGGTGGATGGCCAGGAGTTCAACGAGGACCTCTACTCCACGCTCCAGCTCGGCAATCACTTCCCCGTCGACGTCATCCACACCGTGGAGATCATCCGCGGGCCCGGCTCCACCATCTACGGTGGCTACGCCGAGCTGGCGGTCATCAGCATCACCACCGTCGGCGCGGCCCAGCTCCGGGGCGCCTACGGGGCGTTGAGCTACGGCCAGGCGCGCGGGGACTTCGGTCGGCGCAACCTCAGCGGGGCGTGGGCGCGGCGCCTGCCCACCCTGGGCAACCTGGAGCTGAGCATCAACGGCCTGGTGGGCCAGGGCAACCGCGGCGTGGGCGACTTCACCGACCTCTACGGCACCACCTACCCCATGAAGGGCAACGCGCGCACCGACCCGCTCTTCGTCAACGCCGCGCTGCAGTTCCGGCAGCTCACGTTGCGCCTGCTGGTGGACAACTACCGCACCACCTCGCGCGACGGCTTCGACGCCGCCCTGGACCGGCCGGTGCGGGTGGATTTCCTGAGCGTCCACCTCGACGCGCGCGGCACGTTCCATCCCTTTGCGGGGATGACCGTCATGCCGCGTCTCAACTACCGGCGCCAGCTCCCCTGGCGGGACACCGACGCGCGCTCACCCCTGCACTACAACAAGCTGGCGGAGCGCTACACTGCGCGCCTGGCCACCGCCTACGAGTTCACCCCGCAGCTCAGCGTGATGGCCGGGACCGAGGGCTATGCGCTGCGGGGCAGCCTGCTGGACACGCTGCTGACCGGCACGCAGACGCTCTTTGGTGAGGGCACGCAGGTGACCTACTACAACCTCGCGGTGTTCTCGGAGATCACCTTCTCCAGCGTCCTGGGCAACCTGGTGGCGGGCGGGCGCGTGGAGCGGCACACCGCCGCGGGCGTGGCCGTGGTTCCGCGCGTGACACTCTCCAAGGTGATCGACGACTTCCACTTCAAGCTGCTCTACGGCCGTGCCTTCCGGGCGCCTGGCCTGGAGAACCTCAATCTCGGGTTCGACGTGCGGCCGGAGCGCACCACCACGCTGGAGGCGGAAATCGGCTACCAGGTGGACCGCGGCCTCTTCGTCACCGCCAACGTCTTTGACACCACCATCCGGGACACCATTGTCTTCTTCTACGAGGAGGGCGCGGAGGGCTACGCCAACCTGGGGCGCGCCGGCACCCGGGGCCTCGAGGCCAGCCTGCGCGCCAGCTACGCGTGGGGCCGGGTGGATCTGAGCTACTCCTCCTACACCGCGCGGGGCCGCAATGAAGTGGCCAGCTACCAGGTTCCGGACCGTCCGGAGCTGCTGCTGGGAATGCCGGCCCACAAGGTGACCGCCAACGCCGAGCTGCGCCTGACGCGCGACCTGAGCGTGGCCCCTTCCGCCATCTTCCTGAGCGAGCGCTTCACCTACTCGGGCATCGACGCGGAGGAGAACATGGTGCTTGCCCGGCTGCCCCCGGTGTTCCTTCTGAACCTGTACTTCTCCTGGCGCAACGCCGGAATGCGGGGTTTGGACGTCGGCGCGGGCATCTACAACATCCTGGACTCCCACGACCCCTATCCGCAGCCCTACGACGGCGGCCACGCGCCCTACCCCTCGCTGGGGCGGGAGCTCGTCGCGCGCATCTCCTACGCGTTCGACACGTGAAGTCCCTTCCAGAACCGAAATCTCCTGGCCGTTAGCCGTCACTTAGTTGTCCAGCACCACCTCCACCGCGCCGCTCGACGACGGGAGCTTCACCCACACGTCATTGCCCGCCACGTTCCACCCGCTGGCCAGCGCATCCAGCGCGCTCTTGTCCGCCACCTGCGTGAGCGCCGTCCCGCCCGCCGTCACCGACGAGGGCGCGCTCGCGCGGATCCGCAGGTACACCGGCTTCACCGCGCGCGAGAGCGTGACGCGCACCGGGCTCCCGCCCAGCGCGTTCAGCACCGTGGTGGCGCCGTCCTCGTCGTGCAGCGTGAACGTCGACGACGCGGCAGCGGGGTGCACCAGCACCGTGAGGTGGCCGGCGTGGCTCGCGTTGCCCAGGCCGGTGACGTCGGAGGAGATGTCCATGGGCACGATGGCGCCGGCGCGGATGAACAGCGGGAGACGCGCGCGGTCGGTGGCGTCGTAGTCGGCCACGGTGGTTCCGCCGGGATGGCTCTCCCCGGTCCACCAGTCCACCCACTCCGCTCCGTCGGGGAGGGCCACGTCGCGCCGGCCGGTGGCATCCAGGATGGGAGCCACCAGGAACGCGTCCCCGAGCTGGAAGCGATAGTCCCCGGCCCACTGCGCCAGATCGCCGACGGGACGCAGCAGGTTCGGGCCGCCCGCGTAGGCCTCCTCGGCCAGGCTGTAGAAGAACGGAACCAGCTCGTGGTGCAGCACGGACCAGTAGCGGTACAGCGTCACCGTCTCCTCCACGCGCTCCGGCACCGTCCACGGCGTGATGTTGGCGCGGCCGTGCAGCTGCATGAACGGCGTCAGCGCGCCCACCGCGGTCCAGCGCGCGAACACCTCCTGGCTGAAGGGGATGCGGTCGCCGGCCACGTTGCTGTCGTCGACGTCCAGGTACCCGCCGATGTCGCTGCCCACCACCACGTAGCCCGCCGCCGCGGAGCGGAAGATGTGGTCCAGCGCGTCCTCCAGCCCCACGTAGTCACGACGGTTGTCACCCACCCACGCCACCGGCGCGTGCTCCGGCCGGGCATAGAAGCGACCGGGGAACTGGTAGCTCTTGTCATACGGCCGCACCATGGTGACGAACTCCTCCACGCCACGACGGAACACGCCGTACTCCAGGTAGTCCCGGTAGTACGCCTCGGAATACTCCTGGTGCGTCACCTCTCCCTGCGCGGTGCGGATCGTCGACGTGGTGATGTAGTCCTCGCCGAAGTCCAGCTTCCAGCCCGCCAGGCCCATCTCGAGCAGCGGGTCCTGCTGCTGGTGCCACCACGCGCGCGCTCGCGGGTTGAAGAAGTCCACGCCCGCCCCGCGACCCTTCCACCACAGGTACGTCTCCGCGTCGTTGACGAAGAAGTGGCACTCCCAACCCTGCTGGAAGTTCTCCGCTTCGGTCTCGTACACGTCGCCACCGGGCTCCAGGTCATAGGACTCCTCGTTCACCATCTGCGTGACCCACAACACGGTGCGGACGCCTTGCGCGCGCAGGTCGGCCACCATCTGCCCGAAGTTGGGGTAGCGGTCCGGGTTGGGAATGAACGTGTTGTAGTTGGTCTCCCACGGGCTATCGAGCACGACGACGCCGACGGGAATGTTGCGGTCCTTGAAGCCCTGCACGAAGGCGTAGGTGTCCGGTCCGTCGGAGATGTCCTTGGAGATCCACGGCTCGAAGGCCCAGCGCGGCGTGTGCCGGGGCGCGGCGGGGATGGGGGGCTCGGTGAAGGCGCAGGGGTCGGTCGTGGTGGGACCGGCGTCGGAGGAGCCGGGCTCCGGTTGCGGACACGCTGAGAGTGTTGTGACCAGCACCAGCATCCCCGCCCAGGAACCTGTGCGCATGAGATTCTCCACGTCGTCGACCATGGGCGTGCTCAGTAGCCCACGCCCGGGAACGGCGTCCACGCAAGGTGTGCGCCCTGCGGGCTGCTCCTCATCACGGCGAGCCGATCCCCGGTCTCCCGTCGTCGCGGTGAGGCACCACGCTTCACCGGAGCGGCACGGTTTCTTGACGCGGCCGCGTCGGCACGGCTAGCATGCCCACACATCCTGTTGAGGGGAGGTGACATCTTGAAGAGTCTGCTGGCGTTGATGACCGCATTTGCGTTGTCTGTAGCTCCAACCGCCGCCTACGCGGGCGACCCAGGCGCTCAGAAGCCGTCGGAGGCCAAGCCCGCAGGTTCGGCCGCGGATGCTCCCATGACGGAGGAGCAGAAGGCCGCGATCAAGAAGGCAACCGAGGACGCGTTTGCCGCGGATGATCGGTCATTCCTGCAGCGCCACTACCTTGGATTCAAACCCCCCTTCGACGAGCTCCACCCGGACCTGGAGAAGCAGAAGATCGTCCTCCTGGCGTTCACCACGCTGGGACAGTCGTTCATGTTTGCGAACTGGTGGGGGCCGTTGGTGCTCATCAAGCCGCCCATGAAGGTCGACTGGGGCACGGTCATCATGCACGTCATCAAGAACCTGCTGCTGGAGTTTGGACTGCTGATTCCGGTCCTCCTCCTCTGGTTCGTGATCGGGATTTTCCCCTTCCCCTATTTCGGCTGGTACATCGGGTACTTCATCTTCCTGGGATACTGCATCTACAAGTTCTACTGGATGGGCGGCCTGAGCGTGCTGCGGTTCTGGAACAACCTGTACAAGATCGAGATGGAGCGCGGGATCATCAAGCCGGAAGGAGGAGCCGCGCCCGCCGCCACCACCAACGACGCTGCCGCGGCAGAGGCCGCCAAGAAGGCCGAGGAGGAAGCCAAGGCCGCGGAAGAGGCC
>JBFMGU010000138.1:0-28348 GCA_040752415.1 Myxococcota bacterium
GCGGGCCGCGGCGGAGAGGAGATGGGGCGTGCCCCGGCGCCCGCGCCCGCCACCGGGCCCGAGACGGGACGCGTGGCCGCCGGTGCGCCGGGCGCGGACGGTGCGCGAGGCGGCGGGGCCGGACGCGGTGTCGTCGAGGAGGTGCCGGCCGCGGAAGCCGGGGCGCCGGGCGCGGTGGGACGCGCCGCCTGTGCTGGCGTGACGCCGGTGGTGGTGCGCGCGGGCGTGGCGGGGAAGAACTTCTGCGCCGTGCTCAGCACCCCCGCCTTGGAGGAGGCAAATCCCGCCGAGGTCCAGAACGTCTCCAGCTGCGAGGTCAGGTTTGCCACCGACTGCGGCCGCTGGTCCGCGCGCGGCGCCGCCAACGTCATGGCGATCTTGGCGAGCTGCCCCGCCGGGCCCTGCGCGGTGAGCGTGCTGATGACGGCGGGCTTCATGTCCACCGCGCCCTCCGGCGTGGGCGGGACCCCGGTGAGCAGCTCCAGCGTCATGGCCCCCAGCGCGAAGATGTCCGTCTGCCCGTCAATGAGACCGCCGGAGCGCGCCTCCATGGGCAGGTAGCGGATGACCTCCGCGCGGGATGGCGCCGGGGGCAGCGGCCCGCTCATGCCGGGCATCTGCACCTTGTTGAGGTCAATCAGCAGGACCTGTCCGTCGCTGCGAATCAGGAAGTCCCGCGGGTTGATGCCGCGCAGGATGATGCCCGTGGCGTGTGCCACCGCCATGCCCTCGGCAATCTGCGAGACCACGCTGGCGGCGGTGGGGACGTCCAGCGGCAGGGGCAGGTCGGTGAGCTTGATGCCGCTGACCCACGGACTGACGGTGTAGATGCGGGCCCCCACCCGCCGCGCGGCAATCACCGGCACCAGCGAAGCATGCAACAGGCTGGCGGCAAGCTTGCTGGAGGTGCTGAAGGCGGCCACGCGCTCGGGGTAGGTGGCGTGGTCGTCGCGCAGGGTCTTGAGGGTCACCTCGCGGCCGGATTCCCGGTCCAGCGCGCGGGCCACCACCACGGTGCGGCCTTCGGCCACCCGTTGTTTGACCTCGTACCGCTGGGCCTTGTCCGAAACCACGCAACCTCCAATCCACCTGACTCTCACGCCCCGGGGCTCAGCGCAACCCGCGCCAGGCGTGACCGGGGGCGCGTCCATCACCAGTCCCGCTTCACCCGGGTGTCCTCGTTGGCACGGACGACAATCGTCTCGCGCTCGTCCTTGCCCAGCTGGTCATTCACCAGCCTGAGCTCATGCTTGCCCACGTAGAGCTCCTTGGCGGGGAAGGGCGTGGTGCCCAGCTTCACGCCGTTCACGTAGACGTGCGCCCAGCTCTTCATGACCACCTTGAGCCGGCCCTTGGGCACGTTGACCTTCCGGCGCATCTCCTCGCCCGTCTCCAAGCGAACCTTCTCGAAGTACTCCACCCCCTTCTTCTCGTTGACCAGCCGCAGCGTCTGGGTGCCGGCGGGGATGCGCGCGCGCTTGAGTGGCGTCTTGCCCAGCATGCGCCCCTTCTCGGTGAACACGGTGGTGTCCGGCTCGCTGTCCAACGTGAGGAAACCCACCTCCTGCGGCCGGTCCTTCTCCATCTCGAAGGCCACCTCCACCGTGGCGCCCTTCTCCACGTCGACAATCCGCTCCTCGGACTCATACCCGGCCAGCTTCACCGCCACGCTGTGGCTCTTGCCGCCGGTGACCTCCACGCCGGAGACGGGGGTGTTGCCCGCGGGCTTCCCGTCGACGGTGACCGCCGCGCCGCCGGGCGTGGAAGTGATGTTGAGGCGGCCCTTGCCCTCGGCGGCGTCGGCGGCGGTGAGCTGCACGCTGATGTCCTGCACGCCTTCCTTGAAGTGGAACCGCCGGGTCTCGTCGCCGTAGCCCTCCAGGCTCAGGGTGGCCACGTGCGGTTCCCCGTCCACGGGCAGGCCGGCCAGCTCCAGCGGCGTGACCCCGTCCAGCGGGCGACCATCCAGGTACACCTTGGCGCCCGCGGGCGTGGAGCGGAAGCGCAGCACCGTGCCGGGCTTCTCCTTCTCCAGCGTGAGGTCCAGCTCCACGGTGTCCTCGCCGGTGATCTTCACGTCGCGCAGGGCCGGGGCGTAGCCGGGCAGCTCCACGCGCAGCGCGTACGCGCGACCGATCTCCAGGTTGGGAATCACCAGCGGGCTGCGCTGGTCCAGCTCCTTGCCGTCGACGAAGACCTTGGCGCCCTTGGGCTGCGTGCGCAGCGCCACGCGGCCGGCGGCCTCGGGCTGCAGCAGCATGAACGTGGCGGTGCCCACCAGCGCGGCCATGACCACCAGGCCCGCGGCGGCCAGCGCGAAGTTCCGCCGACTCATGGGCCGCGCCCCCGTCTGGGAGAGCTCACCCGCCATGGTGGCCTGGGTCTGTTCCGCCTGGAACTCCTCCAGTGACGACGACACCGGCTGCACTGCGGCGGGCCGGCTCGTGGACACGCTGCGCTGGCGCGTGGCGGTGGCGGGCGGCGGGGGCGGCGGCATGTCCCCCTGCGTCACCATGGTGCCGGCTTCCTGCAGCTCGGCGGCGCTCATCGCGGCCACGCGCGGGTTGCTGGCGGAGGGATTGGAGGTGTTCCGTCGACGAGACTGGCTGGTGGGCTTGTCTCCGCCGGGGTTGCTGGGACCCTGGCTGCCCGCACCGCTGCCCTCCTGCTCGATGACGGGCATGCCCAGCGCCTTCTCCTGCTCGATGTGCTCCTTGAACAGCTCATGCATGTAGCCGGAGAGGCGCGCCGGGCTGTGCAGCATGCGGTTCTCGGCCAGGAACTCCTCCAGCGCCTCCGCCAGCTGGCGACAATCCCGGAACCGGTCCTCCCGCCGCTTCGCCAGCGACTTGAGGACAATCTCGCTGAGGCGCTTGGGATAGCCCTGCTTCACCTCGACGGGCGGCTTCACCTGCCCCTCGATGATGGCGTGCAGCGTCATGATCTCGTTCTGGTACTTGAACAGACGAGTCATGGTGGTGAGCTCGTACAGGACAATGCCCAGCGCGAACTGGTCGGTGCGCTGGTCCATCTGGTCGCCGGAGGCCTGCTCCGGGCTCATGTAGCTGTACTTGCCCTTCAGCACCCCGCTCTTGGTCTGCACGCTCTGCGTGGCCGCCTTGGCAATGCCAAAGTCCACGATCTTCGTCGTGCCGTCGTAGGTGACGATGATGTTCTGCGGGCTGATGTCGCGGTGGATGATGTTCAGCGGGCGGCCGCTGAGGTCCTGCTTCTTGTGCGCGTAGTCCAGGCCGTTGGCGGCGTCGATGATGATCTGCAGCGCGTGGGGCAGCGGGACGTCGCCATCCTCCTCCGCCTGTCGACGCAGCACGCGCCGCACGTCCTGCCCGTGCAGGAACTCCATGGCAATGAAGTAGGTGCCCTGGTCCTCGCCAATCTCGAAGATCTGCACCACGTTGGGATGGCGCAGGTCGGCGGCGGTGCGCGCCTCGTCCAGGAACATCCGGACGAACTCCTCGTTCTGCACCAGGTGCGGCAGGATGCGCTTGATGACAACCAGCTTCTCAAAGCCCACCAGGCCGGTCTGCTTGGCCAGGTACACCTCGGCCATGCCGCCTTGCGCAATCTTGCGCAGCAGCTGGTACTTGCCGGCGATGAGCTTCTGTTCCGCCAAACCCTTGCCCTCCTGAGGGCCTTATCCCCCGGATCCGTCGCCAGGCCACGCGCAATCTACAGGCCACCGGCCCCGGGGGGATATTTCTCCGCCGCCCCTGTTGCCTACATGTAGGTGTTCCGGCTCCGGGCGGATGCGTCCCGTCAGCGGACCAGCGGCTACGGGCGCGCCGGGTCCGTGCCGGGCCACGACGAGGGAGGCGCCTCCAGCGGTGCCATCAACGGCGCGGCGGGCACCGCGGTCTGGGCGGGCGTGGTGATGGCGGGCAACTCCACCGGGGCGGGCTTCTCCTGCGGCGCGCCCGGCTGTCGCGTGGACAGGCTCATGGCCCAATCCACCACCAGCGCGTAGTCCTTGGCGCCCGTGGAGTCTGGTGCGTACTCGAAGATGGTGCGCTTCACCTGCGGGCACTCCTTGAGCTTCACGCAGGAGCGGATGGGGGCCAGGGCGCGGTCCTTGAAGTGGTCGCGCAGCGCCTTCAGCGCCTCCTGCGCCACCTTGGCGCGACCGTCGAACATCGTCGGCAGCACCGCGCCCAGCTCCAGCGGGTGGCCCAGCTGCGTGCGCACGCCGTTGATGGTCTTCAGGATCTGCTTCACGCCCACGAGCGAGAGGTAGTCACACGCCACCGGCACCAGCACCTGGTCCGCGAAGCACAATGCGTTCTGGTTCAGCAGGCTCAGCGAGGGCGCGCAGTCCAGGATGACGAACCGGTAGCCGGTGAACGCCGCCAGGCGCTGCGTGAGCAGGCTGGCGCGCTTGGGGTGCTGGGCCAGCTTGATTTCCGCCTGGGCCAGGGTCTCGTCGGCGGTGAGCACGTCCAGGTTGTTGCGCACCGGGACGGAGGCCTGCGCCGGCGCCGCGCCCTCCAGCAGCACGTGGTACAGGCTCTTGCCGCCGCGCACGCCTAAGGACACGCCCACGCTACCTTGCGCGTCCGCGTCGACGAGCAGGGTGCGGAAGCCCTTGTCGGCCAGGCCGGCGGCCAGGTTCACCGCGGTGGTGGTCTTGCCCACGCCACCCTTCTGGTTCAGCACCGCCATGCGCACCGGCGGCACCACGGGCGGGGGCGGAGCGGAGCGCGCCAGCAGCTGCTTGCGACACGCCTCCGAGCACAGGTGGTACCGCCCCTGCGGCGTGGCCAGCATCTGGTAGACGAACTGCAGCGTGAAACCCGCGCCGCAGACGCTGCAGACGGCGTTGTCGGTGCTCATCCGGGTGCTCCGTCCTGATGGGCGCAAGGGGCGGTGTGGCGTGCCGGCGGGGCCCCCTGCTGTTTCTCGCGTCGGTCGCAAAGCATATAGGGGGTGCGGGATCTTCGGGGCAATCCCAAAAGAGCGGAGCGGGCTTCCTCATGGCGAGTGTGTTGCGGAGTGTCTACGCGGGGACGCGCAAGGCCCAGCTGGTCATCAAGGACATGGCGCGCTTCAGTGAGATGGCCAGGATCCTGGCGCGCTACGGCTTTGGCTGGCTCTTGGGGCAGACCCCGGAGGCGCTGCGTGTGGGCCCCCTCAAGGGCGACCCCAGCGTCATGCAGCAGACGCTCCCCCAGCGTGTCACCGGCGCCCTCGTCGAGCTGGGGCCCACGTTCGTGAAGTTCGGCCAGATCATGAGCACCCGCGGCGACCTGCTCCCGCAGGAGTTCCTGGACGAGCTGCAGAAGCTCCAGGACCGGGTGCCGCCGGTGCCGTTTGACGACGTCAAGGTGCAGGTGGAGCGCGCGCTCAAGCAGCCCGTGGAGAAGCTGTTTGCCAGCTTTGACACGGAGCCGTTGGCCAGCGCCTCCATTGCCCAGGTGCACTGCGCCGTGACGCGCGAGGGCGACGAGGTGGTCCTCAAGGTCCAGCGCCCCGGCGTGCGCGAGAAGATCCAGGGCGACTTGAGCCTGCTCAACTTCCTGGCCCGCCAGGCGGAGGACATCGCCCCGGAGCTGCGCCTGTTCAACCTGGTGGGCATGGTGCAGGAGTTCGAGAAGTCCATTGACCGGGAGACCGACTTCACCGTCGAGGCGGGGAACATCGACCGCTTCTCCCGCAACTTCCGCGACCAGCCCGCCATCAAGATCCCGCGCGTGCACAAGGCGCTGTCGACGGACATCGTGCTCACCATGGAGCGCATCCGCGGCCGCAAGCTGACCGAGGCGGTGACGGGTGCGGCGCCGGACGTCGTCGAGCGCGTGGTGGGGACGTACCTGGATTGCGCCTACCGCATGATCTTCCATGACGGCTTCTTCCACGGGGACCTGCACCCGGGGAACGCTCTGCTGCAGGACGACGGGAAGCTGGCGCTGCTGGACTTTGGCATGGTGGGCCGGCTCACCCCGGAGATGCGCGACAAGGTCATCGACGTCGTCTTCGCCCTGCAGACCGAGGATCTTCCGTCGGTGGCGCGGACGTTCTTCCGGTTGGGCATCCCGGAAGGGCGCGTCGACTACGCCAGCTACGAGGCGGCGGTGATGGACGTGATGGAGCGGCACTTCGTCGGTCGTTCCATGGCGGACATCCAGATTGGCGTGTTCTTCCGCGACCTGGTGCAAGTGGCCATGCAACACCGCGTGCGCCTGCCCTCCGACTACACCATGCTCTTCAAGGCCCTGGTGACGACGGAGGGACTGGCCAAGACCATTGCGCCCACGTTGCACCCCGTGGAGGCGGCGCGCCCGTACATCGAGACCGCGGTGCGCCAGCGCTACAGCCCGGAGCGGCTCAAGAACCAGCTCGTTGCCGACGCGCTGACCTACTCCCGCATGCTGCGCGCCCTGCCCATGGTGGGGGAGCAACTGCTGCGTGAGATCGAGCGGGACGAGTTCGCCCTGCGCGTGGACCCCGGCGAGCGGATGATCCAGGCGGTGGACAAGCTGGCCCGCGCCGTGAACCGCATGGCCATGGGCATGGCGGTGGGCGCGCTCCTGCTGGCGTTCGCGCTGCTCGCCTCCAACTCGCGCGATAAGGTGGACCTCTCGCTCGTCGCGGTGAGCCTGGGCGGGCTGGGCGTGCTGGGCCTGGTGGTGTTGCTGGTGGGCCTGTTCCGGGAGCGCTGATGGACCGTCCCATTCCCGTGTTGACGTCGTCACTGCTGTCCGCGGTCCCTGGTGTGGTGCATGCCTTCACCGGTCGCGAGGGTGGCGTGAGCCCCGCGCCCTACCACAGCCTCAACCTCGGTCAGGCCCCCGCCGGTGACGACGTCACCAACGTGCAGGAGAACGTCCGCCGCCTCACCGCGCAGCTGGGCGCGCAGTCCCTGGCCGCGGTGCACCAGGTGCACGGCAGCCGCGTTGTCGACGAGAGCGAGGCGCATCCCGGCTGCCAGGCCGACGGCGTCATCTCCGCCACGCCCGGCCGCTTCGTCATGGTGAAGGTGGCCGACTGCGCCCCCGTCCTGCTGGCCCGCAGCGACGGAACGAAGGTGGCCGCGGTGCACGCGGGATGGCGCGGCGCGGTGGCGCGGATTGCCTCCCAGGCGGTGCGGCTGCTCGGCACCCCCGACGTGGTGGCCGCGGTGGGACCGTGCATCGGTCCGTGCTGCTTCGAGGTGGGGCAGGAGGTCGTCGACGCCGCCACCGCGGTGGCCGGTCCGTCCGTGGTGGTGCGCAGGGAAGGGCGGAAGCCGCACGTGGACCTGGCGGGGATCGTCGTGGCGGACCTCATGGACGCCGGCGTGGCGTGCCAGCGGGTGGACGTGCTGCGGGGGTGCACGGTGTGTCACGGGGAGCTGTTCAGTCACCGCCGTGACCAGGGCCTCACCGGACGACAGGCCGGCGTGATTGGCCGGGTGTGCTGAAGACACTTACAGGACATTGACGGGGGTTGCGGCGCGGCACAGTATCCAGCGGTTCTGCTGGAGGTGCCTGTGAAAATGCGATCCTTGGCCCTGTTGTCCACGGGCATGTTGGCCATCTCGTGTGGTGGGCTTGCGGGCCCCTCTTGCGGGGGATGCGCGCCGGCCAACTACGTCTACCCCAGCAAGAACATGCAGGGCACCGAGGTGGTTGACGACGGCGTGCGGGCCCGCATCACCGAGCGCGGACTGGACTTCATTGCGGCGCACTTCAAGGACATCCTGCGCGAGCAGTTCCCGCCCGACCCCAACGGCGACCCCAACATCGCGCGCTTCCCGCTCCCCACCCAGCAGTTTACCGACTTCGACACCAGCTTTGGCGACCTCACCATCTGCCTGATGGGCAACAGCCAGGACGGCGCGTGTCCCAACCCCGGTAACGTCCAGAGCGCGGTGACGTTGGACCTCAACCAGCTCGAGGACAAGATCACCGTCGACTTCATCGACGGCACGCCCGGCGGCATCCGCGTGGTGGCGCGGGACCTGCTGCTCGGTCTGGACGGCCGCATCAACACCACGGTCCGTCCCTTCGACCTGTTCGACACCGACGCCGAGTGCGACCTGCACGGTGAGACGGTTCTGCCGGGCAGCTTCCCGCCGTTCACCGTCGGCAGCATCGACATCACTGCGGAGATCTACCCGTCGGTGAGCACGGACCCGGCGGTGTGCCTGACTGGCGCGGCGCAGTGCTTCGTGGCGCGAGTGCAGGTCACGGACGCCGCCATCAACGGCGTGGGTCTCGGCGTCAGCACGCCGCCCATGTGCAACACCGGCGACCCGCGCTGCTCGGAGGCGTGCTCGGACACGTTCGGGTTCAGCTGCAGCACCAACGCGTGCTTTGACTTTGGCGACCAGCCCTTCTGCCCGGACCCCACCGGTGACTGCGAGTGTCGCAGCTTCTTCTGCCCGGTGTACGGCTTTGGCGCCACCATCCTGGGCCAGATTGCGGACTTCCTGTTCACGGTGCTGGAGCCCGTCCTGGACAACCTGTTCACCGCCGCGCTCAACTCGGCGCTGGACCAGTTCAACGGGCAGCCGCTCTCCTTCACTGGCCAGGTCGACGTCGCTGCATTTGCCGGCGGGCTGGTGCCCGGGCTCTCCGGTGCCAACCCGCTGGGCTTCACCATGGCGCCCACCAACAACGCCTTCAGCGTGACGTGTCCGCCGGGCACCAATGATTGCGCGGAGCGCAAGGGCATGGACCTGCACCTGCACAGCGGCTTCGAGGCGGTGCATGACCCGCAGAATGAGCGGCCTTCTCCGTCGGACTGCGTGCCGCTCGTCGACGGAGCCAAGTTCGTCCAGCTCTACCAGGACGTGGCCTTCCAGGCCGCCGACGGACTCCCGCTCAATGGCGAGTTCCTGGATTCCAGCAACAACGCGCGCATCTATGACCTCGGTGCGTCGGTGGCGCGCGCCACGCTGAACCAGATGGGCTACGCGGTGCACAACGCGGGCGTGCTGTGTCTCTCACTGGATTCCTACGCGCTGCACGGCATCAGCGGCGGCTCGTTCTCGTTGACGGCGGGGGCGCTGGACCTGCTCACCGGCGGTCGACTGGCCAAGTACACGGACCCCAAGTCGCCCGTGCTGCTGGCGCTGGCTCCCGCGGAGCCCATTGTCTTCACGTTCGGCGCGGGCACCACCGACGACCCGCACCTCCAGATCTCCATGAAGGAGATGCACGTCAGCATCTACGTGATGATGTACGAGCGTCACGCGCGCGTCTTCGAGGTGACCACGGACGTGTTCGCGGGATTGAACGTGAACGTGGACCCGGTGACGCATGAGCTGACCATCGCGGTGGCGTCGGGACCGGAGATCGACAACTTCCAGCAGGTCTACAACGAGCTCCTCCCCGACGTGGACTGGAGTGACCTGCTCCCCAGCCTCATCAACGTGGCGCTGGGCGCCATCCTCAACCAGGAAATCAGCTTCAACTACGACATCTCCCCGCTGCTCTCCGACGCCATGGGCGGTGTCCCGGTGTACCTGGTGTTCGAGGCGCTGCAGACGGAGGCGGTGAACGGGCAGCGGGAGTTCCTGAACCTGTACCTCTCGCTCTCGGAGACCGACCCGAACCCGCTGACCATCCCCGTGCAGCCGCGCCTGCAGCCGTCCTCCGACGTGCAGACCTGGTACCGCGACCTGGACGGCGTCCCGCGCGCAAGCGGCATGGCGCGCCTGATTGGGCCCTTGGAGGCGCCGCTGCCGACGGAGATTCGCTACTCGTACAAGGTGGACTTCGGGCCGTGGCATGACTGGGTGGCGCCGGCGGCGGATGGTCACCTCTACGTGGAGGACAGCAAGCTGGGCCTGGTGGGTGAGCACACGGTGTACGTGCGCGCGATGAAGGCGGGGCACTGGGGCTCGCTCAGCGAGGAGCCCGAGGTGGTGAAGGTGTGGACCGACCCGGCGCCGCCGCGTGTGTGGCTGAACCGTGCGGAAGGTCGCGTGGCGGTGCGCGCCGAGGACCGCGTGGCGCGTCCCGAGCAGCTTCAGATGCGTTGGCGCGTGGACGGCGGGGAGTGGAAGAGCTGGTCGGAGGTGCAGGACATCGACGAGGACGAGCTCGAGGGCGCCTACGTGCTGGAAGTGCAGGCGCGCGACCCGGCGGGCAACGTGAGCGAGGCGGAGGTGTTGGGCCTGCGGTCAAGTGAGCGTCCGGTGACGTCCGGAGATGCGCCTGCGGCCGAGTCCACTTCCCAGCAGTCCGACGGTTGCGTCTGCGCGCAGCCGAGTGAGCGGAATGGCCTCGGCGCCGCGATGGTGCTGGCGGGGCTGGTGCTGGTGCGCGTGCGTCGTCGTCGTTGAGCGGCGGTGTCGGGTTGGGGTGGTGGCGAGTTGGCCCCCCCACCCGGCCGCCTCACGATTCCACCGATTTCACGACGAGGGCGGCCGACCTCCCCCACGGCGTGGGGAGGCGTAGATGTGCCGCGCCCGGTGACTTCAGTGCGCCCAACGCGGCACAAGGCCTCATTGCGCCCGTGCCGCCCACTGGCGCAATGAACCACGCGAGGCGGCACATCTACGCCTCCCCACACCGTGGGGGAGGTCGGCCGCCGTCGTCGTGAAATCGGCGAAATCGTGAGGCGGCCGGGTGGGGGGGCCAATTCGCCACCAACCCAACCCGACACCGCAGCTCAGAACGTGACAGCCAGCTGCAACATCCCGTTCACCACCTGGCTCTCGGTCACCTTCACCCGACGTCCCGGCGCATCGAGCACCGGGTTGTAATACGGGTTCCGCTCGCTCTTGCTGATGCCATTTCCGTCGGTGTCATACCCAGCCACTTCACCGGTGATGAGGTGCGGCGTCTCATGGCCCACCTCCACGTTCGCCTTCAGCATCACGAACGGCACCGCCAGCACCACGCCCACGTTGCCGAAGATCTCGACGTAGCTGTCCACCATGGTCCACTTGTTGAGCGCGTCGCTCATCTCGGACGGCCCACGGTGCTTGGCGATGTAGTTGAGCCGCCCGCCCAGGATGAGCCGCAGGTTCACCAGCTCATTGATCTCCCCCAGCGAGTACAGCGGCACCACCTCGACGCCGCCCATGACACCCGCGCGGTTGCTCCAGAACGCGAAGTCGCGCCAGTCGCGCTCCGGCGCCAGGTCACCGCGGTACTGCGGGATGCCCAGCGTGTAGTGCGCGCCAAAGTACGGGTCGAACAGCTTGAGCTGCTTGCTCATGGCAAACGCGGCCGTGAGGCGGTGCAGCCCGCTGCCGGTACCACCCGGGTCAAAGTTCTCGGTGGTGCCGCCCAGCTTCTCGCGGCTCGTCGGGGACTCCATCCAGCCCACGGGAATCTGGTACTTGAACTCCATGCGCATGGACGGCATGGCCGGGTCGCGCTTGTCGTTGAAGCGGCCGATGCTGAAGGGGCTGAACGCAAATCCCAGCTCCGCGTCGCCAATGCCCTTGGGGAAGAACTGGAAGCCGTTCACCACGCGGTAGCTGGCTGCGCCGCGGACGGACTGGAACGCCGGCGTGATTCCCGTGGCCCCGGGGTTGATGTCCCAGTTGGTATCCCGACCGTTCTGCTCGCCTGGGATGGGTTTCCCGTCGGAGTCCGTCTCGTACTCGTGGTTGACGGGCCAGCTGCCGCCCGTGCCCGCCAGCGTGTTGCGGTGCTCACCCTCTTCCCATTCCGCCGCGCACGCTTCGGGGCGTTGGTAGCCGGGCCCCTCGTCATGGCCGTAGAGGCACATGTCCCGCACGAAGGTGCTGTACCCCTCCTTGCTGGTGCTCTGCTCCCCGGAGAGGTCATTGCGACGCTGGTACCAGCCCAGGCGGTGATCCAGCGCCGTGTAGGGCAGGGCCATGAAGATCTCGATGTCCTGGAACAGGCCCACGCGCAGTCGCGGCACCACGGTGTGGCTGTGCTCCACGTACATGAACTCGGAGACGTCCACGGCGCGGGAGACGGTCTGGTTCCCCTCGCGCACCTGGCGCACGTCCTCCCGCGTGATCTTGGCGCGCTTGGCGTGGCCCTGGTAGCTCAGCTCGATGTTCGCATCGAACAGGTCGTCGCCGTCGATGGCGTCCAAGACGTCGGTGGCCTCGGCGGCGCCGGCCTGACGGGCGGTCAGCAGGGCCAACAGCGCCAGTCCCAGCGTTCCCAGCCTCCGCGAGTGCATGCTGCCTCCTGGCGGCACCGTTGCATGAGCGGCGCCTCAAGCCAGGGGCACGCTAGTGGAGCGGGCGAGCCGACGGCAACTTGACGTCGGGCGTGGCCGGACGCCTCAGGCGCGCTCCAACACGCCAATGTAGGGAAGGTTGCGGTACTTGCCGGCGTGGTCCAGCCCAAACCCGATCACGAAGCGGTTGGGGATGGTGAAGCCCACGTAGTCCACCTGCACCGGCTTCTTGCGGTTGCTGGGCTTGTCCAGGAGCGTGGCAATCTTGAGGCTGCGCGGCCGACGGCTCTTCAGGTTCTCCACCAGGTAGCTGAGCGTGAGCCCGGTGTCGACGATGTCCTCGACGACGAGCACGTCCTTCCCCGCGATGGGGATGGAGAGGTCCTGGGTGACCTTCACCTCGCCGCTGCTGACCACCGCGTCGCCGTAGCTGCTGACGCCCAGGAACTCGATGCTGTGCGGCACGTTGATGTTGCGGCACAGGTCCGCGCAGAAGATGAACGAGCCCTTGAGCACGCACACCAGGACCAGCTCGCCGTTGGCGAAGTCCTCACTGATCTCCGCGCCCATCTCCCGGATGCGCCGCTCCAGCTCCTGCGGGCTCAGCATGATGCTGATTTCCGGGTTGGCCGTCTTCTTCCGTTCCTTTTCCGCCGTCGCGCTCTTCACGTGACACTCCTCAGACGTACGCGTTGTTCATGATTTCGCCAAACCCACCGCCGCCCGGGACGATGTACTGCACCTCGGTCAGGCCGCTCTCCTCGTCCCAGCGCAGGCCCGGCTCGCACTCCAGCACGTCGGGGGCGGAGGCGCCGCGGTCCAGGCGCACCGCGTAGACCACCACGTCCGGGTGGTCCTTCTTCATGCGACGCAGATACTCCGGCGTCACAATCAGGTTCACGCAGATGTACCGCTTGGCCGGGCCGGGAACGTCCTTCTTGTAGACGCTGATGGCATGGCTGAGGGAGCCGCCGGTGGCGCCCATGGGGTCGGGGAAGAGCACCATGGCGCCCTCCACGCTCCCGCCGATCTTGGAGCCGTTGATGGACGTGCCCACCACGCGCCCCGCCGCGTCGACCTCACGCGCCATGATGAAGTGGTCCTGGCGCACGCCTACCGGGTGCAGCGTCTTGTTGAGGAAGTCGTAGCAGACCTGGGAAGGCAGGGTGCCGGCGCGGGCAATGTTCACCGTCACCGCCTTCGTGGTGGCGTCGATCACCTCGCCCTGCCAGATGCCCAGCGGCGTGTGGTCCGCCATGCGCGTCTCCACGCGCGCGTTGCAGCGGGGGAACTCCGCGTTGAGGACGGCCTTCACCAGGTGCCGGTAGAGGTCCTTCACCAGCGAGTTGATGGCCGGTTGCTCGGTGCCCTTGGCGCACAGGCGGGCCAGGTGGCTGAGCAGGAAGGGGTCCGCCAGGATGTGGAAGTTCTCGCCGTAGTGGTGGCGCAGCTCCGGCTCCCGACCCTGCAGGTGGATGTAGGCGATGTCCCGGGTGGCCTTGACGTCGGACGCCGTGGTTCCGGCCAGCTTCTTGGTGCTCACAGCCGCATCTCCTCCTGCTTGGGCGCAACCTCGGGGATGAAGCAACGCCGGCAGCGCGCTTCATAACTGTCATGGGCCCCCACCAGCACGCGATCTCCATCCGAAACCAGGCGCTGGCTGCGCCCCGCGGGATTGCCGCACTTCATGCAGATGGCCAGCGTCTTGGTGAGGTACTCCGCAATGGCCAGCAGCTGCGGCATGGGCTCGAACGGTCGACCCAGGTAGTCCTGGTCCAGCCCGGCCACGATCACGCGCTTGCCTGCGGTGGCCAGGTCATCCACCACCTGCACAATCCCGGCGTCAAAGAACTGCACCTCGTCAATGCCCACCACCTCCGCCTCGGCGGGGACGCGCGCGCGCAGGTCCGCGCTGCTCTCCACGGCGCGGCTGTTGTGGCGCTGGGAGCCGTGACTGACGATGTCGTGGACGTCGTAGCGGTTGTCTCGTGAGGGCTTGAAGCTGACCACGCGCCGGCGCGCCAGCTCCGCACGACGCAAACGGCGGATCAGCTCCTCCGTCTTGCCGCTGAACATGGGACCGCAAATCACCTCGATCCAGCCGGTTCCCACGGGTTCGGCGTTCATCCGCACCTGCCTCACGCGCCGATCACCGATCACCTTGCAGCGCGCGCGGCAGTCTCCAGATGCGCACGCGGTGCGTCAAGCCGCTTTCAATCGGATCTGGCGCGGGTGGGAGGCGTTTGCCACCTGCATTTTCCCTCTGCTACTCGGCGCTGCCTTTCGCCGGGCGCCTGCGGATGCGCGGGGCCCCTGACCTTGGAGGATTGCATGCGCATGAACGTGATGAAGCACGGCGTGGTGGTGGGCGCCGTCCTGTTGTCGGTGGCTTGTGGCGGGGGCGGTGGCTTGCCCATTGGGCCGGGCGCGTCGTCCAGCAGCGGTGGGAGCTCCAGCGGAGGAGAACAGCCGCTCACCATGCGCTCCGCGTTGGAGCAGTACTTCTCGGCGCTGTGCGACGCGGAAGAGCGTTGCGCCAACACCCGCGGCCGCGTGTTCTCCACCAAGGCCGCGTGCAACGCGTACTACGCGGACCGTGAGGCGCTGTACGCGAACTATTACGGCCAGGGCTACTACGACTACTTCGCCTCGAAGTACCGCATGGCGGATGAGGCCGCGGCACGTCGCTGCCTGGACAACGTGAAGACGCAGGCGTGCGACTCCCAGGAAGTCAACAACCCGGACTGCGACGCGGCGTTCGCCCCCAGTGCGCCGGTGGCGGAGGGTGAGATCTGCGGCGGCGAGACCATCCAGCAGGAGAAGGTCTGCGGCGAGGACACCTACTGCGACTACAAGAGCGAGACGCGGCAGGACTGCACGCTGTGCTTTGCGCTGAAGGCCAACGGCCAGACCTGCCAGGGCGCCTACCAGTGTGAGAGCGGCTTCTGCGACGGCACCGAGGCCGACAGCGGCACCTGCGCGGCGCCGGCGTTCAAGTCCAAGGGCCAGAGCTGCGCGCGCACGGATCAGTGCCTGGGCAGCCTGGTGTGTGCCGGCAGCGGCGACCAGAAGACCTGCCAGGACCGCGGCGGGGCGGGCGCCAGCTGCGACGGCCCCAACGAGACCGACCCCACCCGTCCCGGCTGCTACGCGGACCTGGCGTGCGTGGTGGGCGGCGCGGGGAGCACGGGCAGCTGCACGGCGCTCCTGGCCGACGGCGCCACCTGCCAGCGCGACCGCTTCAGCGTGGGCTGCCAGCACCTCTGCATCTTTGACTCCGAGGACGCCACCAGCGGCACGTGCAAGGGCTTCACGGACTTCCCGCAGGCCAACAGCCCGTGCAGCCGCTACCAGGGTCTGCCCTCCTACGTCTGCGACAACGACACCACCATCTACCCGGACTACGAGGTGCAGGGTCAGGGCGCCACCGCGGACATCTCCAGCTGCACCTGCGCGTCGCGCAAGGCCGACGGTGCCGAGTGCATCTTTGGCGACGAGTGCACCAGCGGCCGCTGCAACGACGTGAACTTCCAGCAGAACCCGCCCACGCCCGGCACCTGCGGCGACAAGGCGCCCAACGGCGAGCTGTGCTTCGCGGACAGCGAGTGCGAGGGCGGCTACTGCGAGCCCAACCCGCAGCAGCCCCAGGTGGGCAACTGCGCCAACGCGCTGGCCTGTCCGTAAGCGCGTGACGACGTAGAAACGCCAAGACCCCCGCTCCGGTGTGCCCAGGGCGGGGGTCTTGTGTTTCGACAGGAAGTTCCATCAGACCGGGTCGGGGTAGCTCGCCGCCACGGCGCACGCGCTCTCCTCACCGTCCAGCGGGCGGATCTCCTCGCGCAGCTCGGCGGGGACGGTGTCCTGGAAGACCACGGTCATGTCCTCACCCCAGCACTCCGTGGCGCGCACGTTGGTGTCGGTGAGGCCCGCGGCGGACAGGTCGGCCGCCACCTCGGCGCCGCTCACCGTGACGTCGCCACGACCCGCGCCGGAGCCCACCCAGGAGCTGCGCAGCGTCATGGTCTCCAGGCCCGGCTTGTTCTCGTTGTGCTTGTGGATGTTGGCCTGGATGGAGAAGAGGAACGTGCCGCTGTGGTCCTCGTTCTCGGCGTAGCGGTAGGTGGCGTCGTGCGGGTTGCGGTCATCCGCGTTGGCGAACTGGATGAAGTCCACGTCGATGCTGCGGGGCTCCTGCATGGAGTTGAAGGAGATCTGGATCTCACCGCGCTCCAGCACGGCGGGGTTGAGGTCGCCGGCGGCGTCAAAATGCAGCACCAGCACGCCCTGCCCCCGACCATCCTCCTGCCCGCTGCCCTGCACCTGCCCGTCGATGAGGCTGCGGTAGTCCTCCTCGGCGGCGCTCTGCTTCCTGCGGGCTTCCAGGTTCAGCGCGTATTGGTTCTCGCCGATCTTCTCCGCGGTGAGCCGGTAGGTCAGCGGTTCCAGTCCGCCCGGCGTGTAGGGGCCCCAGATGGCCTTCTCACCCTCGACGCTGGTGGGCTCATGCTGCGTGATGTTGCGGATCTCGCGCAGCAGCGCCACCACGTGGCCGTTGAGGTAGCGGCTGATGCGGTAGGTGTGGACGTAGAACTCGCTGACGTCGCCCACCAGCGCGCTTGATGCCGTGGAGCTGCCGCCCTCGTCCTCGCTGCCGGGCACGCGGATGGTGACGGCCTCGTCGCTGGGGAGCGCGGTGCTGAAGTCGGCCTTCTGCGGCCCGCAGGCCAGCGTCATCTGGGAGGCAACAGCGAGGAGCATCAGCTTACGGGAGGTGGTGGCGAACATGGTCTTGGGTCCTTGTGGTTGGGGCGCCGTGCGTCCGTGCCGTGCGCGCTTCACCCCTTCAGACTCCGCTGTCCCTCCAGATCCGAAAAAGAAAATGAGATCAACAACTTAGAGAACATGGGTTCACACTGTGAACACCGGATGACGTGCGGCGGGGCCGTTACCTCTCCACGCACGGAGGTGGCGGATGCGCGGCGCGTGGTGCGTGATGCTGGTGTTGCTGGGTGTGGCTGGCTGCGTCGCGGGCGAGGAGGGCTACGCGTGCGGGCCGTTCACCTGTGAGCGCGGAGAGCAGTACTGCGAGAAGATCCCGGCGCTGGGATTGGCGGCGTACAACTGTCGGGAGCTGCCGGATGCGTGCAAGGGCGCCAGCGACACATGCCGCTGCCTCAGCGCGAAGGCCTGCGGGGATCTCTGCGAGGATCCCGAGGGACCGGACACCGCGGTGGTCACCTGTGACGACCAGCAGCCGTGATCAGTGCTTCACCACCACGGCGGCAAGCTGCGTCTGGGCTTGCAGGTGGCGCGCGCCGTTCTCGGCGGTGGCGCGGTCGGCGTAGCGACCCACGCGGATGCGGTACCAGGTTCCCGTGGGGCTCTCACTGGGGACGATGGCGGGCTTGAGGCCGGCGCTCTTGAGCTTGTCAAAGACCTTCAGCGCGTCGGTCTTGTCGGGGAAGGCGCCCACCTGCAGCGCGTAGTCATTGGCGGCGGGGAGCTCACGCGTGCCGGGCACGGGCTTCACCGGCTCGACGGGAGCGGGCGCCTGCGCGGTCTCCGTCTTCTCGAGGGGTCTCTCCGTCGCCGGCTTCTCGACGGGCTTCTCCGCCACCGGCTCCTTCTTCTCGGCGGGTTTCTCCACCTTGGGCAGCGCGTGGACCGCGGGAGGCGCGGGTGGGGGCGGCAGGTCGGACTGCGCGGGCTTCTGGGGCGCGCCACGCAGCGTGTTGTGGAAGCTGTAGTGGAGCGGCTCGGGCGCAGCGGGCTTCTGCGCGGCGGCCAGCGCGGCGGCACGTGCGGCCTTCTCCGCGGCGGCGGCGCGGGTGCGCTGGCGGTGAAGCTGGGCCTCGGCGTCAAGCTGGGCGAGCACGTCCTGGGACGAGCACGCGGCCACCTCACCGGAACCGCGCGCGTATCCCACCTTGTCGCCGGCGAAGTAGGCGGCCGCGCTGCAGAGCACCGAGATGCCCAGCGCCCCGCCGAAGGAAACGCCGCTGCCACCCTTGGGGCGCGCGGTGTTGACCTTGCGGTTGGCGGTGGGGCGCTCTGCTCTCATCGGCGACCTTTCTTTCCCTCGGTGACGCGTGGATCCAACTGACTCCAGCGCACGCTAAAGCTCGGGCGGTGTGCGTCTCAAATTTTTGGTCACGCACGCGCTCGCGCCGCTCGCGGATCAACGCTGCTGCAGGTGGCCCAGCACGGTGGGCGAGAGCTGCACGTCGGAGGAGACGGGAGGAACACCCAGGCGCTGCAACAGCCGACCCCACCACGAGCGCGCGGGCAGGACGGTGAGCAGCTCCTGGTCGACGAGCGCGGCGGGCCACATCACGCGGCTGGAGAGCGAGGTGTGGTGGATCAGCTGCCAGCGCAGCGTGGCTCCCAGGTGGCGGGAGAGGCCGGCCAGCGCGGTGTCGACGCCATGTGCGTAGAAGGAGACCTCCTGCCAGCCTATTCCGTCGGTGACCACGCACAGGAAGTAGTCGTCCCCCAGCGCCTCCCGCGTGGCCTCACCCATGACGCGGATGTCAGCCAGTGGCATGGACCAGCCGGTGTCGCCGTGGCGGTAGACCAGTTCGTCGTCGATCACGGCCACCGCGCGCGGACCGGGCAGCACTCGCCACCGCGCCTGCTCCGACGATGCCGGGCGATCCGCTGGTTGGGACATCTGGCCTCCCCGGGTTTCGCAGGGTGTCGCGACCGACGGGGTTCACGCAACGTGCTTGCTTTGGCCCGCGCTTCCGCCGCCACGTGGCGGGACCGGTTTGCCAGGCCACCCCGTCCTGATAACGTCCGCGGCTCGTGGGCGCGCTTTTCCGTGCGTCCGCTGTAGCCTTCCGGCCCGCCAACCCGGGCCAATGTTGGAGCCAGACGTGCCCCTGCGCCTGCAGCTTGCCGTGCCGGGACAACCCATCCGCCTCTTCGAGTCCTCGGAGCCGTCCATCAGCATTGGGCGTGGCGTCGGAAATGTGCTGTTCCTGGAGAACCCGCACGTCAGCACGCACCACGGGCGCATGGACGTGGGCCCCAACGGCGTCACCTTCACGGACCTGGGCAGCACCAACGGCTCCATGATCCTCCGCGGCGACGAGAAGCTCCCCGCCCCCGGCGGCGGCCCCGGCGTCCCGCTGCGCGTGGGTGACCGCGTGGTCATGGGCGACAGCGAAGAGCCCGTGGTGGCCATCCTCCTGGACGACGGTCGCGGCGGCGCGGTGCATCCCGCCAAGGACGAGGTGGCCCACACCGCCGTGGCCCCCAAGCCCATTGACCCGGAGGCCGCCGGCACCGTGGTCGCGCGGTTCTCCATTGAGCAGCTGGGTGGCCTCCCCGAGTCGCTCACCAAGGAGCCGCGTGTTGCCGCCGCCATCTATGACCTGGCGCGCGCCGCGGGCAGCGAGGACCTCACCACCGTCGTGGACCGTGCTGCCACCGCGCTGTTCAACCTCTCCCCGCAGGCCAGCCACTTCTTCGCCGGCGTGCTGGAGACCAACAAGAACGAGTTCCGTCGCACGTTCTACCGGGCGCGTGGGCGCAGCGGGGAGCAGCCCGCCTGGCGCGTGAGCCGTGCGCTGCTGGCCCGCGTCATCACCAGCCGGGAAGCGTGCATGGTGGCGGATGCCTCCGTGGAGCTGGCCACCGAGACGGTGCAGCTGCAGAAGATCAAGAGCGCCATCTGCGTCCCCTTGTGGCGTGCCGGCGAGGTCTGGGGCGTGCTCTCCGCCGACACGCGGGAGGGCGGCGCGCCGTTCACCGAGCGCGACCTCGAGGTGGTCACCGTGCTGGGCTCGCTGGTGACGCTGGCGCTGGTGAACGCCGACATGATGGGCCGCCTCAAGGCCCGCGGCGAGGCGCTGGAAGGCGAGAACCGCTACCTGCAGGAGGCGCTCAAGCGCGCGGGCCGGTTCAACGAGATCATCGGTCGCAGCCCGGCCATGCAGCGGGTGTTCGAGCAGTTGGCCAAGGTGGCCCGCACCGACGCCACCGTGCTCATCGAGGGTGAGACGGGCACCGGCAAGGAGCTGGTGGCGCGCGCCATCCACAACCAGTCCGCGCGCAAGGACCGCATCTTCCTGGGCCAGAACTGCGGCGCGCTCCCCGACACACTGCTGGAGAGCGAGCTGTTCGGCCACGTGCGCGGTGCCTTCACCGGCGCCACGCATGACAAGAAGGGCCTCTTCACCATTGCCGACGGTGGCACCATCTTCCTGGACGAGATTGGCGAGACCACGCAGGCCATGCAGCAGCGCCTGCTGCGCGTGTTGCAGGAGGGTGAGGTGCGGCCGGTGGGCAGCACGCGGACCCACAAGGTCAACGTGCGCGTGGTCAGCGCCACCAACCGTGACCTGGAGCAGGAGGTGAAGGAGGGACGCTTCCGCGAGGACCTGCTCTACCGCCTCAAGGTGGTGCCCATCCGGCTGCCGCCGCTGCGCGAGCGCCAGGACGACATCCCGCTCCTCGTCGAGCACTTCCTGGCGCAGTACGCGCAGGAGCTGGAGCGCGGCGCGCTCACGTTCAACCCTGAGGCGCTGGCGGCGCTGAAGGCCTACGCGTGGCCCGGCAACATCCGCGAGCTGCAGAACGAGATGCAGCGCGTGGCCATCCAGGCCGACCCCGACCAGGTGCTCGGCCCCAAGGACCTCTCCGCGAAAGTCACGGGCAGCTCCAAGTTCAAACCCGCGGTGGGCCAGGACAACAGCCAGGGCGGCCTCAAGGAGCTCATGGACGCGGTGGAGGCCCAGATCCTCCGCGACCGGCTGGCCGCCCTGCAGGACAACGTCACCCGTGCCGCGGAAAGCCTCGGGCTCACCCGGGAAGGGCTGCACAAGAAGCTGAAGCGTTTCGGGCTGCGCTGAGTCCGCACTTGGGACTAGGCTGCGCGCACCATTTTCGGGGGAGGGTTCCCCGCCAACGTCGGGCGGCCGCACCGCGGACCGCCTTCGAGGTGAACGCATGGTGGTCGGACTTCTGGTTGTCGCGTTGCTGATCGTGTGCGGCCTGCTCGGCGCGTCCGGGTTCATTGTCTCCAAGAAGCCCGACGCCAAGCAGCTGCTGGAGAAGCTGGTGCCCTACCAGGGCGGCGCGGGCATTGCGGGCATTGTGGTGGGCTTGCTTGGCCTGGTGAACATGCTGATGAACCTGGGCGCCCTGCTCAAGCACAGCGTGGGCGGCCTGGTCATTGGCCTCGTCGGCTCGGCGTCGCTCATCGGCACCGGGTTCCTGCTGGGCTTTGCCCTCATCCAGGGCTTCAACAAGGATCCCAACGCGCGCGCCAAGGCGGAGGAGCTGCGGACCAAGCTGGTGACCTACCAGGTGCCCATGGGCATGGTGTGCATCGTGCTCGGCGTGCTCAACCTGGTGTTCATGCTGTAACCCCGACCCGCGGTGGCGCGGCGGCCTGTTGGTGGCGCTGCGCCCCCGTCGGTCCGACGGAAAATCCCGCTGATGGCAGTGGTGCTCCGCCTCCTGTTGCTCGTCGTGGCCTTTCTGGGGGCGGCGTTCGTGTTCGTCCCGGGTATCCGCCCTGACCTGGTGGGCCCCCAGCTCGCCGACGAGCTCAGCAACCACGCCACCCTGGGCCTGTTCCTGGGCAAGGACAGCGTGATGACGCCGGCGGCGGGCGGGCTGTTCGTCCTGCTGGGCGTGGCGGCGCTGGTCAGCTTTGGCTGGGGCGGCTCCCGACGACGACGGGACCCGCTCTCCCTGGCGCCGGGACAGAAACCCACCAAGAAGATTGCCAACCAGCTCCTCGAGGCCAAGCGCTACAAGGAAGCGGAGGAGATGTTCCGCCACCTGGGCATCATTGACGGGCTGGTGGCGGCGCTGAAGGGACAGGCCAAGTACGTGGAGGCGGCGGAGCTGCTGGAGAGCGACGCACGCCACTCCCAGGCCGCCGAGATCCTGGAGGACAGCAACCAGGCGCCGGCCATGCAGCGCGCCGGTGAGCTGTGGCAGGCGCTGGGCAACGCGGAGCGCGGGCTCGCCGTCATGCGCAAGGCCGCGGCGCTCTTCGCCGCCAAGGGTGAAGGCGACAAGGCCATTGAAGCGCTGGCCAAGTACGGCGACACGCAGACCGCGCGGCAATACCTGGACTCCGCCGCGGAAGCGCTGGCGCGACAGGGCAAACACGCGCGCGCCGCGGAGATGTTCGAGAAATTTGGCGACGAAGCCCGCGCCGCCGCCGCGTACGAATACGACGCCAGCACGCAGACCGAGGAGCGCGACCGCAAGCAGTCCGGCGTGAAGGCGGCCAAGCTGTACCGGAAGGTGGGGGACATGGTGGGGTGTGGTCGCGCGCTGGAGATCAGCGGCTTCCACGAGAAGGCGGCCGAGGCCTACGGGATGGCCAAGGACTGGGCCAGCGCCGCGCGCTGTCTCAACGCGTGCGGACAGACGGAGCGGGCCGCGCAGCTGCTGGTGCAGAGCGGGATGGGGCACCAGGCCGTGGCGGTGCTGGAGAACACCGGCGACATGCGCGCCGCCGCCGCCGCCGCGCTGGCCAGCCATGACTTCTACAAGGCCGCGCAGATCTACGAGGACATGGGTGACCTGGAGGCCGCGTTCAACGCGCACGTCCAGGGCGCCAACTACCCCGCCGCCGCCGAGATCGCGCTGCAGCGCAACCGGCCCCAGGACGCGGCGGACCTGTTCGAGCGCGCGGGCAATCCTCGTCGGGCGGCGGAGATCTATGAGGCCATGGGCAACCGCCTCAAGGCGGGAGAGCTCTACGGCCGCGCCGGCGACAAGGGCGGTGCCGCGCGCATGCTGGTGGCGGAGAACCGCATCAAGGAAGCCGCGCAGATCCTCCTTGGCGACAGCCGGCCGGAGTCGCTGGACGTGCAGCAGGAGGTGGCGCGCCGGCTCATGATGGGCGGGGAGCTGAAGGGCGCCATCACGCTCCTCAAGAGCGGTGTCGACGCGCGCGCGCCCAATGAGTGCATCAGCGCCACGCTGGAGCTGAGCAACATGCTGGAGGCCGCCGGGGACATTCCCAGTGCGCTGGCCTACGCGCAGCGTGCGCTGGCCGCCAAGAAGGACCACGCGGAAGCGGTGATGCGCGTGCAGCA
This sequence comes from Myxococcota bacterium, assembly GCA_040752415.1. Classification (GTDB taxonomy): domain Bacteria; phylum Myxococcota; class JACRCW01; order JACRCW01; family JACRCW01; genus JBFMGU01. The sequence continues at coordinate 23,181 of JBFMGU010000138.1, forward strand.
GCTGTTCATGCGCATCAACAACGAGCAGATGCGGGCCGCGTACGAGACGGCCATGGCGCAGCAGCAGGCGGCGCTGGTGGCGCTCAACATGCAGAAGCCGCTCACCCAGCCGGAGGAGGACAAGCCGCCGCGCTACGTGCCGGAGGCGGAGATCGGTCGCGGCGCCATGGGCCTGGTGTTCCGCGCGCGTGACACCGTGCTGAACCGCATGGTGGCCCTCAAGCGGCTGCCGGAAGTGGTCGCCTCCGATCCCGAGGCGCGCCAGCGCTTCCTCGAAGAGGCGCGCGCCGCCGCCGGGCTCAACCATCCCAGCGTGGTCACCGTCTACGACGCCGGCGTGGAGAAGGGCCTTCCCTACCTGGCCATGGAGCTCATTGACGGCACCACGCTGAGCCACCTGCAGCAGCAGGGCGTGCTCACGCCGTCCAAGGCGCTGAGCATGTGCGCCGCGGTGGCCAGCGCGCTGGACCACGCGCACAAGGCCGGCATCGTCCACCGCGACGTGAAGCCCGGCAACATCCTCATCAGCAAGGAAGGCCGCGTGAAGCTGACGGACTTTGGCATTGCCGCGGCGTTCACCTCCGGCGAGGCCAAGGGCGTGACCGGGACGCCGTACTACATGTCGCCCGAGCAGGTGCGCGGTGCGGCGGTGGATGGTCGCGCGGACATCTACTCGCTGGGGTGCGTGCTCTACGCGCTGCTCACCGGCAAGCCGCCCTTCACCGGCTCCGACGTCATGCAGGCCCACCTGCGCGCTCCCGTGCCCTCGCTGGCCGTCCACAAACCGGACCTGCCCGCGGCCGAGCTGGACGCCGTCATTGCCCGGTGCATGGCGAAGGACCCCGCGCAGCGGTTTGCCACGGCGCAGGAGTGTGGTCGCGCGTTCCTGGAGCTGGAGGCGCGGCTGCGCAAGCAGGCCGGCGCGTGACATGAGCGGATTCTTCCTGGTCATTGAAGGCATCGACGGTGCCGGCACCACCACGCAGTGCCAGCGCCTGGTCACCCGACTGAAGGAAGCAGGTGAGCGCGCGCGCTTCACCTTCGAGCCCTCCCGCGGACCCATTGGCAAGCGCATCCGTCGCTTCCTGAAGTCGGGCGCCAACGGCAAGGCGCTGGACCCGGGCGCCCTGGCGCTGATGTTCGCCGCGGACCGCCTGGAGCACCTGCAGCGCGAGGTGGCGCCGGCGCTCGGCAAGGGCGAGGTGGTGGTGTGCGACCGCTACGTGCTCTCGTCGCTGGCGTACCAGGGGAGCTTCCTGCCCGTGGACTGGGTGGCCCAGCTCAACGCACGCGCGCCCGCGCCCGACCTCACGGTGCTGGTGGAGGTCGACGTGGAGGAGGCCACGCGGCGCCGCAAGGGCCGCGGCGGGCACGTGGACCAGTACGAGGTCGACGACGTGCAGCGACAGGTGGCGCGCAACTACCGCCGCTTCTCGCGCCGGCCGGAGCTGGGGCGCGTGGTGCGCGTGGATGGGCACGGCACCCCGGAGCAGGTGGAAGCGCGCATCTGGAAGGCCTTCAGCTCGGTCAGACGGCGGATGGGGCAGGCAAGCGGAGAGTTGGCAATCCGTCGCTGATGCCGGTAGGGACGGCCCCCGCGATGAACCTTCATGCTCCGCTAAGTGTCGGATTCCGGTCAGTCATCCGACAACGGCGCAGGATGTCCGGCGATATCCGACGGTACATCATGCGTGCACTCCACGAAGGTCTGGATGATCTGGCAGTCAACGCGTCGCGCTTGCGGCCCGTGCATGAGCTTCGGCTACGCGTGGGCCCGCTGGACGGCGACCCCAACCTGCCGGTGCGTGGCCTCCCCGACGTGGCGCCGCTCTCCGTGCCGCTGGGCAACCGCAAGGTCCACCTGACGCTGCCCAGTCCCATCCGTGGCCTGGACGCGCCCAATGACGCGCTCCACCTGGACGTGGTCCCGCCCAAGGGCGACAGCCGTGGCGTCGTCATCTTCAGTCCGTTCTGGCAGATCCCCAGCCCCTGGGCGCTCACGCGCTACCTCAAGGTGGTCAAGCCGCTGGGCCTGCACGCCGTCATCTACACGCCCCCCGACCACATGAAGCGCACCCCGCCCGGCTACTTCAGCGGCGAGCGGCTGCTGGGTTGGGACTTCCCGTACATGCAGCAGATGCTGCGGGTGGCCGCCGGCGAGCTCACCGCGCTGGCCAAGGGCCTCGCCGCGCAGGGGAAGCCGGTCTACCTGGTGGGCCTCTCGCTGGGCGGCATCTACGCGGCCATGGCGGCCTTGGGCGGCGCGCCGCTCAGTGGCCTGGCGCTCATCACGCCCGCGGCGGATGTGCAGGAGTCCATGGGGCGCACGCCGATTGGGGAGCGGTACCGCAAGCTGCTGGCGCGCAGCGGCGACAAGGTCCCCTCCGACGAGCTGCTCACCGAGCTGGGCTTCCCCTTCCGTCCCCGCAGCTTCGAGCGCCCACTGGACGCCGAGCGCATCTTCCTGGCCCACGGCGTCCACGACGCGGTGGTGCCGTTTGGGGTGGCGGAGGCGCTGGCGGAGTCGTGGCAGGTGCCGCTCCGGGGCTACCCCTGTGGGCACATGAGCCTGCTGTTCCTGGAGCCGGAGGTTCGGTCGGACCTGGGGAAGTTCCTGCAGACCCGCCTGGCGCGTGACGCGGCCGCTCCCGTGGCAAGCCCCCAGCCGGCGCCGGAGCCCCGCCTCACCCGTCACGCGCGCCATGCACGCCGCGTGGCCGAGCTCCTGCTGGCGTCCCAGGGCGGCTCCCAGGCGTAGGCCCGACCCCGCCGGAAAGGGGTGGAAGGCGGATTGCCGCGGCCTTTGGCGTCGCGCTAAACCGCTGCCCTACGCCATGACGGACGCTCCCGCCCCCACCGAAGGCTCACTGGCCGATCACGCGTTGTCGGACCTGTTGGCAGGTTATGCCCGGGAACGGCGCAGCGGGCGGCTGCACATCACCACCAGCGCGGGTGAGGCAGAGCTCCGTCTCACCGACGGCAGCATGTCCGAGGTGCGCTTTGGCCCGGTCCAGGGCGAGACAGCGCTGCTGCGGCTGCTGGCCTTCCGGGAGGGCACCTTCCGACTGGAAGCCCAGCCGCTCTCCGCCGGCGGGATGACCAGCACGGAAGTGGCGGGCGTGATGGCACGCGCGCAGGAGCACCAGGCGGAGGTGGAACGGCATGCCGCGCACCTGGGTGGCCTCAGCGAGCGGCTGCACCTGGATCTCATGGTGCTGGCGCGGAGGAGCCAGGAGGTGCCGCCGGAGATCGGGCCGGTGCTGCGCGGCGTCGACGGCAAGCGGCGCGTGATGGACATCCTGGCCGCCAGCGAGCTCCCCGACGTCACCACGCTGCGGGTGCTGCGCAAGCTCAAGAGCATGGGTGTGCTGAGGACGCAGACCGAGCTGGACCGCGAAGCGGAGGAGCGCGCGCGCGAGGCCGAGCGCCTGAGCCAGCCGCCGCCCAATCCGCAGGACAGCGTGGCGCCCATGAGCTTTGACGAGATCCTGCTGGCGCAGATGGACCAGAACGCCAAGGAGCGGGAGCAGCTGCTGGCGCTGGCGGTCCCCGAGGCCATGCGCACGCCCGCCGAGGCCCAGCGTCAGGCGGTGGCCGCCGCGGAGGCGTTTGCCGGACCGGATGCCACGCCGGGGCCGCAGGTGGTGCCAGCCGCGGCGGCTGCTGCGCCCGCGGTGGTCAGCGCGCCCGTCGAGCAGAGTGCGCCCGTGGTCAGCGCGCCCGTCGAGCAGAGCGCGCCCGTGGTGGTCAGCGCGCCCGTCGAGCAGAGCGCGCCCGCGCTCCCGGTGACACCGCCTCCCGTCGTCTCCACGCCGCCCCCCGCGGGGCTGCCCCCGCCGATGGCGCGCGCGCCTTCCTTCGCGAGCATCCTGGCGCGCAACTCGTCCACGCCGTCGCTGGAGCCGCCGCCCGCCACGCCGCCGCCCGTGGCCGCAAGCACGCCGCCGCCGACGAGCGCGCCCGCAGCACCCGCACCCACGACGACGGCGCCGGCCGCCACTCCGGCGATGAGCGCACCGACTCCCGCGGCCCCCACCACGGCCACGACGGTGGCGCCGACCACCGCCGCGCCCGCGTCGACGTTGGCGCCGGCGCCGACCGCGTTTGTGGCACCCCCGCCCGCTGCTCCGACGACACCGGCGGCCCCGGCTGCGACGAGCGCTCCGGTGACAACGCCCCCCGCTCCCGCTGCGCCGGCGACGAACGCGCCCGCTGCTCCGACGGGCACTCCCGCCGCCCCCACGACGAGCGCGGCCGCGACACCGGCGACCAGCGCGCCTGCCGCCACGCCGGGGACACCCGCTTCCACGACGAGCGCACCCGCTCCCGCGGTTCCCACGACGCTGGAAGCCATCCGCAAGCTGCCCAAGGACGAGAAGCGCCTTGCGCGCCCCACGGCTCAGCCGAGCGCGCCGTCCGTGGTGCGCTGGACGGACCGGCCGCCTCCGCGACGGACCGCGGTGGATGACACCTTCGGTCGCGAGGAGGACGCTCCGGAGCAGAACCAGGCGGGCTGGGAAGGCAGCAACGTGGTCACGCCGGTGACCACCCCCATGCTCAAAGAGCCCGAACGCATGGCCGCCATGCCGGGCAATGACAAGCCGCCGCCACTGCAACGCCCCTCGTCACCGAGCATCCCCACCCCCGCCGCCACGCCGGCCGCCAAGGCCGCGGCCAGCCTGGACCACCCCGACGATGACGCGTTCTTCAGCAAGCGCGTCAGCACCGCCGAAATGGAGGCGATGGCCGAGAAGTACGAGGAAGAGGCCATTCGTCGCTCCGACGGGGGAGGGCGGCTCATCCTGGGCGTGGCGGGCGGTCTGATTGCCGCGGTGGCCGTGGTGTTCGTGCTCATGCCGGCCACGCCCGCCGAGGAACCCAAGGAAGTCCCCGCCGAGCCGGCGCCGGCACCCACGTTGAACGTGGTGGTCTCCGACTTCGGCGCGAAGGTGCAGACGCCCGAGGAGGCCGTGCGCGAAATCAGTCGTGCTGAGGCGGCCAAGGGCGCTCCCACCACGCCCGACCCCACTGCGAAAGCGCTCGCCGAGCAGCTCGCCGCCAATCCGCCTCCTCCGGAGCCCGCCGCCAGTCCCGCCCCCGCCGCGGCGCCAACGCCAGCACCCGCGGAGCCACCGGCAGCGGCGCCGGTCGTGGAAGTGAAGAAGGAC
>JBFMGU010000139.1:0-28207 GCA_040752415.1 Myxococcota bacterium
CAACCCGCCGCCGCGCCCACCGGCAACACCAACGTCGGCCCCGCGCCCGCGCGCACCGCGACGGGAACCACCAGCGTGGGACCCGCGCCCAAGCGGGGCGGCGGCCTGGAGCTTTTGCCGCGCCTCGAGGCCGCGCCCGAGCCTCCGCCACCGCCTCCCCCCGTCGCCGCGGAGTCGTTGGACCTCATGCTGGAGCCGGTGGACGCCGCCCCGGAGCCGCCCAGCAAGCAGGAGGTGTCCGAGCTGTTCGCGCTGATGCAGAACCAGGCGGATCCCAAGGAGGAGATGGAGCTGTACCTGCGCGTGGCGTCGGAGATGGGCGTCAGCGACCTGCACCTCCACGCCGATTGCAGCCTGTACGTGCGCACCAACGCCGAGCTCACCGAGCAGAAGACCGACCGCCTGGACGCCGCACGCCTGGAGGCCCTGGTCCGCGCCATCCTCACCGACGAGCAGAAGCGCGTCCTCGACGAGAAGGGCGAGGTCGACTTCGCCTACACGCTGCCCGGGGTCGCGCGCTACCGCGCCAACGCCTACAAGCAGCAGCGCGGCCTGGACGCCGTGTTCCGCTACATCCCCCCGGAGCCGCCCTCGCTCACCGACCTGGGCCTGCAGAACCAGCTTGCCCCGGCGCTGGGCTACCGCAACGGTCTGGTGCTCTTCACCGGGCCCAGCGGCTGCGGCAAGTCCACCACGCTGGCGGCGGTGGTGCGTCACATCAACGAGAAGCGCACCGACCACATCATCACCATCGAGGATCCCATCGAGTTCGTGCACAAGCCCAGGCTGTGCGCCATCAACCAGCGCCAGGTGGGCGCGCACACGGAGTCCTATCCCCGCGCCCTGCGCGGTGCGCTGCGGGAGGACCCCGACGTCATCGTGGTGGGGGAGCTGCGGGACTTCGAGTCGATTAGCCTGGCCATGAGCGCCGCGGAGACCGGTCACCTGGTGCTGGGCACGCTCACCACCGCCAACGCCACCGGCACGGTGAACCGGCTCATCAACGCGTATCCCTCCGCGCAGCAGAACCAGGCGCGCGGCATGCTCAGTGAGTCGCTGCGCGCGGTGATCAGCCAGCGCCTGTGCACCAATGCCGACGGGAAGAAGCGCGTGGTCGCGGCGGAGGTGCTCCTGGTCAACAAGGCAGTGAGCAACATGATCCGCGAGAACAAGACCACCCAGATCCGCACCATCCTGCAGACCAGCGCCTCCGAGGGCATGTGCCTGTTGGACAACGCGCTGGCGGTGCTGGTGCAGTCCGGCACCATCACCAAGGCGGAAGCGGCGCGCTACGCCGAGGAGCCCAAGCGTTTCGCCGGCTGAGGAGGAGCACCGTGGCCAAGATCGACACCCTGCTGCGCGCCATGGACGCCCGCAAAGGCTCCGACCTCCACCTGGCCGCCGGGCAGCCGCCACGCATGCGGGTCCGCGGTGAGCTGGTGAACGTGGAGGCGCTCTCCGCCATGGATGACGTGGCGGTGGGCCAGATGCTCTACGAGATCTGCCCGCCCGACCTCTGGAAGCACTATGACATTAGCCCGGACATAGACTTTGCCTATGCACTCCCCGGCGTGGGCCGCTTCCGCGTCAACTGCTTCCGCCAGGAGAACGGCCGCGGCGCGGTGGTGCGCCTCATCCCGGAGCGCATTGTCCCGCTGGAGGAGCTGGGGATGCCCGCCGCCGTGGAGAGCCTGGCCCACGCGCGCAGTGGCCTGGTGCTGATCACCGGCGCCACCGGCAGCGGCAAGAGCACCACCGCCGCCTCCATCATCGACAAGATCAACCGCACCTACGCGCGCCACATCGTCACCATCGAAGATCCCATCGAGTTCGTGCATCCCAACAAGAAGAGCATCTTCAGTCACCGGGAAGTGGGACGACATACCGGCGGCTTCGGCCCCGCGCTGCGCGCCGCGTTGCGCCAGAACGCCGACGTGGTGCTGGTGGGTGAGCTGCGCGACCAGGAGACGGTGCGGCTGGCGCTCTCCGCCGCGGAGATGGGCCTGCTGGTCTTTGGCACCGTGCACACCAACAGCGCGCCCAAGGCCATTGACCGCATCCTGGACATCTTCCCCGCCGAGGAGCAGGCCCAGGCGCGCCTCACGCTCTCGGAATGCCTCACCGGCGTGCTCAACCAGGTCCTCGTCAAGTCCGCCGACGGCAAGGGCCGCGTCTGCGCCGTGGAGATCCTGCTGCGCACGCCCGCCCTCCCCAACCTCATCCGGGAAGGCACGCCCGCCATGCTCTACTCCGCCATGCAGTCGGGGAAGGCCCAGGGCATGCAGACCATGGACATGTCCCTGCGTGAGCTCGTCGACGCCGGGCGTATCACCCGCGAAGACGCCTTGTGGCGCGCCACCGACAAGGGCCTGTTCGGCGCAGCGTGACCACGCTCACAAGCGTCCCCGGCGCTGTCCGGAAGGGGCCCACATCAGGGTTGTGCCTTTCTTGCTGCCCGGCTCGGGCGCCTGCTATCCCACCCTCTCATTGACGGATGGTGACGTCGGGCGGGGGCGGCCGGCGCCTCCGGTTTTCTCGCTGGAAGACAGCGCGTGAGCCAGGATCCGGCCATGGAATGTCGCGTGGGGTTGGCGGGGCGCGGGGTGGTGACGCGAGGTGAGCCGGCCCACGGGATGACGACGTGGGTCTGCAAGAAGGAGCTGGAATGAACATGTCACGCTGGCGTCCAGGTGCGCTCGGATTGCTCGTGGTGCTGGGGTGCTCCCAGTCCCATGAAGCGGCGCCGGTCACCTCGGCCCTCACGTCGTCGGCTACCACCGCCGCGCTGGACCAGTCGGACTGTCCCGGCGGGTACAACGTCATCCTCGGTACCTCCGGGGACGACACGCTGAATGGCACCAGCGGCCAGGACTGCATTGTGGGCCTGGGCGGCAATGACACCATCAACGCCGGCGACGGGAACGACTTCATCATTGGCGGTGACGGCGACGACAACATCAACGCGGGCGGCGGCAATGACACGGTCTACGGCGAGGCGGGCAACGACACCCTGACCCTGGGCGACGGGAACGACACCGCCGACGCCGGCGACGGCAACGACACCATCACCGCCGGCAACGGCGACGACACCATCAACGGCGGCGCGGGCGACGACACCGTCACCGGCGGCAACGGCAATGACACCGTCAACGGTGGAGACGGCAACGACACCATCACCGGCGACGACGGGAACGACATCATCAACGGCGGCGCCGGCAACGACACCATCTCCGGCGGCCTCGCCAATGACACGCTGAATGGTGATTCCGGCAATGACATCATCGACGCCGGCACCGGCAGCAACAGCGTCAACGGCGGCGCGGATGTGGATGCCTGCAGCGGCACCAACTGCGAGAACGGCAACTGCGGCAACGGCGTGATCGACGACGGGGAGGCCTGCGACGACGGCAACTTCATCAACGGGGACGGCTGCAACGCCAACTGCGCGCCCGCGGCCTGCGTGAGCACCGCGCGCCCCAGCCAGACCTTTGCCACGGGGAGCTACATCATCCCCATGGACACCACCTACCAGGACTACGGCATGTTGCGCGCCTTCGGCCTGCTCAACCGGCTGCTGCGCAACAACATCACCGTGTACTGGATTGTCCGGGTGGGGAAGGCACACGGCTCGCCGGACTTCATTGCCAGCTCCACCGACGTGGAATCCGGCGCCACCATCACCAACCACGGCTACCGCGGCGGTCCCTTCGTGGTGGATTCCGCCAACGCCGCCGCGGCGCAGCCCATCATCAACGCCTGGCTGGCCTCCGACACGGTGACGGTGGTGCACCGGGCCAGCGCGTCGTTCACCGCGGAGGTGGCGCGCACGTTGACCGCCGCGCCGCGCATTGGCGTGTTCGCCGACGCCAACGAGCTCATTGCCTTCGAGTTCCTCAACGCCGCCGGCGTCACCGACAGCCTGGACAACGCCTGGCCCACCGCGGCACAGGTGCCGCCCACCTACAGCGGCTGGCCCGACGTGCTGGACCCCACCGAGATGGGTGGTCCCACCACCACCAGCCACTCCGACGGTGCGCTCTTCCTCGGCAACCTGCCCGCCTACTGCCAGCTCACCTCCATGCACTACGACGCGTCCGACGCGGAGTCGGTGGCGGAGATCCGTTCCTGGCTGGACCTGGGCCCGCTCACCCACGCTTTCATGGAGTGCATTGCCGCGGAGTACTTCGAGGACCACGCCACCTACGGCTTCTTCCTCTCCACCGGCGGCCTCGAGGACACCAACAAGGCCGACCCCACCGCCAACCAGTGCCCCGACGAGCCGTTCTCCCAGTACGACGGAGACTGGGAGGTCCACCCCGGCACCATGGACGGTCTGAAGCTGAAGACCGGCAGCAGCCTGCGCGCCAACAGCCGCGGGCTCATCACCGAGCGCGGCAACACCAGCACCATGGCGTGGATCACCGGTTATCTCGACGGGAGCACCAACAACGGCAAGGTCACCTACCTGGCGGGTCACCAGTACACCACCATCGTGCCCATCACCGCCAACCCGCGCACCAACGGCGTGCGCTTGTTCCTCAACAGCCTGTTCGAGTCGCCGTGCGTGACACCGTCGGGGCAGGCCAATCTCACGCTCACCAAGAGCGCACCCAGCTACACCAACGGCACCCAGATCACGTTTGATCTCAGCTACAGCAACGCCGGTCCCGGCGCGGCGCTGAGCGCGGTGCTGAGTGACACCGTCCCGGCAGGCACCACGTTCGTCTCCGCCACCGGCGGCGGCACGCTGAGCGGCGGCGCGGTCACCTGGAACCTGGGCACGCTGCCCAGCGGCGCCAGTGGCACGGTGAGCTTCACGGTGAGCGTCTCCGTCGACGGCACGTACAACAACAGCGCCACGTTGACCTACCAGGAGAACCTCACCGTCAAGACCATCACCAGCAACACCACCTCCACGGTGCGGGACACGGTCCTGCCCGACACCTTCGTCGACTCCGGGCCCGCCAACCCCACCGACGCCACCAGCGCCACGTTCACCTTCAGCGCCGACGAGCCCGAGCTCCGCTTTGAGTGCAGCGTCGACAGCGGCGCATTCTTCACCTGCACCTCCGGTTACACGGTGGGCTCGCTGGCGCTGGGCACGCACACCTTCGACGTGCGCGCGGTGGACCTCGCCGGCAACACGGACTCCTCCCCCGCGCGACACACCTGGCGCGTCAACGCCACGCCGGTGGCCGCCAATGATTCCGCCACCACCAACGAGGACACCGCGGTCACCACCACCGTGCTCGCCAATGACACGGGCCTCGGCGACACGCCGCTCACCGTCACCGTGATCACCGCGCCCACCAACGGCTCCGCGGTGGTCAATGCCGGCAACACCATCACGTACACGCCCGCGGCCAACTACTTCGGTTCCGACAGCTACGTGTACCGCATCGTCGACAACGACGGGCAGAGCACCACCGCCACCGTGTCCATCACCGTCAACTCGGTGAACGACGTCCCCGACGCCATCAATGACACGGCCACCACCAACGAGGACACCGCGGTGACCACCAGCGTGCTGGCGAATGACACCGGGCTGGGCGACGGGAGCATTACGGTCACCATCGTCACGGCGCCCACGCGCGGCTCGGTGGTGGTCAACGCGGGCAACACCATCACGTACACACCCACCGCCGACCTCAACGGCGCGGACAGCTATGTCTACCGCGTCACCGACGTGAACGGCGACTCCGACACCGCCACGGTGAGCGTCACGGTCAACGCCGTCGATGATCTGCCGGTGGCCAACAACGACGCCGCCACCACCAACGAGGACACCGCGGTCACCACCAGCGTGCTGGGGAATGACACCGGCCTGGGCGACGGCGGACTCGTGGTCACCATCGTCACGGCGCCCACGCGCGGCTCGGTGGTGGTCAACGCGGGCAACACCATCACGTACACGCCCACCGCCAACCTCAACGGCGCGGACAGCTATGTCTACCGTGTCACCGACGCCGACGGGGACAGCGCCACCGCCACCGTCAGTGTCACCGTCAACGCCGTCAACGACACGCCCAACGCCATCGACGACAGCGCGTCGACCAACGAGGACACCGCGGTGACCGTCAACGTGCTCGCCAATGACGTCGGCGCGGTGGACGGCACCATCACCGTCACCATCGTGACCGTGCCCAGCAACGGGTCCGCGGTGGTCAACGCGGGCAACACCATCACGTACACGCCCAACGCCAACTTCTTCGGCGCCGACAGCCTCGTCTACCGCGTCACGGATGGCGACGGGGAGAATGACACCGCCACCGTTTCCATCACCGTGAACAGCGTGGATGACCAGCCCGTGGCGGTGAACGACGCGGCCACCACCAACGAGGACACCGCGGTCACCACCACCGTGCTGAGCAATGACACCGGCCTCGGCGACGGGAGCCTGACGGTCACCATCGTTACCTCACCCACGCGCGGCTCGGTGGTGGTCAACGCCGGCAACACCATCACGTATACGCCCAGCGCCGACCTCAACGGCGCGGACAGCTACGTCTACCGCGTCACCGATGGCGACGGAGACAGCGCCACCGCCACCGTCAGTGTCACCGTCAACGCCGTCAACGACGTTCCCGTCGCCGTCAATGACACGGTCACCACCAACGAGGACACCGCCGTGGCCACCACGGTGCTCGCCAACGACACCGGCATTGGCGACACGCCGCTCACCGTCACCGTCGTCACCGCGCCGACCAACGGGTCCACGTCGGTGGCGGGCAACGTGGTCACCTATACGCCGGCCGCGGACTACAACGGCGCGGACAGCTACGTGTACCGCGTCACCGACGGCAACGGAGAGAGCGCCACCGCCACGGTGGGTGTCACCATCAACGCTGTCGACGACCAGCCCGTGGCGGCCAATGACAGCGGGTCCACCAACGAGGACACCGCGGTCACCGTCACCGTCCTCACCAATGACACGGGCCTGGGTGACCGGCCGCTCACCATCACTGTCGTCGGTGCGCCGTCCAATGGCTCCGCGGTCGTCAACGCGGGAAACACCATCACGTACACGCCTTCGGCCAACTTCTTCGGCTCGGACTCCCTCCGCTACCGCGTCACCGACGCCGACGGTGATTTCGCGGAAGCCGATGTCGCCCTCACGGTGAACGCCGTCAATGACACGCCCGTGGCCGCGGCCGACACCGCCACCACCAACGAAGACACCGCGGTCACCACCAGCGTGCTCACCAATGACACCGGTCTCGGCGACACGCCTGTCACCGTCAGCGTCACCACGGCGCCCACCCGCGGCAGCACCGTGGTCAACGCCGACAACACCGTCACCTACACCCCCAACGCCGACGTCAACGGCGCCGACAGCTACAGCTACCGCGTCACCGACGTCGACGGGCAGAACTCCACCGCCACGGTGACGGTCACCATCAACGCCGTGAACGATGTCCCGTCGGCGGTGAATGACAGTGCCACCACCAACGAGGACACCGCGGTCACCGTCACCGTGCTCGCCAATGACACCGGGATCGGTGACACGCCGCTGACCGTGACGGTGCAGAGTGGTCCCTCGCGTGGCAGCGCGGTGGTCAACGCCGGCAACACCATCACGTACACGCCCAACGCCAACATCAACGGCGCGGACAGCTTCACCTACCAGGTCCGCGACGCCGACGGTCAGACCTCGACGGCGACCGTGAATGTCACCATCAACGCGGTGAACGACACGCCGGCAGCAGTGAACGACACGGCCACCACCAACGAGGACACCGCGGTCACCACCAGCGTGCTCGCCAACGACACCGGGCTGGGGGACACGCCGCTCACCGTCACCGTCGTCACCGCGCCCACGCGCGGCAACACCGTTGTCAACGCCGACAACACCGTCACGTACACCCCCAACGCCAACATCAACGGCGCGGACTCCTACGTTTACGAGGTGCGCGACGCCGACGGGCAGACGTCGACCGCGACGGTGAATGTCACCATCAACGCGGTGAACGACACGCCGTCCGCCGTGGCGGATGCGGACGCGGTGAATGAGGACAGCTCGGTCACCACCGCCGTGCTCACCAATGACAGCGGGCTCGGCGACACGCCGCTGACGGTGAGCATCGCCACAACACCCAGCAACGGCAGCGCGGTGGCCAACGCCGACAACACCGTCACGTACACGCCGTCGGCAAACTTCAACGGCACCGACAGCTACGTCTACCGCGTGCGTGACACCGACGGACAGACCTCCACCGCCACGGTCACCATCACCGTCAACGCCGTGAACGACACGCCCGCCGCCGTGAATGATTCCGCTTCCGTCAACGAGGACAGCCCGGTGACCACCACCGTGCTCGTCAACGACACCGGGCTCGGCGACACACCGGTGACGGTCACCATCGTGACGAACGGCGCCAACGGGACCGCGGTGGTGAACGCGGGCAACACCGTCACGTACACGCCCGTTGCCAACTTCAACGGCACGGACAGCTACACCTACCGTGTCACCGACGCCGACGGGCAGACCTCCGACGCCACGGTGAGCGTCACGGTCAACGGCGTCAACGACACGCCAGTGGCCGTGGCCGACGCCGCGACAACCAACGAGGACACCGCGGTGACCACCACCGTGCTGGCCAATGACACCGGCCTCGGCGACACACCGCTCAGTGTCACCATCGTCACCAACGGAACGAACGGGACCGCGGTGGTGAACGCGGGCAACACCGTCACGTACACGCCCTCTGTCAACTTCAACGGCACGGACAGCTATACCTATCGCGTCACCGACGTCGACGGGCAGAGCGCCACCGCCACGGTCACCGTCACCATCAATGCGGTGAACGACACCCCCTCCGCCGTCAATGACAGCGCCACGACGAACGAGGACACCGCGGTCACCACCAGCGTGCTCACCAATGACACCGGGCTCGGCGACACGCCGGTGACGGTCACCATCGTGACGAATGGCGCCAGCGGGACCGCCGTGGTGAACGCGGGCAACACCGTGACGTACACGCCCTCCGCCAACTTCTTCGGCAGCGACAGCTACATCTACCGCGTCACCGACGCCGACGGGCAGACCTCCGACGCCACTGTCTCGGTCACCGTCAACGCCGTGGATGACCAGCCGGTGGCGGTGAACGACGCGGCGGGAACCAACGAGGACACCGCGGTGACCACCACCGTGCTGGCCAATGACACCGCGCTGGGCGACACCCCGCTCAGTGTCACCATCGTCACCAACGGAACGAACGGGACCGCGGTGGTGAACGCGGGCAACACCGTGACCTACACGCCCGCGGCCAACTTCAACGGCACGGACAGCTACACCTATCGCGTCACGGACGTCGACGGAGACAGCGCCACGGCTACCGTCAACGTCACCATCAACGCGGTGAATGACACGCCCGCTGCCGTCAACGACACTGCGAGTGTCAACGAGGACAGCTCGGTCACCACCACCGTGCTCGCCAATGACACCGGCCTGGGGGATGCGCCTGTCGCCGTGAGCGTGACCGGCGCGCCGGCCAACGGAGCCACCGTCGTCAACGCCGACAACACCGTGACCTACACGCCCAACGCCGACTTCAACGGCGCGGACAGCTACACCTACCGGGTCACCGACAACGACGGGCAGTCATCCACCGCCACCGTCAACATCACGGTCAACGGTACCGACGACACGCCCAACGCCACCAACGACAACGGCACGTGCAACGAGAACGGCTTCGCCATCCTCAACGTGCTGAGCAACGACACGGGGCTGGGCGACACCCCGGTGACGTTGTCGGTGGTGGTTGACGCGCTCAATGGCGCGGCCACGGTCAATCCCGACAACACCATCCGCTACACGCCCAACGCCTCCTACAACGGACCGGATACGTTCACCTACCAGGTTGCCGACGCCGACGGCGACAGCGACCTGGCCGTGGTGTTCGTCACCGTGGATTCCGTCGACGACGTGCCAGTGGCAGTCAATGACGCTGCATCGGTTGCGGAGGACGCGTTCGTCACCACCGACGTGCTCAGCAATGACAGCGGCCTCGGGGACACGCCCATCTCGGTCAGCATCCGGACTCCGCCGGCCAACGGCACCGCGGTGGTGAACGCCGACCAGACCGTGCGCTACACGCCCAACGCCAACTTCAACGGCGCGGACAGCTACGTCTACCGCATCACCGACAGCGACGGAGACACCGCCGACGCCACCGTGGCCGTCAACGTCTCCGCGGTGAACGACACCCCGGTGGCCAACAATGACAGCGCCACCGTTGCGGAGGATGGCTCCGTCACCACCAGCGTGCTGCTCAACGATACCGGTCTGGGTGACGCGCCCGTCGTCGTCACGGTGGCCAGCGTGCCCGCCAACGGGTCCGCGGTGGTGAATGCCGACAACACCGTGACCTACACACCGGCGGCCAACTTCTTCGGCTCGGATTCCTTCACCTATCGCGTCACCGACGTTGACGATCAGCAAGCCACCGCCACGGTCAGCATCACGGTCACCCCGGCCAACGACGTCCCGGTGGCGCTCGATGACACCGACACCACCGACGAGGACACCGCGGTCACCACCACCGTGCTCACCAATGACACCGGGCTCGGAGATGCGCCGGTCACCGTGACCATCACCGTGGCACCCACGCGGGGAACGGCCGTGGTGAATGCGGACAACACCGTGACCTACACGCCCGACCCGCAGACCAGCGGCAACGACTCCTATGATTACGAAGTCAGCGACGTCGATGGCGAGACCTCCACCGCCACGGTTTCCATCACCGTCAATGCCATCAACGACACGCCGGTGGCCGCGGCGGACACCGGGAACACGTCGGAGGATGTCGCGCTGATCGTGGATGTGCTGGTCAATGACACCGGCACGGGGGACACGCCGCTGCAGGTGGTTGCCACGTCGCCGGCCAACGGAACCGCGGTGGTCCTGGCGGACAATCGCATCCGCTACACGCCGCGCGCGGACTTCAACGGCGTCGACACGTTCCAGTACACCGTCACCGACCAGGACAACCAGGCCAGCAGCGCCGACGTGACGGTCACGGTTGCCGCGGTGAATGACACGCCCGTGGCCACCGCCGACAGCGCCACCACCGACGAGGATGTCTCCGTCACGGTGCAGGTGCTCGTGAACGACGTGGGCCTCGGTGATGCACCGGTCGTCGTGTCCGTGGGCACGCCTCCTGCCAACGGCGCGGTGGTGGTCAACGTCGACAACTCCATCACCTACACGCCCGGGGCGGACAACGTGGGCTTGGACTCGTTCGTCTACGTCGTCACCGACGATGACGGAGAGACGGCGTCCGCCTCCGTGGACCTCACCATCAACCCGATCAATGACACGCCGGTGGCCACCAACGACGTCGACGCGGTGCCGGAGGAAGGCACGGTCACCACCGCGGTGCTCGCCAATGACTCGGGTCTCGGCGACCAGCCGGTTCTCGTCAGCATCACGACGCCGCCCGCCGTCGGCAGCGCGGTGGTCAACGGCGACAACACCGTGACCTTCACCGCCCCCGCCAACTTCAACGGCCAGGTCACGTACACCTACGAGGTGCGCGACTCCGACGGTGAGCTGGCGAGCGCCCAGGTGACCGTCGACGTGGGAGCCGTGGATGACGTCCCGGTGGCGGTGGCGGACAACGCCACGCTCGACGAGGACACCAGCGTCACCGTGGACGTCACGCTCAACGACCTCGGCCTCGGCGACCTGCCGATCACGGTGAGCATTGCCGTGCCGCCCGTCGGCGGGAGCGCGGTGGTGAACGCGGACGGAACCATCACCTACACGCCCGCGCCCGACTTCAACGGCAGCGATGCCCTCGACTACCGCGTCCGCGACGCCGACGGGCAGGAGTCCACGGCCACCGTCAGCTTCACGGTCAACGCCACCAATGACACCCCGGCCGCGCTCGATGACACCGCGTCCGGTCCCGAGGATGCCGACGTCACCGTTGCGGTGCTCGCCAACGATCTCGGCGTGGGCGACCGGCCGCTCACCATCACCGTCGTCACGCCGCCTTCGCAGGGCAGCACCACCGTCAATCCCGACGGGACCATCTCCTTCACGCCCGCGCCGCAGGTCAGCGGCGACTTCACGTTCGAGTACGAAGTGGTCGACGCGGACCTGGAGACCACGCGTGCCCTGGTCACCGTGACCATCGACCCGGTCAACGACACGCCGACGGCGGTGGCGGACAACGCAACGGCTCCCGAGGATGGCAGCGTCACCGTCGACGTGCTCGCGAACGACACCGGCGTGGGCGATATGCCCGTGACCGTGACGCTGGAGCGCGCACCCGGCTTTGGCGTCGCGGTGGTGAATGCCGACAACACCGTCACGTACACGCCCGCCGCCAACTTCTTCGGCACCGACACCCTGGACTACCGCGTCGCCGACGTGGACGACCAGTTCTCCGTCGCCACGCTCACTGTCGTCGTGACCGGGGTGGATGACGCGCCGGTTGCCGTGGATGACGCGGCCAGCACGGACGAGGACGTTGCGGTCACCGTCGCGGTGCTCAGCAATGACAGTGGGCTCGGGGACACGCCGGTCACAGTCTCCGTCGGTACCGCGCCCACGTCGGGCACCGCGTTGGTCAACGCCGACAACACCATCACGTACACGCCCTTCGCCGACGCGGTGGGCAATGACAGCTTCACCTACGTGGTGGGCGACGCCGACGGTCAGAACGCCACCGCCACGGTCACCATCACCCTGCGGCCCATCGATGACGTGCCGGTGGCCAACGACGACGCCGCGAGCTGCGCGGAGGGAACGGTCGCGGTGGTTGCGGTGCTGGCCAATGACAGCGGCATCGGCGACGCGCCGCTGACGGTCACGGTGACGAGCACGCCGGGCTCCGGCACCGCGGTGGTGAACCCGGATGGCACCGTGACGTACACGCCCCAGGCGGACTTCTTCGGCACGGACGGGTTCGTCTACCAGGTCGTCGACGCGGACGGGCAGGGCGCCAGCGCCACCGTCGTCATCACCGTTGGCGGCGCCAACGACACCCCGTCCGCGGTCGACGACAGCGCCACCAGCGACGAGGACACCGCGGTCAACATCAACGTGCTCGCCAATGACCTGGGCGCGGTGGACCTGCCCATCAGCGTGTCCATCAACGGCGCGCCCACGTCCGGCAGCGCCAGCGTGGAGTCCGACGGCAGCATCACCTACGCGCCCACCGCGAACTCCAATGGCACCGACACATTCACCTACGTGGTCACGGATGCCGATGGGGAGAGCTCGCAGGCCACGGTGACCGTCACCATCAACGCCATCAATGACGCGCCCAGCTGCCAGCCGGATGCCATCAACACCGAGGTGGCGCAGCCCGCCCTCGTCGACGTGCTGGCCAACGACACCGACGTCGAGAACGACGCCCTGCTGCTGGTGAGCGTCACCGGGCCCACGCATGGCACGGCCGTCATCACCGCGGACAACAAGATCCTCTACACGCCGGAGGCGGGCTACAGCGGCAACGACACCTTCACGTATTCCGCGGGCGATGGAAACGGCGGTCTGTCCAGCGCGCTCGTCGTGGTCACCATTGGCCTGGACACCGACTCCGACGGTCTCACCGACGTGCAGGAGCAGCAGTGGAACACCGACCCCAACAACGCGGACACGGACGGCGATCAGATCGAGGACGGTCGTGAGGTGTTCATCACCCTCACCACCCCGAATGACGACGACAGCGATGACGACGGTCTCGAGGACGGCACCGAGGACGCCGACCAGGATGGCGTGGTGGATTCCGACGAGACCTCCGCCACCGCGCTGGACACCGACGGCGACGGTCTGCAGGACGGCACCGAGCTCGGTCTGACCGCGCCCGAGGGGCAGGACACGCTCTCCACCGTCTTCATCCCCGACGCGGATCCCACCACGCGCACCCTCCCCGGCGACGACGACTCCGACGACGACGGCGTCATGGATGGCAACGAGGACCTGGACCATGATGGCGGCGTCGACACCGGTGAGGCCAACCCGCTGGCGCGCGACAGCGACGGCGACGGCCTGCCCGACGGGCTGGAGCTCGGTCTCACCGCTCCGCAGGGTGACGACACCAACCTCCCCGACTTCGTGGCCGACGCGGACCCCAGCACCACCACCAACCCCGCGCTCGTCGATACCGACACCGGCGGCTTGGCGGATGGCGTGGAGGACGTGAACCTCAACGGTCGCATCGACCCAGGGGAGAAGGACCCCAACGACCCCACCGACGACGGCACCACGCTGGACTTTGATGGCGACGGCCTGCTCGACGCCGAGGAGTACACCATCGGCACCGACCCGTCGGACGCCGACTCCGATGACGACGGCGTGGTGGACGGCAGCGAGCCCAGCTACCGCTTGGACAGCGACGGCGACGGCCTGATCAACGCGATGGACGCCGACGCCGACAACGACGGTCTCTTCGACGGCACGGAGCTGGGCCTCACCGCTCCCGCCACCGGCACGGACACGTGGGTCCGCAACTTCATCCCCGACGCCGATCCCGCCACCACCACCAGCCCGCTGCTCGCCGACACCGACGGCGGAACGCGGCGCGACGGCGCGGAGGACGTGAACCACAACGGTCGCGTCGACGCTGGCGAGACCGATCCCAACAACCCCGCCGACGACACCACCGTGACGCCAACCGATGGCGACGGCGACGGACTGGATGACGCCGAGGAGGCCACGCTGGGCACGGATCCCGCCGACGCCGACAGCGACGACGACGGCGTGCGCGACGGCTTCGAGCCGAACTTCGCCGTGGATTCCGACGGCGACGGTCTGATCAACCCGCTTGACCCCGACAGCGATAACGACGGCGTGCTCGACGGGACCGAGCTGGGCCTGACGGCTCCGGACGCCAGCACCAACGTGCAGCGCGGCCACTTCCTGGCGGACGTGGATCCCGCCACGGTGACCAACGCGTTGCTCGCCGACACCGACCGCGGCGGTGCGCGCGACGGCGCGGAGGACGGCAACCACAATGGCCAGGTGGACAGCGGTGAGACCAACCCGCTGGACCCCAGCGATGACAACGCGGTGCAGGATACCGACGGCGACGGTCTCTCCAACGTGGAGGAGCGCGCCATTGGCACCAACGAGGGTGACGCTGACAGCGACGACGACGGCGTGGTCGATGGCATGGAGGCCAACTACGCGCTGGATACCGACGCTGACGGCCAGATCAACGCGCTGGACCTGGACTCCGACAATGACCTCGTGTTCGACGGCACGGAGGTCTCGGTGGTCACGCCCCACGCCGACACGCAGGTGGACCGCGGCAACTTCGTGGCGGACGCGGACCCGGCGGCGCACACCTCCATGGTGGTCGTGGACTCCGACCGCGGCACCGTGGGCGACGGCGTGGAGGACACCAACCACAACGGCGCCATCGACGTGGGAGAGACCAACCCCAACGACCCCACCGACGACATCCGCCCGCCCGCGGACACCGACTCGGACGGCCTCCCCGACGCGGAGGAGCTCACCCTCGGCACCAACTACCGCGACGCGGACAGCGATGACGACGGCGTTATCGACGGCGCCGAGCCGCGCTACGCCGAGGACACCGACAACGACCGCCTCATCAACGCGCTGGACCAGGACTCCGACAACGACGGCGTGGTGGACGGGACGGAGCTGGGTGTGGTCACTCCGCACGTCGACACCAACCTGGCGCGCGGATTCTTCCTGGCTGACGCCGACCCGTCCACCACCACCGACCCGCTGGACGCCGACACCGACGACGGCACCATCGACGACGGCGCGGAGGACGGCAACCACAACGGTCGCATCGACGAGGGAGAGACCAACCCCAACAACCCCGCGGACGACCTGCCGGGACCGCCGGACATCGACAACGACGGCCTCTCCAACACCGAGGAGGCGCTGGTGGGCACCAACCCCGAGGACGCCGACAGCGACGACGACGGTGTCATTGACGGCCTGGAGCCCAACTACGCCATCGACACCGACGGCGACGAGGCGATCAACGCGCTGGACCACGACTCCGACAACGACGGGATCTTCGACGGCACCGAGCTTGGCGTGACCACGCCGGGCGCCGCCACCAACGTGGACGCGGGCCGGTTCGTTGCGGACGTGGATCCCGGCACCACCACCAACCCGCTTGCGGCGGACACCGACTCCGGCACCGTCGATGACGGCGTGGAGGACGCCAACCACAACGGTCGCATCGACCCGGGTGAGACGGATCCCAATGACCCGGCGGATGACCAGGGCGGCAGCTCCTCCAGCTCGTCGGGTGGCAGCAGCTCCACGGGTGGAACCTCGTCGTCGTCGGGATCCTCCAGCGGGCAGAGCGGCGGCACCAGCAGCAGCGGTGGCTCCTCCAGCGGTGAGAGCAGCAGCAGTGGCTCCTCCAGCGGTGAGAGCAGCAGCGGCGGTGGCTCCTCCAGCGGCGGGAGCAGCACCACGGGCTCGTCGAGCGGTGAGATCAGCAGCACGTCCAGCAGCTCCTCCAGCAGCGGCGACGTAGTTTCCGGCGGCTCCTCCAGCGGCGCCGGTGGCGTCGACGGTGGGTCCATCAACGAGATCCCCAACAGCGAGATGCCCGAGGACGGCTTCGTCGCCGGTGGCGGCTGTCTCAATTGTGCGTCGTCGGGTGGCGCGGACGCCGGCCTGCTCGCTCTGGTGATGCTCTCGCTGCGCGTGGCGCGGGTGCGTCGTCGTCGGGAGTGAGCCGGGGGTTGCGTGCCGGTCGTCGTGGAGGTGAGAAGACGGCCGGCACTATGGGAGTGCGGTCAGAATTACCGCCTTGCTTCGGACCGCGCGGTTCCCCGCCCCGTGCAAGGTTGTGGTGTCCAACAGATTCGTCGGCCCTGCGCTCAGTCCTTGCGCTCCAGGTGGAGCAGGCCCTTGCCGCCTTCGCTGGTGACCCACAGGTCGCCGCGGTGATCAAAGGCCAGGCCCTCCGGCTGGAGCCGCCCACTCCCGCTGATGCGCGGCAGCTCCGTGGTGCCCAGCCCCTCCAGCTCCCAGCTCGTCCGCGCGCGCCCCGCTGCGCCGCCGCGCATGTTCAGCTTCAACGACGCCTCGAGGATCGTCTCGGCGCGGTCGGACAGGATGAACAGGTGACCGGTCCTGGGATCCACGGTGATGTCGCTGAGATCCTCCAGCGCGTCCTTGTGGCTCTCGGGCAGCTCCAGCAGCGCTTCCACCTCGCCGCTCTTGCGGTCCAGCACGCCAATGCGTCGCGGGCTCCCCTCGTGCACGGCGAGCAGGTGCGGCTTTCCGTCGGGGGAGAGACGCGCGGGCAGCACCGCAATGCCTTCCCAGCCCTTGTTCCCCTCGTCATTGAGCGCGGGCAGCTTGCACAGTCGCTCCGCCTTTCCCAGTGAGAGCTCGTCGCCACCACGGTCCACCTTGACCTGCAGGACCTCGCGGGTGTCCTCGCTCACCAGCAGCAGCGTCTTCGCGTCCGCGTCGTACGCGCCGCCCTCCAGCCCCTTGAGCTTGCCGCCGCTCGGCTCCAGCTCGGTGGCGTCCGCCTTCTTCCCCCGGGGGATGCCCACCTGCCACAGCGCGCTGCCGTCGTCCGCGGCCACCACGAAGCCGTGCTCCGGCGAGATGAACGCCAGCGCGGAGGGCTCGCCGATGTCCACCTCGTGACGGCCCTTGAGCTCAAAGCTCGTCGCCTTCGCCTTGCCGGGGCCGGCATTGCTCCCCGTGGTGCCCAGCAGCTCCTCCAGCATGGCGCGCCCGTCGGCGGTGAAGCGGTCCTTCTCGCGGGCCAGCTTCTGCAACAACGCGGCCTCGTCGTCATTGATCTTGCTCCCCGCCGCTTCCTGCAGCTTGCGGATGTCGGAGACGTCAACCTGACGACGAGGAAGACGACGGATGGCATCACTGAGGCGGTCAACGCTCATGGGAACCCCTTGTGACCCGGGACTCTCCTCCACGTCGGGCGCAACCCGCAACCGCTTTGACCACTGATGTGCGCCGTGCTACCCGCCTCCATCCTGATCTTCAGGTCTGTCGTCGACGGACCGACGCGCGCGGGGAGCTGTCCAGATGACCACGTTCCATGTCCAGCGGGGAGTGCAGTTCAAGACGGAGCTGTATCGCGGTCCGGACCGCAACGCCTGGTTCAAGGCGGTGGGTGATGAGCTGGCCGCGCGCAAGCTGACCATCCAGCTCGCCCCCGGCGTCGAGGTGAAGAACGCCGACGACCTCGTGGCGCTGATGGGCCGCTTCAAGAACGACCGCGCCGCGCTGGCCGCCGCCATCGGCCTGCCCGCCGAGACCACCGTCGAGAACTACATCGGCGACATCATCCAGGCGCTCGACGACGCGGTGAGCCCCACCTCCAACGTCAAGGACAAGATGCTGGACTTCCGTCCGTCGAGCGACATCGGGAAGCTGCTCGGCCTGGACACCAAGGCGCGTTATGCGTCGGGCAGCACCCAGTTCGGCAAGCAGGGCGCGCAGCCCACCTTCAGCGTGCTGGGCATCCAGCTCTCGCGCAGCGCCGCCCCGGTGGATCCGCTCGAGGGCAAGGCCTTCATTGACTCCACCACCTTCGCCGCCGGGGGTTATGCGGGCTGGAACCGTGACAGCGTCGAGCTTGAGCAGGTGATGGGCGTGACCGGCATGGACCCCATGGCGCTGCTGGACCTGCTGCGCAGCACCAACGCCGCGGGGCGCTCGGTGTACCAGCGGCTGCGCAAGCCGGAGGTCTGTGAGGCGTTCACGCTCGGCTACAGCGGCGTCGGCATCGACGACATGAAGTGGGACTCCGAGAGCCACCGCACGCGCGAGGCCAATCGTTTCGTCTCGCTGACCGTCGAGGGCGGCCGCTTCGAGCCCGACCAGCGCACCGGTGAGCGGGAGATCTCGCTGGGCACCGACAAGATGGACGACGTCTACTACGACACCAACAAGTTCGACCTGCTGAAGAACGGGATGAGCGTTCGTGGTCGCGCGCGTTGGGACACGGACACGGAGATCCGTCGTCTGCTCGTCGGCGTGAAGGCGGACAGCCAGATTGACGAGTTCGGGCTGAAGCGCTGCGCCAAGGTGGACGTGCGCAATGACAGCGCCACCCCCGACGACATCAAGAACCTGGACACCGACGTGCGCCGTGGCAAGGTGGCCTGGAACAACGCCGACGCGCCGCTGGACCCGCTCAAGGGCGTCTACGACAAGCTGAGCAGCAAGGGCGCGCTCCCCAACGTGGGCCCGCACGAGAAGGTGCTCCTCATGGAGCCCAAGTTCCACGTGCGCAGCGTCCGCAGCCGCTACCACCTCAACGAGACCAGCCTCAGCTCCATCAAGCAGCAGTACAAGGCCTGCACCGAGGACAAGTTGAAGCAGGTGCTGGACCTTGTCACCAAGGCCAAGGCGGGCGCGCAGGGCGCGGACCTGGAGACGCTGGGCAAGCTGGAGAAGACCGGGCAGGGGCTGCTCGACGGTAGCCTGGTGACGTCGCTGGTGACCGACAAGCTGAAGGCCATTGACCCCAACATGGACGTCACCCTCGACGCGGTGAAGGCGCTCATGCCCAAGGCCGACGGCAACAGCTGGAACACGCCGCAGAACGACACGCTCTCCGTCGAGAAGAAGCGCGTGGTCTCCGAGGCCATCTGCGAGGCGTTCCACACCTACGCGGAGGAGATCGACGGCGCGCGTCGACTCATCGCCGGGGCCAAGGACCGTGCGCTGGCGCCGTACGCGGACATGTTCGTGCGTTGGCAGAAGGCGGCGGACAAGAACCTGCTCAACAAGAACACCTATGAGCCGTTCCTGGCGTCGTACGACAAGCTGGTGGCGCTGCCGCAGGCGGACCTGGACACGCAGCTCAAGGCCTTCAATGACCACGGCACGGCGCAGAAGGCCGCGGGTGATCGTCGGTTCCGCGACTTCCAGCCGCTGACGTCGGACCAGCTCAAGGCGCTGCGCCCGCACCTGGTGAATGAGATGCTGGACATCAACCACCGTCAGCTGGAGGCGGGTGGCACCATGGCCAGCACGCTGTGGTTCGACGAGGCACGCTCCTTCTACGTGCCGCAGAGCTACCGCAACACCAGCAACTTCCTCATCGACACCACCGACCTCAGCGAGTTCGTGAAGCACGACGCGTGGGGGTCCATCCCCGAGGGCGAGCGCACGCCCGCCAAGCCGCTTCCCAAGGACAAGATCTTCCACGCCATGCTGGTGAACGAGACGCAGATCGAGCTGGGCTTGGAGAAGCCCTACCTGGACCGCATGGCGGAGATGCAGAAGGGCATCAACGTCGACCGTGCCAGCCTGGTGATGAAGTTCCTGGAGCAGGGCGCCACGCCGGCCGCCGACCCCGCCGTGCATCACGACGCATTGAAGGCGCTCTTGGCGAGCCCGGAGAAGGACGCGCACCTGCAGAAGATCAACGCGTTCATCAAGGCGCAGGGCAGCGCGCTGGCTCCGGTGACGGCGGAGGAGCTTGCCCGTCTGGAGAAGGACGTCTTCACCGCCGCCAACCGCGACCTCGCCGTGCGCACCACGCCGGACAAGGAGAAGTCGCTGGAGGGCGCGCGCTTCGTGTTCGAGCAGTACCGCAATGCGCAGAAGTTCATCGTCGAGGCGAAGGGTGAGCGCATCATGAAGGTGCTGAAGGACGCGGGCGCGCCGCAGAACCTCGGCTGGAAGCAGACCGACGCGTCCAAGGGCGACACCGGGATGAAGCTGCTGGCCAATCCCTGAGGCGCCCCCGGTTCACCGTGACGACGACATCTTGTGGCGCGGACCATTCCTGTCTGCGATCCCACGGCGGAGTGGCCGGCCGCACCAGCCCCCACTAAGGTGCGCGCCATGTCCTCCAACGCCTTCCGCACCGGTGCCGCTCTTGGCCTGACCATGTCTCTTGCCGCCGCGCCCGCCGTGGGCGGACGCGCCGCTCCCGTCGTCGACCACGAGGCGGAAGTGCGTGCCTGGCACAAGGACCGCATCGCCCGTCTCACCAGCGAGACCGGGTGGCTCACCGTGGTGGGTCTGTTCTGGCTCAAGGAGGGCGAGAACACCTTCGGCTCTGCCGCGGGCAATGACCTGGTGTTCCCGGGCAGGGCGCCGGCGCGCATGGGTCGGTTCACGCTCAAGGGTGACAACGTGACGCTGACGTTGGAGAGCGGCGTGACGGTGACGCTGGGGGACAAGCCGTTCACCGGCGGCGCGGTACGCACCGACGCACAAGGTGGTCCCGACGTGCTCAAGCACGGTTCGCTGATGTTCAACCTCATCCAGCGCGGCCCCAAGGTCGGCGTGCGGCTGAAGGACTCGGAGTCGGAGGCGCGCAAGGCCTTCAAGGGCATCGAGACGTATCCGGTCCGTCGGGAGTGGCGCGTGGAGGCGCGCTGGGAGCCGCACAAGGAGCCCAGGAAGATTCCCGTGTCCAACGTCATTGGCATGACCGAGCCCATGGACGCGCCCGGGGTGGCGGTGTTCACCGTCGGCGGGAAGGAGTACCGGCTGGAGCCCGTGATCGAGGAGCCCGGCGCCAACGAGCTGTTCTTCATCTTCGCCGACGAGACGAGCCGGACCGAGACCTATGGCGCGGGTCGGTTCCTGTACACGTCCCTGCCCAGGGACGGGAAGCTCACCATCGACTTCAACAAGGCCTACAACCCGCCGTGCGCGTTCACCAAATACGCCACGTGTCCGCTCCCGCCGCCGCAGAACCGTCTCGCGTTGCGTGTGGAGGCGGGTGAGAAGCGTTACGGCGACCACTGATCATGACCACCACCGCGCTTTCCTCGTCGACCTCGTGGCCGCTGGCCCGTCTCCTGCCCGAGGGCACGGCCAAGCTGGACCAGGATGAGGTGTTGAACCGTTTCCTCGCGTTCGTGGCGGAGCGCGGGCTCTCGCTCTACCCGGCGCAGGAGGAGGCGCTGCTGGAGATTGTGGCGGGGAAGAACATCATCATGAACACGCCCACCGGGAGCGGGAAGAGCCTGGTGGCGGAGGCCATGATCTTCAAGACGGTGTGCGACGGAAAGCGCGCCGTCTACACCTGTCCCATCAAGGCGCTGGTGAACGAGAAGTTCTTTGCGCTGTGCAATGACTTTGGTCCGGAGCGGGTGGGCATGATGACGGGAGACGCGGCCATCAACCGCGACGCGCCCATCATCTGCTGCACCGCGGAAGTGCTGAGCAACTGGGCCTTGCGGCAGGGCGAGTACACGCCGGCGCAGGCCGTGATCATGGACGAGTTCCACTACTACACCGACCGCGAGCGCGGCGTGGCGTGGCAGGTCCCGCTCCTGACCATGCCGCAGAGCACGTTCCTGCTGATGAGCGCCACGCTCGGCGACACCACGCGCTTCGAGGAGGGACTGACGCGTCTCAACGGCAAGCCCACGGCGGTGATCCGCAGCATGCAGCGCCCCGTGCCGCTGGAGTTCGAGTACCGCGAGACGCCGCTTCACGAGACCATCGAGGAGCTGATTGGGGAGCGGAAGTATCCCATCTACGTGGTGAACTTCACGCAGCGGGCGTGCGCGGAGGAAGCGCAGAACCTGATGAGCGTGAACTTCTGCACGCGCGAGGAGAAGCAGGCCATCAACGAGGCGCTGGCGGATTTCCACTTTGACACGCCGTACGGCAAGGAGATCCAGAAGTTCCTGCGTCATGGTCTGGGCCTGCACCACGCCGGTCTCCTGCCGAAGTACCGTCTGCTCACCGAGAAGCTGAGCCAGCAGGGCCTGCTGAAGATTGTGTGCGGGACGGACACGTTGGGCGTGGGAGTGAACATCCCCATCCGCTGCGTGCTGTTCACCAAGCTGTGCAAGTACGACGGAGAGAAGACCGGCATCCTGAGCGTGCGGGAGTTCATGCAGATCAGCGGCCGGGCGGGTCGCAAGGGTTTTGACGACGAGGGCTTCGTGGTGGTGCAGGCGCCGGAGCATGTCATCGAGAACATCCGGATTGACATGAAGAAGGCTTCGGACCCGCAGAAGTACAAGAAGCTGCAGAAGGCCAAGCCGCCGGAGAAGGGCTTTGTGCACTGGGACCGGCAGACGTTCGAGAAGCTGACCACGCGCCCGCCCGAGGAGCTGCAGAGCCGTTTCAACGTGAGCCACGGCATGCTGATCCACCTGTTGCAGTCGGACAATGGCAGTCGCCAGGGTGGCTACGGGCGCATGGTGGAGCTGATTTCCGCCAGCCACTCCGACGAGCGGACGAAGCGCGCGCACCGTCGGACGGGGCGGCTGTTGTTCCGTTCCCTGCTGCACGCGGAGCTGATCAAGCTGGTGCGCCGTCCCTCGGGACGCGGGCAGCTGGTGGAGGTGAGCTCCAGCCTGCAGCGCGACTTCTCGCTGAACACCACGTTGTCGTTGTTTCTCGTCGAGACATTGGCGGCGTTGGACCCGGAGTCGGAGACCTACGCGCTGGATGTGCTGACGGTGGTGGAGTCCACGCTGGAGGACCCCGACACGATCTTGTTCCGCCAGTTGGACAAGCTGAAGAAGGAGAAGCTGGCGCAGCTGAAGGCGGAGGGCGTGGAGTACGAGCAGCGCATCGAGGAGCTGGAGAAGCTGGAGCATCCCAAGCCGCTGCGGGACTTCATCTACGGCACCTTCAACGCGTTCGCCGACAAGCACCCGTGGCTGGGGCAGAACAACATCAAGCCCAAGAGCGTGGCGCGAGAGATGTATGAGCGTTTCTGCACCTTCCACGAGTACATCCGCGAGTACGAGCTGCAGCGCAGCGAGGGGCTGCTGTTGCGTTATCTCTCGGACACCTACAAGACGCTCTTGCAGACGGTGCCGGACAGCTACAAGACGCAGGAGGTCTACGAGATCACGGAGTACTTCCGGACGATGATCCGCTCGGTGGACTCCAGTCTCGTCGACGAGTGGGAGGGCATGCAGGGCGGGGTGGGCAAGCGGGAGGGTCCACCGCCGTCACCCACGCGTCAGCCGGACCTGGCGGAGAATCCCAAGGCCTTCACGGCGCGGGTGCGGTCGGAGATGCACCTGTTGCTCAAGGCGTTGGCGGACAAGGACTACGCGGCGGCGTTGGGCCTGATGTGTCCGGACCAGGATGACGCGTGGACGGTGGAGCGCCTGGAGTCATCGCTGAAGGACTACTACGCGACCTATCCGTCGATCATGGTGCACCACGGGGCGCGCACGGCGGCGCACACGTTGATCAAGGTGTTGGAGCCACGTCGGTGGAGTGTGGTGCAGACGTTGGTGGACCCGGAAGGTGACAACCAGTGGATGCTGGACGCTGAAGTTGACCTGCGCGCTCGCAAGGACGTGGAGGGTCCATTGATCACGCTGCGCCGCATCGGCGTGTAGTCGTGAGGCGCGGGCGGCGCTTTGGGAGTGCGGTCTGCAATACCGCTTTGCATCCGCCCGCCGAGTCTTCCGTCGGGTTCATCCGCGGGCGCCAGCCCCTTCGGTTTTGTCGATCCATCCGCGGGCGCCAGCCCTTTCGGACTGCGGTATGAAGTACCGCTTTCCCTCGGACTGCGCGTTCAACCCTCGAGCTCATCGGGCGGCGTGAACCCGCGACGCATGGTGTTCTCGGTGGTGCAGCGCGGCACCATGAAGTGGTGCAGGTAGTCTGGCCCACCGGCCTTGGTCCCCACGCCACTCATGCGCGCGCCGCCGAACGGCTGCCGTCCGACGAGGGCGCCGGTGATTCCGCGGTTCAGATACAGGTTCCCCACGCGGAAGCGCTTGCGCGCGGTCTCCAGGTTCCCCGGGCTGCGCGAGAACACGCCGCCGGTGAGTGCATACGGCGTGGAGTTCGCAATCCTGAGCGCATCCTCGAAATCCTTCGCGCGGACGACGGCGAGCACCGGCCCGAACAATTCGGTCTGCGCGAGCGCGTGGTCGGGCGGCACATCCTTGAACACGGTGGGCGGCACGAAGAACCCCTTGAGTCCCTCCGGCACCGGCTGCTCGACGAGCACCTTGAGCTCCCCCTTGCACTTCTCGACGAACTTCCTGAGCCGCTCCTGCGCCTCGCCATCGATCACGGGGGGCACATTGGTCGCCACGTGGGTCGGGTCTCCCACGCGCAGGTCCTTCACGGCTTCCTGGAGTCGGGCGCAGAACTGGTCATACGCCTCCTCCACCACCACCACACGACTGCACGCGGAGCACTTCTGTCCCGCGTAATCGAACGAGCTGCGCACCACCCCGAGGATGGCCTCGTCCAGGTCCGCATCCGCGTCGACGATGATGGCGTTCTTCCCGCCCATCTCGCAGACCACGTGCTTGACGTTGCGCTGTCCGGACAGGGTTTTCCCGGCGGTCTCGAGGATGGAGAGCCCCACGTTCATGCTGCCGGTGAACGCAATGAGGTCCACCTCGGGGCTGGCCACCAGCGCGCGACCCACCACCTCACCCACGCCCGGCACGAAGTGCAGCACATCCGCGGGCGCGCCGGCCTCGACGAGGATGCGGAACAGGTGCGCGCCGATGACGGCGGACTGTTCGGCGGGCTTCATGATGACGGCGTTACCGGTGACCAGCGCGGCGGTGGTCATGCCGCAGAGGATGGCCAGCGGGAAGTTCCACGGTGCAATGACCACGGCCACGCCGCGCGGCTCGTAGAAGAGGTGGTTGAGCTCACCGGGGAAGTAGCCCATGCGTTGCGGGACACTGAGCCGCTTCATTTCGGCGGCGTAGTAGCGACAGAAGTCCACCGCCTCGCACACGTCGGCGTCGGCTTCCTTCCAGCTCTTGCCCACTTCCAGGGTGATGAGCGCGGTGAGTCGGGCGCGGTCCTTCTCCATGAGCTCCGCGGCCTTCTCCAGCACCGCGGTCCTTTGCGCCACATCGACCTCACGCCACCGCTCGAACCCCGCGCGCGCGGCGCTGAGCGCCTTCTGGGCCTCGGCCTCACCGGCGGAAGCCACCTTGCCAATGATCTCGCCGGGCACGGTGGGATTGACGGACGCCTCCCACTTCCCGGTGACGACCTTCTCGCCATGGATGACGACGGGATGTTCCTTCCCCAGCCACTCCGCGCGCACCTTGCGCAGCGCCTCGGCCACCTCGCCGCGCGGTCCGTCGAGGGCGAAGTCGAGCATGGCCAGGTTCTCGAACGTGTTCTTCCCATGGCCGGGGTTCTCCCCGTCGGTCTTCTGCGCGGTGGGGGCGCGGAGCAGGGCGTCCACGTCCACGCCGTCGTGGAAGCTGTGACGGAGGAAGCTCTGGTTGCTGGTGTTCTCCAGCAGGCGACGCACCAGGTAGGCCATGCCCGGCAGGAGCTCACCCACCGGCGCGTAGACGCGCACGCGCGGGCCCAGCTGGCGCACGGCCTTGCGCGCGGGCTCGGCCATGCCAAAGAGCATCTGCACCTCGTACGCGCGTTCGGGGACCTTGAGCTCGCGGGCCAGGGCCACGGCGTGGGAGAGGCTGCGGATGTTGTGGGAGCCGAACGCGGGGCGCACGTGCTTCCAGTTCTCCAGCATGCGACGGGACAGCGCCTCGTAGTTGGCGTCGGTGTCCTCCTTGCGGCTGAACACCGGGCAGGGCCAGCCCTTCTGCGCGGCCAGCACGGTCTCGTAATCCCAGTAGGCGCCCTTCACGAGCCGCACGGTGATGGGGGTGCCGCGCTTCTGGGCCAGGATGATGAGGCGTTCCACGTCGGACTTGGAGTCGCGCAGGTAGGCCTGCACCACCACACCCAGGTGCGGGTAGTCCTTGAGCGCGGGGTCCAGGCAGAGGCGCTCGAAGAGGCGGTAGGTGACCTCGTGGAGGCTGAACTGCTCCATGTCCAGGTTGATGAACACGCCCAGCTCGCGGGCGCGCTTGAACAGGGGGAGCACGCGTTGGAAGAGGCGCTCGGTGCTGCCGTCGGGGTCGTTGCCGTCGATCTGGCTGTCCAGCGCGCTGATCTTGAGGGAGACGTTGACGCGCGGGCACTTCTCGCCGTCCACGCCCTCGTCCACCGCGGGCTCGGCGTTCCAGCCCGGCACCTCCTTGGCCAGCGTCTCGACGAGCTCCTCGTAGCGGTGCAGGTACTCCAGCGACTCCTTCTGGCTCACCGCGGCTTCACCCAGCAGGTCCACCGTGAAGGCCATGCCGGCCTTGTGCAGCTTCTTGAGCTCCTTGAGCGCGTCCTTCCCGTCGGTACCGACGATGAACTGCTCGGCCATCTGGGTGATGTTCTTCTTGATGGCGCCCGCGGCCAGCTTGGCGGTGAGTCCGCCGCCGCCCGCCGCGGAGAGGCCCCAGCTCATGACCGCGGGCATCTCGCTCTGGCCGTGCAGGAAGTACTCGTTGATGTGCTCGCTGAGCGACTCGCTGCTGCGCAGGGACGGGAGCACGTCGACGAAGCGGAACATGTCCACCTTGAAGCGCTCGTCCTTCATGGCCCAGTCCATGACCTTGCCGGTCCAGAACCCCTTGTCGAAGATGCCGGGCGTCTCGCCCTTCATGAGGTCAAACAGCTCGCGACCGAGCTTGCGGACGGCTTCTTCCTGCTGCGGGCTGGCGGGGGTTCCCTTGGCGGGTGGGGGGACGGTGGAGGTGGCCATGGCGTCGGACCTGTCTCGTGCGGAAACGGGACTGGGGGCCTACCCCGGGGGGAGGAGCGCTGCAAAGCGCCGGTACCCTGGGCGACGCGCACGCATCATGGCCACGAGCGTGGACATGGCATCTCGCCGAGTGGGGACGTGGCGCAGCGCGTCGGGAGCGCGGGGGAAGCAGCTCCCAACACACAGGCAATATATTGCCATCTTGTGCGCCGAGGTCGGCAACATATTCAGCAGTCCGCGAGGGCAGGGGGCCCGGACGTCAACAGCTTCCTTCCGTGGTCCCCCGACACACCCTCCCCAACCAATCCACGCCACGCGCGTTACCGCCATTCCGGGGTGGCACCCAAGGGGCGGTCGAAGGTCTGGTCGCCTCGGAAAGGGCACACCACGCGCGCCGCGGCGCGATGGGTCAGTGCAGGTACTCGCGCGGGTTGCTCTTCTTTCCGCCGTTGTAGACGGTGAAGTTCCGCATGCGCTGCCGGTAGCGCCAGTTCTTGAACCGTTCGATGGGGTTCAGGTCGGAGAGGTTCAGCGGGAAGCGTCGACGCAGCATCAGCCACGCCACGGCAATGCCGGTGAACTCCATGGCAATGGGCCAGAGGAACGCCTGGGCCTGCCACATGGTGAGCAGCCGGAAGATGACGGTGCCCCACAGCAGGTGGATGGCGCGCACCGGCAGGACGAAGAAGAGGAGGATCTGCGCGTCGGGCGCCATGAGGGCGAACGCGGCC
>JBFMGU010000014.1:0-71533 GCA_040752415.1 Myxococcota bacterium
GCAACGGGGGAAAGGGGGAGGTCTGCGCTCAAACCGTCTTCAGAGCGTCTGAAGGCCTCGAGAAGGCGGTTCTTGCGCCCTCATGCCCGCTGCTACGGTCGGCTAACCAAGTCGCCCGAAATCCAGGTTGAAACGGGAAAGGAATTGCTCTTCCTCGTTGACGAGTTTGAGAATGTTGAGCGCATTACCAACAAGACGGCGTTCGCGCGCTGGAATGAATCCCTGCGGTCGCTCTTGGACGTGAACCACATCGGTCTGGTCATCACGGTCGGCTCCGAGCGCTTTCAAGATGTTCCGCGGCTCATTATCCAGTCGGACATTGTCCGCCGGATTCAGCGAGACAACTACGTCCAAATGGATGCCTTCAAGCTGCCGGACGCACAGAGCTTTGTGAGCGGAATCCTTCAGCAGTGGATCGACCCTGCCAAGCGGGCCGCATTGGAGAGCAGTGCCAATCTCCCGTCGCTCGCCGCTGATTATGACCCTGCGTACTTCCCATTCACCAAGGGTGGATTTGAGAAATACTGCGAATTTGCCGTGGTGGATCCTCGCACCGCAAAGCCTAGCGAGATCATCTCTCGCTTGGACAAGATTGCAGCGGAGGCCTACTTCAAAGACCGGCATCTCATCACCAAGGAACACCTCACTGACGTGGGTATTGCATAGGAAGGAGGCAGCCATGGCACGCCAGTACATTGTTGACCCTCAAATCAATGGGGACGTGACGGTCGGCACCGAAGGCGACGAGATGAAAATCTATCTTGGCCAAATTGCCGAAACCGGTCCTCAGCGAAAACTCTCCTTCGGAGGCTCACAAGAGTTCGTGACGTTGATTCTCGGCAAGCGCGGCAGCGGAAAGAGTCACACGTTGGGGGCGCTAGTCGAGGCGTTTGCAACAAAGTCAGACCATACCTCAATCTCTGACTTCAAGAGGCGTCGAGCTGTCTTGTTGTTGGATCCAATGGGGAACTTCTGGACCACGGCTCATGTAGTGAGTTCAACGGGTCCTGAGAAGGTGAAGAAGCAATTCGCTAGTCTGGATGGCTGGGGCTGCAAACCGGAAGACGTAGATGTAACGGTCTGGTTACCTGCTGGATTTCGGACGCCGAACGATCCGAGCACCGTTCAAGAGTTCCGGGTGAGGGCGTGCGACTTGGACGAAGCAGACCTGGCTGATCTTCTTGGTATCAACCTGTTGAAGGACGCCCAGGGCGCTGCTCTTGCTGAAGCTCACTCGGCAGTAACAGAGGACGGCTGGAGCGGCCCCAACGGTCGGGTACCCCCTCGTGACGACTACTCTCTTGGCGAGCTGGCCCAGTACCTTGAGCACCTGAGGGATCAGGGAGGCGGTGATCATGCGCTTCCAACGTTAAGGGCTCTCATCAGGAGCCTCCGCGCCTTGGAACGCAAGCCGGTATTCAATGGGCAGGGAACACCATTGACGGACATGCTGGCCCCGGGACGCCTTAGCGTCCTGATGCTTCCTCTCAGAGTGGGGCCGGACTTGCGTCGCGTCATAACGCGGATTTTGATTCGCCGAATTCTGCGAGAACGTGAAGAGGCATCGCAAATAAGACAGCGACTCGACATCGAGGTTCTTACCGCTGATGCGCGGGACCGTCTGGAGGCGGAACTCCAGCACCGCATTCCCCGCTCGGTCCTTGCCATTGACGAAGCTCAGGAACTCCTCGGCGAGGGCGGCGGAGAGGCGAAGGAAGCCCTGGAGGACTTTTGTCTTCTTGGCCGGAACTATGGGTTGTCACTGGTGATGGCCACCCAGCGGCCCACCGCCAGCGCAGTGAGCTCCAAAGTCCGCAGTCAGGTCGACCTGTACTTCATACATAGGCTTCTGACGCAAGACGACATTGACATCAGCGAGAACAACCTCCTGGCTGTTCTCCCCTCAGAGATCCTTGAAGGGAATCGTACGCTGGACTTCTCGCAGCTCGTCAGGTCACTCGAACGCGGACAGGTCATCGTATCCGCTTCGCATGCCACCGCTTCGGAGAAAGTGAACCGCATTGTCCTCGCGCGAATTCGCCCAAGAATCACCGTCCACGGTGGGGAGGTCGAATGACCGCAACCGGTTACCCGATCCTGCGAAGCCTGGATCCCTATCACGCGCGGATTGGGTATCTCGGGGCCCTGGCATCGGTGGCAACACGTGGCCTCGATAGAACCGATGCACTCACGGTGAGGTTTTGTGATGTCCTATATGAACGGATTGGGCGTAATGACGATCGGTATGCGGTGCTGATGGAGCGCATTCCGACGTCGCGGCGCGATGAGTTTGGGCAGAGGCTCGTAAGACCAGAGGCGGATGACCCAAGTGGGGCGCCGCTCAGCCAAATGGCTGAAGCACCACCGGCGGACTGGCCACTGGTGGCTCCGCCCAAGCGCTCGCAACCCAGGCTGGTAAGGACGGACTGGCACTATGTCAGTGAGTTCTGGCTGTACGACAGAGTAATGCCCGCATCACTGGGCCACCTGCCGCGGGACAAGGCCAATAGGACCATTGAACTTGCGCGCTGGACCAATGTCATTCTTCCCACGCTGGAGCTGTCTGAAACGGGATACCTGATTCAACATCTCCTTCAGATCGCGCAAAAGAGCACAGGGCAGCCAGCCTTCAACCTCCTGAATCCTACGGCACATCCATGCCTTCCGATGCTCTACTTCCACGTCATCCTCGAGCACGAAATGCTGCTGCCGTTTCTCCTGCTTGAGTTGGCTGAGTGGGACGGCCGTCAACCAACCACCCGCGGTTCGGATGGCGTCTTGATTCGAACGGTGCGAAGAATGTTGGACGCGATTGGGGACACCAAGGATCCTGAGAATGCGCTCGCGGTAAGAAGCATCGATGAGTTCCACAAGTCCATAGCGAGGAAGGACAGCACCCAGGAGAACTACCTACGTCCACGCCTAGAGAATCTTGTGGATCTTGGCCTCATGCACCGGTTGGACGATCGCCAGAAGTTCATGTGGTCAATCACGGATGCGACGGTGCGGGCGGCCAAGCTTCTTTCTCCACTCGCCGCGCGCCACAATCGCACCACGCAGTTTCTCGATGAGAGGCTCTTTGGCGTTTGGGCCAACATCTTCGACGAAGACAAGCAGCGGGTAGGGGCATTGGTGGACCGTCTGCGGTGGTTCGCTCTCGCGTTCAAGGCTATTGGCCGGGAGTTCGGGTTTACACCGGGGCGCACATTGGCGCTGAAAGCCTGCGTTCTCGCATGGGAGGCAGGTTACCTGCTCGAAGTCAAGGACGTGTTTGATGCAGTTTACGAGGCAGCCAAGGGGCCGTGGTCCCAGTATTTGCGCTTCTCGGGTGGCAGTCGCTTTGATGCCGAGTTCTTAATTCGGGTTGACGACGCGATGCTCCCTGCCTTGCTGGTCAATAATCCGCTGGCGGGCTCGACACCATGATGTCACTCGGCCTCGGGCAGGCCACCATTGGCCAATGCGCGAAGCCTGTCCACGGTGTTGCGGTCCACAACAACGGGCGTCTCGTGCTGGAACTGGATCACGAGCCTTCCGTCGGACTCCTGAATTCTGACGCCCTCTCCGTGATGGATGCGGCGGTGGCAATTGGGACACAACAAGAGAACGTTATCCGAGCACCTGCCGTCAGATGAACCGACCGAGATGTACTCGACATGATGCGCCTCTATATAGTGCGAACCTCCCGCCTTCTCAAAACCGCGCCATCCACATATCTGGCATGTGGCACCGAGGATGGACTTCAATGCTGAGGTGATGGCGGAACCACGATCCAAATACTCGCGAGTGACACGGCGCCGCTCCGAGGATGAAGCTGCCCGCGAGTACTTTGCATTGAGGCTCTCAACAGCATCTAGCGGGTTGCCATTCTCTGCCACTGCCTCCAAGCCCACGCTGGCGAGGAGAGCTGCAGTCCTCTCGCCCATGCCCGTGCGCACAATGGCGTCAAAGGCGGCTCTCGAGATCGCACGAACCGAGCTCTGAAATGGCGGCATTCCCGAAGGCTTGCGTTTTGACTTCGTCCGCTTCGGTATGTCCGCACGATCAATCGACTCGTAATAGGAACCGTCTGGCGTGTTCAGCGGTACAGGAGTGTGAAACTCTTCCCCGCCCACAACTGATGCAAAGTGGTGATCAGCTTGGTCTGGGTCGCGCCAAACGCGCTCGATGATCCCATGGCCGAAGTAGTAACGAGATGAGGCGCCGGCCACGGCGTGCTGTTCGCTCCTGTAATAGACAAATCGACGAGGCGGCTGCAGGAGGCTGAGGTAGCGCTTGGGAAAATGGTAGCGCTCGAATGGGACATCCTTGTAAGTGGTGTCCTCGGCGTCACGTTGCACGATGACGACGTAGTGAGGCCCCACTCATCCTCCCGTTTCACTGAACAGAGATGGTCGCGGATGGGGATTTCAACTGAGCTTGCTCAGCCGCGAGCTGCGTGTCGGTAGATTCAGCGAGCAATTGCGCGAGCCGCGCTCCGATCTGAAACGCTATGAAGGGCGGCACGGCATTGCCAACGGCGCGGAATGCGTCCACCAGCCCAACAGCGGACAGCGCGTACCAATCCGGGAACGTTTGAACTCGTGCGGCTTCCCGCACGGACAAAGTGCGCGCCTGGAAAGGATGGACATACGCATAGGTGTCGCGACCCATGTGGCTGACAATCGTGCGGCAGGGCTTGTCGGCGGCGAGGCGGACTAGCCAATCTCCATGATTGCCCTCCTTCTTCGCGAGATAGGCGTCGGCAAGAAGGTGATGCTCGGTCTCGCCAGGGCGGGGCTCGATGCCTTCAAGCAGCAAACGGATTCCCAGCGAGCCGTCGGCGGCTTCCGCCAGCGATCGGATCTCGCTCGCCTTAAGACCCAAGAGCTTGCGAAGGCTGCGTTGGCCTTCGGACGCTCCTCGCAACTGGAGGTGCCTGATCGAGCCTGCGAGAAGACGGAGGACCTCCGCGATGCGCTTGGCGGTCGGGCTCTCATCGCTTCTATAATCCATCCACCGTGTCCCTGGTCCCATTTTGGCGAACAGCGCGGCATCGTCGGGCCGAGGGGTCCGAATCCAGTGAGCGTCAGTATACCCAGCCTTGCATCCCCCCAGACCTGGCGGCGGCGGTTCAGCGAGCCAGCGACGGTAATGATCGGCAGAGGAGATGAATGTGTTCGGTGCAGTTGCCGCTGGCACTAGGCGCCGCTCAGAGGATGCGGTTGAGCCATCGTCTGGCAATTGCTCAAGCCCCTGAAGGGCGCTGAGCAATGGCACGGGCAACAATTCAGGCAGTTGCAAAGCGAACGACGGGTGACCCCGGAGCGCGTCCGCTTTGCCTTGCACACCTACAAGAAAGAAGCGTTCCCGGGTTTGTGGGACGCCATGATTGGCGCATTGCAGGTTTGCACCTGCAAGGACGTATCCTCCTCCGTGATCGAACCCGTTGAGTTCCTCAAAAAGAGCCTCAGCGCCTGAAAAGGTGCCACGCTCGGCGACAACTGCAGCTTCAAAGTGACGTACGTTCTCGAAGAGGATTGCCTGGGGCAGCAGCGCCTTGACGAATAACACGTATTGACCAAGCAGTTTGTTCCGGACATCCCCAGCGCGAGCATCATGGTGAGCGTGGACAGCGTACTTCTTCAGACTGCCAATCTTTCCGCGTCCAATTCGGCTGAAACCCTGGCAGGGTGGCCCTCCCACCAAGACTCCAACGCGCAGCTCGCCCGAGTACACCTCATCGATCCTCGCTCGCGTGTAAGGGTTCTCGAACATGGCCTGACGGATGCCGTCACGCCTTGACGCCCAGTGCAGCCAGATCTCCATCACCTGTTCGAATTGCGGTGAGCCAGCAAAATCCACGAACTTGCCAATCCGTCCTGCAGAGGAGCCAAGCTGTCCAGGCCCTTCCTCGCCTCCTCCGCGCATCGTTATCGCTTGAAGAGCGTTGTTCCACTCGCGCCGCAACCGACGACGAGCTGCGGCGACTCGGTCGGCGACCTCTGGCATCCGCCAAACCGCGTCATCATTCTCTCCGCTGTTCCCTTCCAGGGCATCCGCCCACAACCACCTAGTAATGGTCCTTGTCCGATGAATCGGCAGCCCCATGCTTCCCAGGAATGCCTGCACGGACGTCTGCGACATCGCGTCGCGGGCTGCGCTAACGGCCTCCCGATATTCGACAGAGGACGTGAGCGCGTCGAGCGCGCCACGAAACTCCTTATCAAGGTTCGCGAGGACGCCTTTGAATGCGGTTATCGACAGTGGTTGACTCTGGGACAGTGCCAAAGCTGCGATGTCGTTCCGCTCGTTCTCAGCTACATGGTCAAGATAAAAAGCCCGGATTTCGTACTCGTCCTTGAAATCCTCGATATCCGCAGCGCGGCAGGGTCTCGTTTCATGGTTGGCGTTGAACAGGGCCTGGAACGCCTCGTCACGCTCAATCGCAAGAACCGTTTTGAAAGCGGCGCCGCCACCGACCGATTCAAGACCAACAGAAAACCCGCCAGCACCCGAGAAGATATCTACCACGCGCAAGGGTTTCTTGAAGGCAGTTTGCGGTAGGACGAAGGGGTCCTGAGGAGCCGCGCCGAGGATGCGGGACGCAACGGAGCCTCCCGGCGATGGACTGGGCTGCGGCTGGCCGTCCAGCCAGGTCCTGTACTTTGCGAGGGAATCGCTCCGAACATAGGAGCCCTGGAGGTGGCGTTTGAGGCTGGAAACGGTGACGCCGATCTCCTTCGCAGCGGCGGCAGGAGACAAGGCACGGCTTCGAAGGCGGTGTTGTACAGCCCGGAGCACTGCGTGTAGCGGCATCTTGCCATCCGGCGCGTGGACACGCGTGGGGGCTGCCGCATATCATGGCGGTGCGCCTTCTACAAGGGCTGAGGTCACGTTGGCGAGCCGCTCGTCCTTGATGGCCCGGATTCGCGGCCGGGACACCGGTCCGGAGGAGTTGCTGAGGTCGGCACTGTGGCGAGCCGGCCTTCGGTTTCGCGTTCAAGCCAGGATGCAGGGCGTAAGAGTGGACATCCTGTTCCCGCGTCGGCGACTTGCGATCTTTGTCGATGGCTGCTTCTGGCATGGATGTCCCGCGCACTACGTCTGTCCTCGCTCACGCCAGGCGTTCTGGGCGCTGAAGCTTCGCACCAACGTGGAGCGGGATAGACGCCAAACCTTGGCTCTCGAGGCAGAAGGGTGGACGGTCTTCCGCGTCTGGGAGCACGAAGTCTTTGAGCGCTTGGACTCCCTTGTCGAAGAGGTCGTTGCTTTGCTGGTTGCTGATGCGCGAGCGCGGCGCCCTGACTGGCGGGTTGTCGCGGTTACATGTGATGCGAGCGGGCTCGAGACACGCGCGCTGGAGTCCTTGCGCGATCCACTTCGATGCACAGAGGAAACAAGACCCCGCACTACCGCCAAATGGAAGGCTGCGTTTGGTCAGCAGAAGCAACGACGACGGTGACGAGCGTCCCAGGGTCGAGCGCCGGCAAATGCTCGCGGATGGCTGGCACAAGACTCAGCACGCCCGGCATCTCCCGCGCGCATCGTCCCGGCTGAAGCCCAGCGGTTTTCCGCGGTATCCCCGGCACGGGACAACCCCGGCCTCCGCGATCTAAAGGAGGATGGACCTCCGCAGGGCGGGGACAGGTAGACACGAGCCCAAGTGCCGTCGCCAGAAAGGCTGCTCCGTGCAAGACCTCCTCTCGGCAGACCAGCAAGAACTCATCAACAGCCTCAAGAGGTTGGGCCACTCCGACGCGCTCGACGGGTCGCCGACGCTGGTTGACGTGAACGTGGAGTCCCCTGAGGGCCGGAGAGACGTCGCATACTTGCACCAGCACCTCAGCCGTGGCACCGCCGAGGAGCGTGCAGTGGCGCGTGGGGCGCTTTCCTACATCACCTCGGAGGGTAGACGCGCCGGGCCTATAAGGCGCCACCTGGGGCTGAGCCACTTGGAGTACGTCGCGGCCCTGGCTGCAAACCATCTCCGCCGGGGGCATGG
Organism: Myxococcota bacterium; assembly: GCA_040752415.1. GTDB lineage: Bacteria > Myxococcota > JACRCW01 > JACRCW01 > JACRCW01 > JBFMGU01. The sequence continues at coordinate 7,985 of JBFMGU010000014.1, forward strand.
CGAGGATGCGATCGCTCCTGCACTCCAGCTCCTTGCGGCTGACAAGCGCCGTGCCGAGCGCATGTTCAAAGAGTTGCTCAGGGGCCCAAAGCGGTCAGACGCGCTCCTGATCTCGGAGGCTCGGAGTTTCTGCCGACGGCCGGACGTGGAGTCCGGCCCGCCGTTCATGACTCGACTGCTGCGCAACACGGAGTTCCTGATCTCGACCATCGAGCGGCGGGACCTCAGCAAACAGTTTCGAGACTACGCCCGGGCAGCCTTGAGTTATCTCGTGACGGAACAGGATGTCATCCCAGACTCTCTTGGGCTGGTTGGGTTGCTGGATGATGGTTTCATTCTCGACATGGCTGTCAGCATGATCGATCCGTGTCGGAAGACATGGACAGATTTGCTGGAGGCCGTCGATACCTGCTGGCCACTGATCGGTCACTTGGACGTCACGAGCGTCGCCGGGAACATAGACGCAGAAGTCGTCTTGAGCTTTGCGGCCCTGAGGTCAGAGCCACATCGCGGCCACGGCACCAGTCAGCACTCGGCCCTGTCCGTCCCCCTGACCGGACCGGCAACCGTCCTTCTTGCGTGGGCAGCAGCCGTCCGCCGCCTTGGGTACTCCGCAGACGCTGCATGCAGCATCTTGTCCGCTGCACCTGGTCAGACAGTGTGCGTTGGCGGCAGGGCCACCGCTCGCTGGGATGGCTACACGTGCGAAAACGGGCTGCGGTGCGTTAGGCTCAGTTGGTTCGATGACGAAGAGAGTCCCGCCACTTCCTCCGTCGTTCTCCCAGTTACGGAGCTTCCCCAAGTGGCGTTCGCGGACCCGGGGCGCCGCCCGGCTGGCCCCGTGTTCGCCGCCGGTGAAACGAGCGCGGAGGGGTTGGGCAGCTGGCTGCAGAAGTCTGCCCGCAGCGCGGTATGCCCCGCGGTGGTCGTGGTCATGGAGCCGGAGACCGCGCAGAGAATTGCCGGCGCGACGCTGTTCGATAACATTCCTTTGACAGAACTACTTCCGTGGGCGGTTGGAAATGCTGACGGCACCTTACACTGGTGGGGGCCACCAACCCAACATGGACACCCACTCATCGTGGTGGTGCGCGATGTCGAAGGGGCTACCGGCTTTACAAGGTGTCATCCGGGAGCAACTCCAATTCTCGTGGCGCCGCCAACGCTGGCGCCGACCGAACGAGTCAGCCTCATCCCACAGCCAGCCGGAACAAAGGCATCGCTCGCAACCAGCCTTTCCGACGCTCCAGCCAAGGCACCCGGGCTCTCCTCTTTTGAACTCCTTCAGCTGTGCAAGCGCATGCAGGATACCAAACGACGACTCTGCGACGCGTTCGCGCGTGTTGCGAGTGGTGAAGTCCTAGACGTTCTCCGCGCCACTGGTTTACTCGGACCGGCCGACGGTTCCGCAAGTATTGACGTCGCAGTAGACGGTGAAGCGGATGATCGACGAAGCCTGGATATTCGTCGCAAGCGTGGTCTTGCCAGAGAGATTGAACTCCTCCATTCGGAGAAGAGTGCACTGGAGGCCCGCGGGCCCGAAGCTGTCAAGGACCATCGGCTGGAGATCATCGTGCGCAAAATGGCGAGCCGAATCCGAAGGCTCCTAGATTCCCACGCTGATTTTCAGAAGGTCATTGAGAAAACTCGAGCAGCGACCGTCAGCCGGGCCTCGGGGGCGGCGCAGATGACAAGTGTCGCGCCGGCCTTCGCAGGTGTTTCCCGTCTTCAACAAGACTTTCAGGTAATGACTCGTCTGCGGCAAACGCTGGCTCAGGGGAACCTTTCTCTCGTGCACTGGGTGCTGAAGCGAATGAATGCAGACCCAGTCTTGTACCCCGACTTGTTCCAAGAGGGCACTCTCGGGCTGATGCGGGGGATTGAGAAGTACGACCATCAAATGGGAACGCGCTTTGCGACGTATGTTACTTGGTGGATAAGGCATTGGTCTGAACGGTATATCGCCAATCACGGGTCCCTGGTGAGAGTGCCTGTTCACAAGCAGGACACGATGAAGAAGTTGAGGAAGGCCGAGTGGGTCTGGCGTCAGCGGACCGGCACCACGCCGACCGTGGAGCAACTGTCAGACGCGACAGGAATCGGCGTGCGCACAGTCCGCGAATGCCTCATTCTGGTGAGGAATCATGACCTTGGTGTTCTCGCACTGGATGCGCCCGCGGACTCTGAGTCGGGACGGTCTCGCGGAGATTTGCTAGCTGACATGGCGACGTCGTCCGCCGCCGAAGCGGTGGAGGCAATTGAACTCCAAGAGGGCATTCGTAACGCCCTCCAAGGCCTCAAGCCCAAAGAGGCGGAGGTGTTGCGGCTGCGGTTTGGTGTCGGCGTACCGGAAGCGATGACGTTAGAGATGATTGGGGAGCGCATGAACGTTACGCGGGAGAGAATCCGCCAGGTCGAGGCGGTTGCGCTCGCCAAGCTGCAGAAACGCGCACGGCACGGAGCTCTTCTCAAAGGTCATTTGGACTAGCGCGGCTATCCGACCGTGGCCACCGTCATCCTCTCCAGCAGGCCGCTCCTGAAGAGCTGCGCAAAGAACCGCCAAGCATCCGCAGCGGGTCTGCCATTGAGCCGAACGCCAAACTCAATGTTTTCAGCATGGCCCAGGTAGGTGAAGTTTGCCGACGTGACAAGAAGGTCCGCGCGGTCAATCAGCAGGACCTTGGTGTGCAGTGATGCCTTTGTAAGCTGTCCATGCTCCCGGTCCTGGTAGATGGCCGGCGGCATCAAGTGAGAAGGCCACCGCCGCATGATGTTGGACGCAGAGCCCTGGCCACGGTCGCAAACGACAGTCACCTCGGCGCCTCGGCCCGCCGCTTCGGACAGGCCGTCTATTACTTGGTGGTCGCTGAAGTGGTAGCCCACAGCGAGCACGGACGTGCGTGCCGAAGCAAGCATTTCGCGAACGACAAATGCGGTCTGCCGCACATTGGTCTCACAATACCGGGGTACGGTCGCCACGAGAGCGGCATTCGTCTCCAGCGCTGCCGTTTCATTTCGAGCGACCTTGAGCGTGCGGATTGCGAGCATGGCAACAGCGGCCGGATCAGTCCCCGGGATCGCCCGCTCAATCGCCGCCAAGACAGGAGCTGCCTCCGGTAATGATGCGAGGACTGCGCGTGATTGAGGATGGAAAGCTGTGCTGTCGGCAACCAAATCCGCGAGGGTAGCGAGGTCGCGTGGCAGCGGCATGTGCGTCTCACTGACCCAGCCCGGCAAAGAACCCCGGAGCACGTTGCCTCGAGAGGCCGACGAGACTGGTGCGGTCCAAGAATCGATTGAACTCCTCGCACGCAGTTTCTGGCAGCAACATGCAAGAATGGCAGGCCGCGGCGTTGGTGGGCTCGGACAGCGAGTGCACGCCTTCCGCGCATAAAGGATCAGACGAGCACCACTCCAAGTTGGCGATCGCCGCCTCAATGGTTCGCACGAGCAGGTTCGGCCTTCCCTGGCGAGCGAGCCCCCCAAGTGTCCCATCGGAGTCCGGGGTCCCGGTGAAGATCAGCAGCCCGGCCATTCCGTCGGGTCCGTCTCGAACGTAGAGACGCTCCCGAAGTGCGGACCCTGAGTATCCGCATTCCAATCCCAATTGCCGCATCAGCGCATGTGCAAACGTGTGCACAAGAATGACCCGAGGTGTGATCTGTCTAGGATTCTCGGGTATCGCACCCAATCGCTGTTGCAACTCCAATAGGTATGCTTTGTTGATACGCGCCGCGCGTGCCACGACTTCAGGCTCAATCTCCCAGGCTTTCAGTGCGTCGGTATTCAGTTGCAGAAAGATCCCTTCACCACGGATCTCGATACCAGGCAGCCAGTTCTTGGGCGAGGATTGAATCGCTGACAGCGCCGTTGTGTCTTGCACGTTTGTTGGGGGGTGGATTCGTGTGAACCCGAGAAGCGCACGAACCTCCCGGAGCCGGGTTGCGCGTACGACCTTCGATATCCAAGGCGACAGCTCTGGAGGTACTATCTCATGAAACACTTGGAAATCTGCCTGTGCGTCAAGCGTCGCAGCTGCGTCCTCATTCACGAACTGGAGGTACTCCTCATATCGCAGATTCTCGAGGGTCGAGGTCTCGATGAGGGTTACGCGCTTGTTGACGTGGACCAAGATTTCCTCGGCAGACAGGCCGAGGGTCGCCGGAAGTTGCAGCATTTCGATGAAGTCAAGGCGCTTGTCTGCGGGCACGGCGCGCAGGCGCTCCCATTCCGTTCCCAGGTCTTTGTGTATTTGGTCTGACCACGGTGGAATGTCCAAAGCAGATGCCACTGCTGGGAAATACAGGTTGGACGCACCTCGCTGCAATGCCCGCATCTCGTGATCGCAGGTCTCGTTGGGGCCTCCCAGCCAAGGCCGCCTTCCATTGCATTGCTTGTGCAGAGCGCCCTTGGAAAAGCACCCATCCATGGAACGGGAAGCATGGCATTCCTTGCAACGAAGAATGAGGCTTGCCAGGCCCGATCCTCCGTCAGCTCTCAGAGTGAAGCGTCGGCGAGACGTGCACTGCGCCGCATGCTGCACCCAGGTCGCCCACGGGAAGTCATCCAAGTGCCCTTTTTCACATGCCACCACAAACCTTACAGGCACGACAAAAACGCGCTGGTTTGGCGGCTGGTTTGCTGTGCATGCTGCGCACCACAAGGAGGGATCGCCTGCTGCACCGGAACTCCACTCAATCGCAGCGCGAAGTTCGTGGCAGGACGGACACTGGAGCCAGCCCGGAAAGCGGACGCCTGTCAGGCGCGGACCAGCAATTCCCTTGCGCGCCTTACGCGGGTCGCAGACGGGAGGAAGTCGAAACCCGAGAACACCGAGCTCCTTCTGCAACCGAGGCTCATGAATGCGCTGGCGGTTCAGCATTCCCTTGGGGGCCGCTTCATTGTCCCATTCCTCAAGGCCGGCGGCCACGACGGACACCGCCGCTCCAGTCGCGATCCGGAAGTCCACAATTGCACCAGGACCAAAAGTTGTGAGAACCTGGCTTCTCCGCACGCCACCGAGTTCGTTGTTGCGAGGCATGGCTCTAGTCCTCCTTGTTCCGAACCTTGTCCTTCAAGATGTACTTGGTTGAGGGTTCAACTCCGCGCATCGAGTTGGGCGTGGACCATGCTGAGATTCTGATCGGTGTATCCGGCTCCGCCCCTGTCAGCGCCGCGTGCTCTTCGGCCGACATGAGAAGGCTTTGGTTGGGCTTTTGATCCCACCAATACTGTTTCAGTTCTTTGCTGCGACGTTCCCACTCATCAATGATGCTCGATAGCTTCTGCTCAACGCCGGCCTGCTCACTCTTGTCCACGCGACCGGCACGGGCAGCGATCCACGCTGCGACATTCTCAACTTCGACGCGGCTGACCTTATCGAGCTTCGGGCTTTCGGCGAGCGAGTCAATGGTGTGACGACAGAGGGCGACCAGGACCGCATGAAGCGCTCTGTCCTGCGCGCGTGATGCGAACGGAGTGACGCTCGTTGCCTCGACATCGCGGTAGAGAGTGGCGTGCCAATTTCCGAATGTCTCGTAGCGGGATCTGTCGCGCACCCGCCCGTGGTTGAAGACGGTCACAACCAAGCCCGGGAACCCACGTCCAACACGGCTGGTTGCCTGAATGTACTCAGAAATCCCCTTGGGTTGTCCGGCCACGATCATCAAGCCCAGCCGCGACACGTCAACACCCACGCTGATCATGTTTGTCGCGAGCAAAACGTCGTAGGCCGTCTTGTCCGGATACTGCAATTCCATCTCTTTCAAGATGACCGGTATTTCATGGGACTTTCTGCGGCTGGTCAGCTCCGCTGGGGGGCCAATTGGTCGCGGGTTTTCATTGCGTCGCTTCGCAAACCCTTGAACCGACTGCACAGCGTCGTCGAGCATCAAGACCAGCGCACTTCCGAGTTCCCGGAGAGAATTGAAGTAGCCGATCAATGTCCAATACCAGTCACGCTCTGCTTCGGCGATGGGCGCCGCTGCCGCGGACTGGAGCAGGGACGCGGCGACGGCTTGGAGAGCAAACTTTGGTGAACGGCCAATCGAACTGACGCCTACGTAACGACGCCCCGGTGTGGACGAGTCCACCACGGCAAAACACGAGTCCTCAGCGTCGATGACCTGGGGGGGGAACTGGTACACATCACGAGCAAACAGGGCGAGGACCTGCTCGCCTGCGCGACGAATCGTTGCAGTTGAGCCCACGATCTTCGGCCTCACATCCGCGCGCGTGCAAAGGCGGTCGACCGCGGCTTCGTAGAGGGCCGTCATCGTCCCAAGCGGACCCGAAATGAGATGTAGCTCGTCCTGAATGATCAAGTCTGGCGGCGGGAACGAGGTTCCGATTCCAAAGAGGACGCCTGTCTCACGCTTCCGTGGGAGCTGTGCGAACTTGTCAACCGTGCCTATGACAAGTGATGGCTTACGCTCGTAGACGTCGGTGTCAACGGTCCACACCGGTAGGTGGATATTGGGGCCACCGAGCGGACACTGTTGATTCGCACAACTCACGAAGAATGGGCCGGGGCCCTCCGCCAACCGCCCCTTCAGAGTTGTGTGACATGCGGGACACTCGGTGAGCTGAAGCGCCGACGTCGAACCTTCCTGCAGCTGGGCTTTCACCTCCTCATAGGTATTGGGGGTGGCTCCGCCGCCTACCCAGAGGCCAATCGAAAAAGGCTCCCCTCCCAAGTCTATTCCTGCGTGCGTGTGTTCATTGGGGTTGCGCCTGATGTAGTCGCATGCGCAAATGAGCGCGCTCGCGCGTTGAAACTGCTGGGTCGTCAAGAGGCGAAGCGTGTATCTCATCAGGACCGCGACACCAGCGCCAATGTCAGGCTCCGGGCTGCGAAGCCGCCGATGAAAGAGCGTAAATGCCGTCAAGCCGAGATAGGCCTCGGTCTTGCCGCCTCCTGTGGGAAACCAAAGGAGATCCATCACGCTTCGGTCGGGATGTGAAGACAGTGCAATTGATTCCAGAGCAAGCAGTTGAAACCCGAGTTGGAAGGGGCGCCACCGCAGGTCCTGGCTGCCTCGCCACTTTCTCTGAAGGACCATGGCCCGGCACGCCAACTGGAAGGCCTGCCTCGTTTTCTCATCCCTACGCAGACGCTCAACGCTTCGGCGCATACGTGTCAAGGCGGTTCGCGCGTTCGAAACGTGGCTCCGTGCTTGCTTCCAAAGGTCCTGCGGAAGAGTGGAGACCCGCAGCTCCTCGCCGTCAAGCCATGCCGCGTAGGCGTCGACAAAGGCTGTGAGCTTCTCGACGAGAATGGCGGAATCAGCGCTCGCGAGCCACAGCGCTGACAGGACATCTCCGCCTTCGCGGGAAAGTGCTTTGAACGGGCGCCCTCCGTCCGGATCGACTGCCGGGACGTCCGCAGTTGGAATCCAGGCGATGCTGATTTTCCGAGCACCCTCCGTCACCGCGGTACGGGCCGAGCAATTGTGGCCCACGCTGTACTCGATGGCGTTCCGGTAGATAAGTGCGCTCGCGCGACTCTCATCATCGACAAGAGCCTGCCGCGAAGGACGAGCGTGTAGACGGCAATTGTCACCGGCCTCAACTTCCAATGCCACCTGAAAGAAACTGCGTTCCTCGGCATCCGTCCGCGAGGTGGCCTGAGGAAAGGTGTTTCTCAATACGGCGGTGACGGTCGTGAGCTGACCGACGCGACTCGCTTGGACATGCAGCGCCAAGCCATCCATGCCGAACTGTGCAAGGGGGTGCTCTGACGAACCCAACGTCATGGGAATCTTGACCCAGCTGGAGTCGTGAGCCGACCGGATCCAACTTGGAGGAGGTCCCTTCCGTAGCTGATAGGTACCGCAACGCACGCGGAACCGAATTGAGGTGTCGCCGCGGTCGCCTACCGGGACAAGTGCGAACGAAAACCCAGCACTACTTGGGCGAACGGACTTTGACAATGGAACCGCCGCGCCAGTGTAATCCTCCTCGTCGTCGTCGTCACCCTCGGCAGTCGCGGCATCATCCTCCTCAGGTGGAACCTCCGTTCCTCCGGGAAAAAGGATTCCGCAGAGGTATCGATCTGAGGGCCGCTCCTGAAGTATTTCAGCGCTGGCGCCCGGGCCGATGAGGTCCTCCTGGAGGCGCTCAATGAGAACATCCCTGGTCGATGTCGGCGTCTGCGTCATTGTCTGCCTCCACGACGTGCGGTTGATAGAAAGACCGGACACAACCCTTTGACGATTGGAGCGAGAAATGAAGACCTGGACCGTGTTGATTGGCCATGGGTCACGACAGTTCGAGCTCCGATGAGGTAGAGTTGAACCAGCTCCGTAGGCAGCGGCCGCTTTGACGACCCAGGGAGGGCGCTCTTGATAGCAAACAGGTCTGCGTTCACAGTGGATGCCAGCGCTCCCAGGTGCACGCCGCTCTCCAAGTCTCGCAGCCAGTACCTGTGGTCGCCTCTTTGACGGATCGCAACAACCTCACGCGGCTCATCGGGCAGATTTGTCAGGAGTTCCTGGGCCTCGGCTACCTGCAGATCCGTCAGGCCATTGCCGGCGGTCAGGGACAGTGGATCAAGGTCCCCGTCCCGACCGACCTCGACCAGAATCTCATCGCCTCCCGATGGCGAGGCGTACACCCGTCCGCTCCCTTCCAGCGTCTGCGACTGTGTGAACCTCGGCGAGCCTACGTAAAGGCACTCCCGTGCGCGGGTGGCGCCGACATAATGGACTCTCGCCTCTTCGTCCGCGTCCGGTCCCTCGCCTGCAACGGCCCTGAAAAGCAAGCCCACCCGCGGTGCCTCGCGCCCCTTGGACGCGTGGACGGTGCCTATGATTGGACCATCAGTGCCCAGCTCAGGCGTGCACACGTCCGGCGGCGCTCGAGTGCCGGTGAGCCTGCCACAGAGCACTTTCATCGAAAGTGCTTCCTGCCCGGCTCCTGCGAGGGCGCAAAGCTGCCTCCAGCAGTCCTCGGCAGCTCGGGCGCGGAAGGCCGGAAGGTGTTGATGCTTGGTCCATCGAGCTTCAAACTCAGTCCGCCTGAGCTGATCCTCGCTAAGGCCGGCGAGCGTGATCGCCAGCCAGGGCTCGACTGGCCGGGGATACCCTGAAAGACGCAGCCGATGACAAGTGCCCTCCCGCGAGAGTTCGGCGGAGAGCATGAGCGCTTCGGACCGACGGCGGAAGAGGACCAGAATGTCCCGCGATGCATCCGGATCCGCCCACCTCACTACGTCCTCAATGTCGGAAAACGGCCTTGGCTTCTGGGACTCAATTGATTGTGCAACCGCGGCGACGCGCGCGCTCCCACCAATGCTGTTACTGAGGACCACCTCTCGTGCATTCTGAAAAATCTGTCGCAGCGTCGGATCCGAGGTCCGGTACAGCTGCCGGAGCTTCACGTTGCCAAACGCATTTGGAAAGCGCTTGTCGAGTGACTCTACGAATCCGGCTCCACGGGCATCAGCGGCGGGAGTATCCTCGGCCGTGAAGCCATAGATTGCCTGCGCCGGGTCCGCGAAGATCGTGACACCGCACGATTCGGACAGCCGACCAATCATCGCGAGGATAAGCTCTGTCCGTACGCCGTTCAGATCCTGGGCCTCATCGACGATCACGTGCCCAAGTCTCTCCATGAAGTCCAAGATTTGATCGGGCCCTTTCTTCAGGAGATCCACCACTGCCGCCACACTTGCCTCGAAGCCACCAAACAGGTCCTCCACCTCACCTTGAGGGAACCCGTAGCGCAGATGCCAAGCCTCAGAGTCCAAAGTGGAGAGACGCAGGCTACGGCCCTCTGCCTTGTTGGAGACCTGTGTAATGATGCGCGCTCGCAGCTCTGCTACCGCAGTTCGAGTAAAGCTGAGCATCAATACCCGGGAGGCTGCGAGCCCTGAATTGATGAGCCTGGCGACCCGTGCGCAGGCCACTGCCGTTTTCCCGGTACCCGGACCCGCTTCAACGATGAGGCGGGCACTCTCTGGCGCGTCAATGACCGAGCGCTGATCGGGGTCAAACACCGTGAACACCGGTTCCACTCCGGCTCCCAAGCGCCATCTGGCGCCTGCGCATGCGAGGATCCACCGGGGATTTTGTCAAGCGCTGAAGCCACTGGCCGCGGCAGACCGCACCGCGTTGCCCACGCACCTGCGCATACCTTCAGGCGAGCTCATAGGTCTGGGACCTCTAAAGGAGGCAGGACGGCGACAAGGAGCCCGCGCGGGCCGCCAAGGAGACAGGTACGCGCGGCCACCGCCACCACCACGCAGCCGGCCCGGACGGGCGCACGGCAAGAACGACTCGGGTTCTTAAGGCGACGAGTGCCGCGGTCAACGGGTGCCCAGAGCGGCCCCAAACGTGAAACTGATTCGGATGCCCGCCGGCCGGCGTCTTCGAATCGAGTCATGAGACGCGCAAACGGCCCTACTCCCTTCATCGTCGCTAGACATGCTGCATCAACCACTTCGCGGCTACGCTGCGAGCTGTGGGCTGGGGGCTTGCGACGCAAGCGACGCGTGCGTCGCACCTCCCCCGGGTTCGAGCAGACAATTGCTTCCGCGACTCCATCCCTTGCCGTAGAATCCGGAGGCGTACGGAACGTGCAGGCCGCCTTCACGTGTGCGTCTCAACGGCCGAGGACCTGCCAATCAACCAAGACATCCTGCTGCGGGGGTTTCCCCGCAAGGAACCGATCCGTCAGGTGCTCCTGGTACGTCTCCCATTCCGCCTGGGGCAGCTCGTCGCCTTCAAGAACTCGGAAGGCGACTGGCTCGGCCACGAATCCGCGTGCCGGGAAGCCAAGAGCGCCGCACGTCACGCCTGTGTCATTTGAGCCCGTCCCCTTGAGCAGCACTTGGACGAAGAGACGCTCTCCCCTAATGGCGGCGTCGAGCTTCTTGGCCATCGTGCGTGCAACGTCGCCTTGGCTCGCGACCGGGAAAGTGAAAACCAGATCGCCGCCCGATGACCGCAGCCCTTGCCCAGGCTGTGTCAGCAAGCGGATGACCTGCGGCGTGGCGTCGGGCCCGACGACTCTGCTGCATTCAAGGTTCACGGCCAGCACCATGCCCGCGTCGGTATCGCCGCCGGCAAGGCCCGCTTGGCTTGACGAGCTTGCCGCGACGAGGGCGAACGATTGGTTCTGAAAGTCGTATTCCTCACGCTTCTTTATGGCGACGAGGGCGACAGAGAACCGCCCGACAATCTCGTCCTTCAGGGCACCCCATTTCCGTTCCCATGCCTCGGTGCAGCCACGCCGCAGGGTGGCTGCCCGCGCCTCAAGCTCTTTCCGCTCAAACTCGTCCTTGGGAGAGGGAAGGGCGTCGGCAGCGGGACAGTCCCGACTGGGGTCCTTGAACAGGTGCCGTAGTGTCATCCGCTCCACCCTGGGCAGTTCCCGGCTCGCTGCCGCCTTCAGGTGAGCGGCGTTCTCCGAGCGGCTCGACGGCACCGTGGCCGGTGCCGCAGATGGCAACGGCAAGTCGGGGGCGGACGCATCGACGTCACGCGCCTCCGCCCGATCCTCCGACGCTGCTCTACAGGATGGGGCGGCAGCCGTGGCCACGATCCACGCCAGTGCGGCGACCCATCGCCACGCGCCACCCGCACAACCCGCCGAGCGCAAGGCAGGTTCGGTGCGGCAGCTCCCGTTGCCTGCTGCTGGGCGTGACGACGCTAGAAGGCGCGGATTGGCTTGGCCGTGCATGGTGGCTTGACCGTTACCATGAGTCACTTAAAAACGGTACCTGCACGTCTACTTTGACTGACCACGGTCACGGCAAACCGGGGCCCATGGTCACGGCACGCAAACTCTACGAAGACATCGGCCAGCGCGTGAAGACACTCCGGCTGGAGCAGGGAATCACCCAGGCCGAGCTGGCTGGCCGTCTTCGGCTTGATGAAACGAGCATCCGCTCCATCGAGGCCGGTCGCCGAGGTATGAGCCTGGAGACCTTGACCAGAGTGAGTCGAGCACTGCGTGCCCGCCCCGGTGCGCTGCTGGGCGATGGCACTGCTGCCAGCGCCGCCGCAACGGAAGCGGCTCACCTCTTGGAGGAGCTACCGCGAGAGTGGCAGCGGGCCGCCGTGCGGATCATCCGCGAGATTCATGGTGCCGCGACCGGCAAGCAGTCCGTCCGTCGACGCAGAGCCAAGTGAGCCCTGCCGAAGATTGTGCAGGGGAAGCGACGGGACTGGCGGAGGGCAGTGAGCGCTAAGAACGAACCGGGGGGGATCCCAGTCCGTCCGAACGTCGTCACTCGTTCTCGCTCCGTGACAACGCCTCCATGTGGTCCACCATCAGCTCCACCATTGCGCGGATGGCCGTGACAACGCGACCCTGTCCACCTGGCTCCATCTCCAGCATCTCCAACAGGGTCAGGACGCCGCGCAGGCAGAGCAGCATCCAGTCCCATTCCAGCAGCCACTCCGACTTCTTCATTGCGCACCCCCGCACTGGAGCTGGTAGGGGCACCCGGAGCATTGCCATCCGGGAGTCGGGTGAAACGCCCCGGCATCCACTGCCCGCAACACTCCCGTGACGGTGTGGAGAAGCCGGCGCTCGTCATCCTGGGTGCGTTGGATCTCCGCGACCTGCACCGTCGGTGTAGAGCCCTTGGTGAACACCTGCATCCGCAGGCCGACGCTGGTCCCCAGCCCCAACTCTCGCGCTGCAAGGTGATACGCCGTCGGTTGCGGGTCCTGAGATAGCTCCCGCGTCCCGTATCTCCTCGCTGCCGTCTTGTGCTCCACAATGACGGGCCGCCCGCCCTCCTGGACGACGAGGTCGAACGCACCGACCAAGGACTCCTCCAGTGGATGGCCGGCGATGGGGTCGGTCAGCCGGACGCTGAATGCCTTCTCCACCGCCAGGACCGTTGGCAGGGGTCGGAGTTTCATCAGCCCCAGCCACACTCGGAGCATGTGGCTCGCCTTGGCCACCGGGTCTCCCAGCCGGGCCTCCCCCTCCACCACGGTCCTGGCCCGCTGGAACTCCCAGCTTGCGTGGAAGGCCTGGACCACCAGCTCCAGGGGGGGCAGGGCCCCCTGGTCCCGGATCGCCCCGTACAGCGCCGCCAGGGCCGCGTGGAAGGCCTTCCCAAACAGGATGGCCGCGCTGGTCCCCTCCGGTTGTGCCCCCGCCACGTAGCGCAGGAAGAACTGACGGGGACACCGGAGGTAGGTCTTGATCTGGGAGACGCTGACATGCAGCCCCTCCCGGAGGGTGTCCATGTCCATGGCTCACCCCTCCATTCCTGGCACGCGGCCGGCGGGTTCCTCGCCATGTCCGTTCCCCATGGACGCGATCAGCGCCGAGGCCTGGGGCCGGGTGAGGAACTCCGGCTGCACTCCGTGCTGCTCCTTCACCGACCGCCGGAACTCTGCGGGGGCCATCCCCAGCTTCTTGCTGATGGCCCACAACGCGGCGAGCTGCTTTGCGGTCAGCCGTGCCCGTTCGACGGGCGCGGATGGGGGCACGCCGTTGGTCTGAGGCGCTGAAGACGGACGGCTGGTCTGGGTGGACGCCTGCTGCGGGGCGGCGCGTGACACAGGCGCCATCTGGTCAACGCCAGGAACCGCGTCGTCATCCAGCGTGCCCTCGTATGCCTGCCGGCCGCATCCAAACATGGCAGCGCCCTTCTTGAGCGCGTTGGTGTATGCGCCCTTGCGGGCGTCGGCTTCGGACACGGAGATGTGGCCACCGTCCGCCAACGCCTCTGCGAACACTTGGAACTCCCCGTTCACCCACGTGCCCAATTGCAGCACCAGGTCGCAGATGGCCTCGTACGCCTTGCGACCGCTACTCGTGGCGAGCTGGGTGACGGTGACCTGGCGGTGAGCACGCCAGCCACCGAGGCCGAGCACGTCGTTCAGCCGGTTCACGACGAATTGGTACTTGATTCCCGTCGTGCTGTAGCCCTTACCGGTGACCGCTCCGTCGGTGCGCTCCACCGCCTCGTCGGGAAATGGCGCGGCCAGTGCCGCGTACAGCTTCTTCTTGTCGTTGTCGTTCATGTTGACTCCAAGCGGTGACGTTCACCGCACGCAAAGCCCTGTCGACGCCCGGTGTCTCCGGACGACGTGCAAGGCAGGTTGTTTGGGAAAACGAGAGGCGAGACGCCCGGACCGACATCGCCGGGCGTCCCGTCTCCCTGACTCAGCGTCGGCGCTTCACAAGCTCACCGACCAGCGCGTCGATCAGGCCCAGGATGGCCTTCACGACGAGCTTTCGGACCGCGTAGTTTGAAAGCACCTTCACCAGGCTGTTGTGCATGGCCCCACGTCTCCGTCCCGGAGGCCTCCGGAGTTGGTTGTCGGAGCCGCAGGCGCCGAGTCCAACTCACCCGTCCACCAACGCTCTCGCGGTGGCGTCCGGAAGGTTCTTCATGTCCACGACAGCATGGACCAAATTACACCACGGCGACAGCGCCCGTTCGTGCACGCCAATGCCAATACCCAGGATGCTGACGTCAGCCGCTCTTGCACGATCCTTGACCATGCTGGCCGCGGAACTATCGCTCTCGCCGTCGGTGACGAGCACGATGTCACTGTGGCGAAGAACACCGGCTTGTTGTTCCAGCACCATGTCGAGCGAATGAGTGAGCGCATTGTGGATGTCCGTCCCGCCGTGACACCGGACAAACAATGCATCCCACGGCATCACCTCGCCCGGCCTCACGACGACGGAGAACGGGATGCGGTCGTTGAATGCCACCAAGCCGAAGACCCGCTTCTCCGTCTGCGCGACCTCCAGCAAAGCCAGCGACACCGCCGTAGCCCAGATGTCCGGCTCGCCGTCCATGGATTCGCTCTTGTCGACGCAGACGATCAGCGGACCCTTTCCCACTGTGTCTGACCCACGGAGCTGGTACTGCATGGCGGTTCCCTCCACGAGGCTGCGAATCAGCACGTTGCGGAGAAGTGGATGCCCGAGCCGCACAAACTCCGCCGGAAGAAGCCTCGCGACATCTGCACCAAGCTCAATGTCTGCGACTTCATCGACGCCGTGGCGGGTTCTCCGACGCAGCCGTCCGCTGGTGATGCGCTTGAACCTGCCAGCCAGCTTGGCGATCTGCCGAAGGCGGGAGTCCGACTTCAGGTGCCCAGCAAGCTGGCGAGCGGCTGCGGCTTCCGTCGTGCCGGGATTGGCGGCCGAAGATGGGCCACCCACTCCGGCGAGACCGTCCACCGCCTCCCGGTGCTGCTCGATGGCTTGCGATGCGGATGCCGTTCCCTGGGAGATCGCCCGCCGCAGCGTCGGAGCCGGCGGAACGGGTGACTCAAGCTCCGGCGGTGCGGCCTGCTCCAGCAACTTCTCCACCGCGAGCCCAGCAGCGTACGCGTCGCCCCGGACATCCTCCGCCAGCCGCTGGAAGTCCGGGTGTGCGGCGCAGGTGGCGTGAAACGACCGAGCCCACTCGGCCAGTCCAGACGTCAGGACAGGGTCAATGGGCTCTGCGTCGCCTGCATACAGCACGTCGAACAGCTCATCCTGGAATGACAACTGCGGCGAATCCTCCTTGGCCGCGCTGGGCAGTCCACGAGCGTCGCGGTGCAGGAAGATGTGCCAGAGCGGCACATCGAAGAGGATGCGCCTCATTTGGCCACCCGCATCCCGAGACCCAATCCCTGGCTCACCGCTCTGGCGAGTTCGGCGTGCAGGCCGTTGATCTCCCCGATGGCGTCCCCGACGACGTGCTTGGCCCGCCGGCCGGCAGACTTCGCCAGCCCGGTGAGCTTGGCCTGCTGCTGGTTGAAGATGTCCATGGCCGCCGCCGCCTCGGCCACGTACTTCTTCCTATCCGTCGCCTTGAGCGCAGAGACCTTGGTTGCGGTCTCCCTTGCAGCGTCGAGGATCTCGTTGGCCTGGGCGCCAACCGGGTCCGCGATGCGGCCGACAACCTTCGCGAGCTTGGGGCGCTCCTTGGGATCGCGCCAGAGGCTGTCGACGAGGATGGACAGATCCTCCGGCATCGTCTCGTCGGCGCCGCTGAGGTACGCGGTCGCCTGGACGAGCTTGGTCAGTTTCTTCCAGCGACGATCACTGGCCGTGACCCCTTCCGTCCGACACGCGTCCCGGATGGTGATCATGGCGTCGATGGTCTCGTCCGTGAGTTTGACGGCGGCAGCCTCCTTCTGTGCGCCCGTAAGCTGGGCACGATTCAACTTCGTGGCCACCGACGGCTCGGAGGCGGTGATGACGGCGCGGAAGCTGGTCGGGCGGAGCAGGTAATCGACATCGAACCGGAGCAGGAACCGGTCGAACACGGCTTCCAACTCCTTGCCCTCGGGCAGCTCGTTGGAAGCGCCGAACATCGACACCAGCGGGCAGGTCACAGCGGTGCCGTCGTTGTGAAAGAGTCTCTCGTTGACGAGCGACAGCAGGCTGTTGAGAATTGCGGAGTTGCCCTTGAACACCTCATCGATGAACGCAAGCTCCGCTTCTGGCAGCTTTCCTGTCGTGATGCGGCTGTAGCGGTCCTGCTCCATGCCCTTGAGCGAGATCGGCCCGAACAACTCCTCCGGCGTCGAGAACTTCGTGAGCAGGCGCTCGAAGTAGCGGCAGCCAAAGGCGGTGGCGATGGCTCGCACAAGCGCGCTCTTGCCGGTGCCCGGAGGACCGAGCAGTAGCACGTGCTCGTTGATGATGACAGCAGCCAGTGCGCCGTGGACGACGCTCCGCCGCTCGGGGAATTGAGTGTTCAGCTCAGCTTCCAGCTTGTTGAGTTCCTTCAGCATGGTGTCTCCAAGAATGCGAAAGGGCGGCCACCGGATCGCGGATGACCGCCCTTGCGCGGGTTGATGTTGGTTATGTTGTCGTCAGGCTGCGGACTTCTGGCTCAGCAACGTCTCGACGGCGCGAGCCATGGACACCAAGCGCGTGTCCAGTGCTTCCACCTGCACCTTGAGCACTTGGTGATACAGTTCGGCTCTTTGGCGTAGCGCCTCGAACGCATCGAACCGCCTCACCAGCGTGGATGGCCGGTCAGGTGGTGATTGAAGGAAGCCGTCGATCTCCGCTTGCAGGCCGGCGAGGTCCTCCTCGATGGACAGCTTGGCGGCTTCGCCGAGGGTGCGGTTGGCGTCGGCGCTGTCATGCACGGGCAGCAGGTACATCCTGCTGGACCCAATGCGTTCGACCGCGCCCTGCAACCGCCGAAGGCCATCGGCATGGGTCTTGGGAACCCAGTAGATGCCTCCGCCGTCTCGGAGCGTGATGGCTGCCATCCCGTGCAACGTCCTCACCACGGTGCGTCGGACGTCGTCAGCGGTATGAGTCGTCCGGAGACGGGCGAAGGCCGTGAGGACTCCATGCGCGGCCGGATGGGAGGCCGAGTCCGCCGTCAACCGCTCTGTGGCGCGGTCCAAGACGATGCGCGCCTCTTGCGTGAAGGTCACGGAGCCGTCGGGCTGCCGATGCTCGCGCACGACGGCGAAAATGATCTGCTGCTCGTCTTCTTTGCCCAGCCGAATGAGCAGATCCGGTTTGCCGACGGCGGTTTCCCTTACCGAAACTTTGAGGGCTTTTTCCGCCGTGGGCGGTTCCGGCAGCAACTCCACCGGCAATTTTGCGTTGTTCCAGGTGCTTTCGAGGGTTGCTCGGTCGACGGCAGCGTCGGACAGCGTCCACCAGACCAAGTCTCCGAGGTGGTTGCCCGACGTCGTGAGTGCGTTTTTGATGTCTTCAAAGGCCATTTCGACTCCTCCGGTGCGCACAAGGGCGCCTGTGAGGAGCAGGGCAAGGACCCCGCTCAGATCCTTATCCCGAATGAGATGCTTTCTTTGCTGCGGCGCCCGTGGCGCCTGACGCTCTCTCTAGAGGAATGTGCCTGCGGCGTGCGGCGCGGCGCTACCTTGACCGTAAGCGGCTATGTCCGTCAGTCTGCCCCAGACCTGGGGCCGTGCGCGGCCAAACCGAGGAGCGGAGATGGGTCTCAACCGGTGCTGTGCTCATGGCCTCGTCTTTCCACGTGGGAAACGGCCGAAGAAGAAAGAAGGCATCCAGCCGGCATACGAGATTGAGGGCCCGTGGAACTACAAAGACCCGGTCCACGAGACCATCACAGAGATGGCCCTGAAGCGCGCGGAGATAATTGGCCCCAACGACACCTTTTCGTCACCGTCCGCGTGGGAATTCGTTCGCGGTGTCATCTGGAGCGACGACCCTGAAGGGCTTCTCTTCGACAAGAACGATTCGGAGACAGACAACTGGTCATCGGGTGCAGAATTTGGCGTCAAGTTCGAGTTGTACAAAGCCTCCGCAAAGGGTGGAGCCGTGTTCGCAAACGGTTCACCTCTGTTGGCGCGTTCACATTTCGGCGACCTCCAGTGCCTGCATGCAATGGCTCCCCGAGACGGCGAAGTCGCTACGCAGACGCGCACCGACGCACTCGCTTGGGCAGAGTTCTTTTATCTCGTCAGCATCGGTCGGATCGCACCGTCCGTGCCGATGAGCGCGGTCGCGAGCGTCAGCCGTTGGTTCACTGGGTCATCCACAACCATAAAGGACCTCTTTCTCGTCGGAACCCGTGGGGACGTTCGGCAGCGGGCTGTAGGCGCGCTCTTGCACCTCGTCCAAGACTCGTACGCGAAGGGTCACGTGCATCGCGATGCCCAATGGCGCATTGAAGAGTTTCACAATTTCATCAGCCAGGACGGGAACAAACACATCGCGCACGACAAGATGGCTGAGGGCGGTATCGCCGCGATGCCTGACGCCCAGCGGGCCGTCGAGGCTTGCACCAGAATCCTCCAGCATTGGAAGCGCGCGCGACCGTGGTCCTCGCTCCGCCCATATCTTGAAACGCCTGTCCTGGTGTTGTCCCCCGCCGCGCGACCGTCGGGGCCAGGAGATGACTATCGGCCCGATCCAGCGCCGGTCGGGCTTTTTGAGGCCGGGCAAGAACCGCAGCCTTTGTCGTGCAGCTACAATGCATCTGGAACGGTATTTGACGACGACACCTGGCCCGATCCGGACGAGTCAGAGCCCTACACGTGGGGCAATCAGTTCATGCTGCTGCCCGGCGGCCCAGCAGTGCAGTTCACGCACAACAAGGAGGTGGACGGCGAGGTGCTGCTCAAGGCGGTGCTGGTGTTCAACATGGGCAGCGACGAGAAGTTGTACGCGTCGATAACCGTGGAACTGCTGGAGGGCACGGCAGGCTCCAAAACCTTGGAGGACTCGCGGTCATACGGCCCGTTGGCTGTTGCTAGGAACACCTTTGCCGACGTAGCTGATGACAAGCTGCAGACGGGCGACGGTTGCTGGGCGAGCTTCAAGCTCGGGATCTCAAATGAGGGTGACTGAAGGTGTCCCCATGAGCTTCGAGGGGGCGATGTGGCCCGCGCGGCGACAACGGGAGATTGGCCGGTCTCCTGCGGCCTACCGAGTCGTCCTCGCCTCTCCCCATGTGCCGTCCTTGTGCCGTTCCGCCGTGTCCTCCCAAGTACCGGCAGGTATGGCGGCGCCCTCCGATGACTCGGTGATTCCTCCGGCAATTCGCGCACTTATGCGGTAAGCGTGCGTCCCTGCTCGGTTATTGGGTTCACCACCCGGTCAAGTTCGAGTCCCGTCCACCCCGCCAAAAAACCCCGCGCAACCCGCGGGGTTTTTTCTTTCGACTTCGACGGTGCTCTCGTCGCGAATGCTTCCGGTAAGCGCCGGGTAAGTTACCAGCGCTGAAAGCTGCTCATCCGTGAGAAAGCGGAGGCGGTTGCCCTGGTCCACCAGGCGCTGCGCACGGACGGCGCTGTAGCGCTCCTCGGTGAGCGTGGGGGCGCTGTGGCCGAGCACGGTCTGGACGAAGCGGACGTCGCCGGTGACCTCGTAGGCGTGCGTGCCGAAGGTGCTGCGCAGGTCGTGGAAGCGCAGGTCGGCGGGGATCGGGCGCGTCCACAAGCGAAAGCTGCACTTGGGGCAGGGCTTGATCTCGCCTTCGGTGCGGCGCTCGCGGAAACCGCAGCCTTGGCGCCGGCAGATGTGGTCGTAGCCGTTGACGATGCCGGCGCGGGCGAGAGCGCGCTTGAAGACGGCGGGGAGGTCCGTGTTGCGGTTGCGCCTCTCGCCGTCGTCGTGGCCGAAGAGATACTCGCCCTTCACCGTCGGAAGATGCGCGGCGAGGAAGGGCTGTAGCTCCTCGGGAATCGGCGCGGTGCGCGGCTTCGCGGACTTGGTGGGACCGTCGTAGCTCGTCGCCAACAGGATGGTGCGGCGCTTGAGGTCGACGTCGGAGGCCTTGAGGCCCAGCAGCTCGCCCTTGCGTGCGCCGGTGTAGATGGCGGTGGCGAAGAGGCAGCGCCATTGCTCGGGCACCGCGGCGAGCAGGCGCGGCACCTCGGCAGCGTCGAGGAAGCGCACGGGCTTCTTGGGGACCTTCACGCGCTCGGCCAGCTGGGCGGGATTGTTGCCGACGTACAGGTCGCTCTTGATGGCGAATGTGTACATCGCCAGCATCGTGCGCCTCAGGTGCTCGACGGACTGCGGTGAAAGTGTCTTGAGCATCTCTACGCAGAAGCCGGACACGTCGTTGGGAGTGATCTTGGTGAGGGGCTGGTCGGCGAACTCGGGCAGCAGGTACTTGCGGATGCGCGCTTCGATCGAGCCCCTTCTGCCAACAGGAGTGAGACGCCGGTCCTACCCGCAATTGATGTAGGGGCGGCGAGGTCATCACCAGATGGGCTTCCGATACCGGCAGCACGTTGGCATCGAGATCGCCCTCGTGCCCCGGCGGAAGTTACGCGTCGGCATGGACGCCCTCGTGGGCGCCTCATGAATACGTGTCGCTGAAGGGCGCGGGCAACGTGCAGGCGACCCTCCTGAACGCGGGACGAGACGGGGAGAACGTGCTCCGCGAGTTGGCGGAACTCTTTCAGTCGGCTGACGCGGCGGGCGTGAGAGATGTCCTTGCCATCGCCAACACGCTCGAACCGATGGAACAAGAGCTCCTGGCCCGGGGCGTTGTGGACCTTGTCGAGCAGGTTTGTGGAGGGTGAGTCCACCCTTTCAGAATCTGAAGAGAAAACGTGCTCAAGGTGATCTCCGGACGGGGCAACGCAGCGAAGCCCCACCGGTGACGCAGCCTTGAGGCGCACGTTGGAGTTTGGTACATAACGTTGGTCCAAAATTTTTCTGACCGACACTATGTCTCAACCGGGTTCTGAGAAGGCGAAGAAGGTTCTGCGGATGGTGGCCAAGGGCCCCGTCACGGCGTCCGAGGTCACCGCTGCCGGGGTCCCCCGCTCATACCTGGGGCGCCTGGTCGCCAGCGGCCAGATTGAGCACGTGTCACGGGGCCTGTACCGAGCGGCGTCCAATGCCGCCTCCAGTGAGCTCGCCACGCTGGCGGACGTGGCCAAGCGCGTACCACATGGGACCGTGTGTCTGCTCTCTGCCCTGCAGCTTCACGGCCTGACCACAGAGCTCCCGTCCGCGGTGTGGCTGATGATCGACCGAAAGGCGCGCGCACCCTCCATCAAGTCCCCGCGCGTGGAACTCGTCCGAGCCAGCGGCAACGCTCGGCACCATGGCGTGGAAGAACGAACCATTGACGGCGTGAGTGTGCGGGTCACAACGCCCGCCAAGACGGTGGCGGATTGCTTCCGATACCGCGGGCACGTTGGCATGGAGGTCGCGCTCGCCGCCCTGAAAGACTATCGACGCAAACACCGCGCTGGCATGGACGCCCTCGTCGCAGCCGCGAAAGCGGACCGCACCTGGCCCTTCATGAGGCCCTACGTGGAAGCGGTCGCATGATACCCAAGCGCAACATGGCGGCGTCGGTGCGCGCGCGCATCGACAAGCTGGCACGTGAGCGTGGCGACGATGTTCAGTTCGTCCTGACGCGCTACGCCAACGAGCGCCTCCTGCATTCCGGCGCGGGATGAGATCCTGGCGTTCTTCGCTCGCCGGTTGGCGGAGGAGACGTCGGAGCGTCAACTCGGTGCGGCGTCCGTGGGCACCATCACTCCGTCGGACGCACCAGGCTCGGAGGAGCCAGGCGCCGTCCCAACACCTCGCGCAGCGAATCCGTGGGAGCGGAGGCAAGAGCCTGCTCGCGGTATCGCTGGTACATCTCGGCATCTCCCGCCCGACGGTACAAGTCCGCGAGCACGGCCGCCCACAGGTAATGCCCCGCCAGCCACGCTGGCGGCACCAGTCCCTCCAGCACCGCCAACCCGGCCGCCGCCCCGCGCGCCTCCGCCACCGCGATAGCCCGATTTAGCGTGTGCAGCGGCGAAGGATCTATGCGCTCCAGCATGGCGTGGAGGTCCGCGATCTCCTCCCAGCGGGTTTCCGCGAACGAGGGCGCAAGCGCGTATGCCGCCGCAATCCCGGCCTCCGCGTGGTAGCGCGTGAACACGTCACCGCTTGACGCGCGCGCCAGCCACTCCACGCCACGACGAATCCCCTCCTGGTCCCACTGCGTGCGGTCCTGTTCCTCCAGGAGCAACAACCCGCCCACCGCGTCCTGTCGTGCCGAAAGCCGGGCAGCGTGCAGGTGCATGAGCGCCAGCAGGGCGAAGGTCTCCGGCGTGGCGCCCACCGGGTGCGTCGCCAGGAGGGTGCCCAGGCGGATGGCCTCGTCGCAGAGCTCGCTCCGGATGGCGCGCTCGGCATGCACGGAGAGATATCCCTCGTTGAAGAGGAGATAGATCACGGCGTGCACGCTCGACAGACGGGCCCGCAGCGCTTCCAACGGCGGTGTCTGGGTGTCGACGGCGATCTTCCGCAGCGCTTCCCGCGCACGCGCCAGGCGCTTGTGGACGTTCGCCTCGCTGGTGAAGAGCCGGAACGCGATCTCGCCGGTGCTGAAGCCACACAACGTCTTCAGCGCCAGGACCAGTCGTGATTCGGGCGGCAGTGCCTCGTCGCAGCAGACAAAGAGCATGCGCAGGAGCTCGTCGCGCACCTCACCGGCGAATCCAGCGGAGACCGGTTCTTCCCTCGCGTCATCCCCAGCCACGTCGGCGCCTTCAAGAATCCGGACGCGCCGCTGATCCCGTCGCAGGACGCCCATGAGGTTGTTGAGCGCCACACGGTAGAGCCACGCCTCGGGCTCCCGCGGAATGCCCTTGGCCACCCACGACGTCAACGCCGCCATCAGTGCGCCCTGGACGGCATCCTCGACGAGCTCGAGATGGTCCAGGCCCACCCGGCGGACGAGCACGGCCACGAGCCTGCCGTACTCATGTCGGAAGAAATGCTCGACCAGGCCCGGCGGAGAAACCGGGTCTGGCCGACCACGTGAATCGGACCCCTCGCTCAGAGGCCCACCATTTCCCGGATTTCCATGGAGTTCCCCGGCGCCTGGCTGCCTGGGCAGGCCCGCGCCACCTCGACCGCGCTCTCGTCGTCCGCCGCGGAGATGATCATGTAGCCGCCCACGATCTCCTTCGCCTCCACGAACGGGCCGTCGGCAACGCCCGCCGCGGTGAGCACCTTGCCCCCCGGCTTGAGGCGGTCCCCCAGGTCCAGGATGTTGTCCTTGAACTTCTCCTTCCACGCATGGAAGGCGGCGTACATCTGCTGCATCTGCTCGGGGGACGGGGACTGCCCCTGCTGACCAGGCTGGCACCGGGAGAGAACAAGGTATTTGCGCTGTGGCATCGGAATTGTCCTTTGGCTGGAAGGCCTGGAGCGGCCTCGCTCCCCATTGACGCGCGAGGGGGGCCGGATTGGACACCCGCCCACGCTTTTTTCTTCCACCCAGACCGTTGACGTTGTTCCTCCCGGGGTCAATGGGCCCGCGGCTCACCAGGCCATGGGCCGTCCTCTCCCAGCTGCGAACGTCCCGCGTCACGGGCAGGACACGCGCCGGCAGCTGCAGGTCACGCGCCGTCACGCCTGAAGCCGGACCGATCCGCTTAGCCGTGGTTAACCCCAGCTCGCAGCCCATCAGAAATCTGAGGGTCCGCCGGCACGCTGCCGCAAGACGACCCGCGGAATTGCGAACGTGGCGGGCTCATGCGAACGAGTCGGCATGCGCACTGCCATTCTCCTGCTTCCTCTTCTTCTTGCCTGCACTCCCCCGTCGACAACGGCCACCGACGCCGGTGCGCCGACAGGTCCCGCCGACGCCGGTGCAACGGACGCCGGTGGCGACGCCGGTGTTGACGCGGGCGCCGACGCTGGCGCGGATGCGGGGCCGACGTGTCTGCGCGTGACCGCGCCGGAGATAGCGTTTGACCGGCTGGATGACGTGTCGGTGATGTACAGCGCCAGGCTGTCACCCAGCGTGCGCCAGCCGGGGCCGGATTACCTGAGCATCCAGTTCCTGCGCTACGCGGACACGGAGTTCGTCGGGACCTTTGACCTGGGGAGCGGGAACGACTCGAACTTATCGACGTGCGCGCACTGCGTGATGATCTTCGCGGACCAGCTGGACCCGAGCGCGCCGCCGGGGGCCTTGTTGTTCGTGACGGCGGGAACCCTCACCGTGGCGGAGGACCCGTTCGGATTGAAGCTGCGCGGGTCGCTCACTGGCGCCCGATTCGTCGAGGTGACCGTCGAGGGGGAGACACTGCAGTCGGTGCCGGTGCCCGGTGGGCTGTGCGTGGAGGTCGACGACGTGAACATGGACTTCAAGTACGTCCCCTCGACGTGGTCGTGCGACCCGGCCCGGTTCAACGAGGCGGATGGCTGTGACTGCAACTGTGGCACGGAGCCCGACCCGGACTGCTTCGCCGAGGAGCTGCCCGTCATCCGCGGATGCGACGTGGGAGACACCTGCGTGCTGGGCGAGTGCGTGGAAACGTGCTCCGCGTACGCTCCCACCGACGCATGCGACGTGGGAGTGTGCACGCTCGGGTGGCCCGATGACCTGTGCACGGAGGATCCCGTGGATGCCGCCACGCTGGGGATGCCGTGCCAGAGCGAAGCGTTCTACTGCGGAGTGCAACTGGGCATCGCCACGGGCGTGTGTGACGTGTTCGATCACCTGGACGGCATCTGCCGTGTCATCTGTGATTCCGACGACGATTGCGATACCGCGGCCTTCGAGCGCTGCTTCTCGATCATGGGTGGGGAGACGGGCTTCAAGGGTTTCTGCTCGTCGCGGGTGCCGAATGACTGGACCTGTGAAGGGGCCACCTTTGACGATGGCGTGAGCTGCAACTGCGACTGCGGCGCGGTGGACCCGGATTGCGAAGCGGGGTTGCCGGTGGTCGGGTGCGACGCGGGGGAGACGTGCGCCTGGACGGGCGTGTGCGTGGCGCAACCGGCCAATGATGACTGCGCTTCCGCGACGACGATTGCCGTGGGCGAGACGGTCACGGGAACCACCCTGGCAGCGCGGCACGACTATTCACCGGGATTCGGGAGCACGTGCCTCGCCGTCGACGAGAGCGGGCCGGATGTTGTCTACGCGCTGACGCTGCAGGCGGGGCAGACGGTGGACATCACGCTGACTCCCGCGGAACACGACCTGGCGCTGTACGTGCTCGACGCCGAAGCGGAGGCCTGTGCCGCGGCCGCGCCGCAGTGTCTCGTTGGAGCGGACGTGGGGCGGCAGGGAGAGCCGGAGGGCGTCACGGTGACGGCGGCGGAGAGTGAGGTTCTGTTCGTCGTCGTGGATTCGTTCTGGGTGGAGAACCAGGGCGCCTTTGAGCTGACGGTGACGGCGCAATAGGCCCGGGGCTCAGCCGGGGTGCGTACTGCGGTAGACCGTCAGCTCTCCGGAAGGCAGCGAAACCGGCGTTAGCCATGGATAGGAAAGCAGCGGCATGTCGACGCAGCAGACGCGGATGGGGCGCGTGGAGGCGATGGCCTCGAGGTGGCCCAGGACCGTCTCCAGGCGAGCGCCGGTGAACGGGCAGTACAGGAAGAACACCGTCCCGACGGTGATGTCGCCGGTGAGCTGCGCAGCGTCGCCCTCGACCACCGAGATGTGCGTGGCGTTCAGGCTCCTCGTGAGCTCACGGGAGATGCGGACGAGCTCCGGCTGGACTTCGATGCCGACCGCCGCCGCACCGGTCAGGAAGTGCGTCAAGGCCGTAGCCCGCCCGAGGCCAGAGCCAACGTCCACGAACACGTCGCCAGCGTGCACGCCCGCGTGCTCCACCATCAGCAGGAGCGTGGCCACGGAGCACGGCAGGTAGGGAACGCAGCCGGAGGGGAGGTCCGGTCCGTCGTCGGGAAGACCGTCCAGGCCGAGGACGGAGTCCAACCACGCGTCGCGGTCGAGGGGAGGAATGCTCGTGAGCGCGGCGCGAAAGATGGCCGGGGTGGCCTGCCCGGTCGTGAGCAGGGAACGCATCACCGTCGGGTCTTCGTGGCCGGGTCGTCCCACGGCGCGGAGCATACCCGGGAGTTGCTCGGACCTGCTCGCGCCAAGGCATCCACGGCCGGAACGCCGCGGGCTCCTACAGCGCGGCGCGGTACACCACCGTGACCAGCGCGGTGGAAACGCCCACGTTGCCCGCCGCGTCGACGGCACTGCAGCGGACGGTGGTCCTTCCCACCGGAAACACGCTCCCCGACGCGTGCGAACACGTGACCGTGGGATTGGACGGCAGGATGTCCGTGGCGTACGCCGTGAAGGACACCGCCGCGCCGTTGCGATTCGACGTCGTGACGGTCTTGGGCGTGTTGATGGTCACCAGCGGCGGCCGCGTGTCGCGCACGGTCACGGTGAAGCTCTGCGCGGTGGAGTTCCCCACGGCATCGCTCGCGGTGCAGGTCACCGTGGTGTTGCCCACGGGGAACGCCGTCCCCGACGGGCGGGAGCAGCTCACCGGCACATTGCCGCTCACGACGTCGGACGCGGACACGTGGTAGCTCACCACCGTGCCGGTCAAGGACGTCGCCGTCACGACGATGCCCGAGCTCGGAACCGTGAGCGTCGGCGCAACCGTGTCCCGCACCCAGACCGAGAAGCCCACGCCAGCCTGGTTGCCCGCACGGTCGACCGCCAGACACGCCACCGGCGTCGGCGACGCACGCACCGGGAACACGCTTCCCGACGCCGGCGAACAGCTCACCGCCGCGATTCCGCTGTGGGTGTCGGAGGCGTTGATGGACCAGCTGATGGACTGACCCGCGGGTCCCGCGGCCTCCTGGATGATGTCGCTCGGTCCATTCACGACGGGCGGCGTGCCATCCACCACGACTTCGCGGGAATCGGTGCTGGGCGAATACGCGTACGGACGACCCGAATAGACCACCTCCAACGCATACGTACCCTCGGACGGAATCACCAGGCCGGTGGCCACGAATGCACCGTCGCTCGACGTGTTCACCACCGCCGCCTCCTCCGCGTCCACCAGGAACTGCACGCTGTCGCCGCCCAGGCTGGTCTCGTCGGAGATGGCGGGTCCGTTGGCCACGCTCACCGTGGCGCTCACGCTGAAGGGCACCGAGGGACGCGCATGGATGCTCTCCGGCAACGAGACCCCGGTGGCTTCCGCATACACCATCACCATGTGGGACGCGCTGACCTCCTCGGTGCCAACCTTCCGCGCATACACGGTGTGCTCGCCTGACGTCGTCACATTCCACGTGCAGGTGGCCAGCCCGGTGGTCTCGTTGGCCACTGCCGTGCACAGCGCTGTGGGTCCGGAGATGAACTCCACGCTGTCGCCCGGCTGCACGCGTGTCACCTGCGCGCCAAGCTCCAACTGCACTCCCACCACCACCCAGGATACCGGCTGCTGGAGGATCACCGCCGGCGGCTCGTCGGTCTCACCGTCGCAGTCATTGTCCAGACCGTCCTGGACCTCGGCCTGGGTTCCCGGGGCGATGTTGGCGTTGCACACCAATCCACCCTCGGTGCACGCGGTGGAGCCCTGCGCGCAGATGCCCGGCTGACCGGTGATGCACGCCTGGTTGCCACCGGGGTTGCCCTGGTCCACGGCGCCGTCACAGTCGTTGTCCCGCCCGTCGCACGTCTCCGTCGCGCCGGGGTAGATGGCGGAGCTCCCGTCGTTGCAGTCCGTCCTGTCCGCCACGTATCCCGCCGGCCGCTGGCACGCCTGTTGTGCCACGCCGGGATTGCCAAACCCGTCGTCGTCCGCGTCGCGGTACCAGGTGCTGGAGCCCCCACTCTCGTCCACGCTGCCGTCGCAGTTGTTGTCGACGCCGTCACAGACCTCCGGGGCGCCGGAATGGACCTCGGCCCTGGAGTCGTCGCAGTCACCGTCCATCCACGTGTAGCCCGACGGCGGGGAGCAACCCCAGTACGAATCCACCCAGCTACCATATCCATCGCTGTCGGCGTCCCGGAAGTACATCCAACCATCGTCGTCGTCGACCACGCCGTCGC
The DNA here is from genome assembly GCA_040752415.1 of Myxococcota bacterium. Taxonomy (GTDB): domain Bacteria; phylum Myxococcota; class JACRCW01; order JACRCW01; family JACRCW01; genus JBFMGU01. The sequence goes on from JBFMGU010000014.1 coordinate 36,219, forward strand.
AATCGTTGTCCACGCCGTCGCAGTAATCCCATTGTCCCGGGTTGATCCACCACGAGGTGTCGTCGCAATCTTCCCAGGAGGGCCACCCGTCCTGGTCAGCGTCCTCCTCTGTCACCGCCTGGCGAACCTGCGATTGGTGAGCCTGGACGTCCTGCGAATCCGCCGAGCGACACGCGACGAAACCCAAGGTAACCAGAACCGAAACGGGACGAATCCATCTCATGCGATGCTCCGGGTAGGCCGAACGGGGGCAATGGGCTTATCGGCACACCATTGGCCAACCGTGAGCCGACCCGGCGGGCCCCGGGGAAACACGGGCCACGTCGCACTGACGGTCACCGCGATGACTGTGGGTTTCCTTGGCAAGGCGAACGAGGCGCGCCGCGCCCACGGGTGCAAGTGTTGGCAATGTCCGGCGCGGTACTGTGCGTGGGTGGCGGCGGCGCAGCCGGACGCGATACGCCCGCCTTCTACTTCCCGGGCCGGAAACGCATCGCGCTCCACACGTCGTCGAGCGCCACCTGTCGCACGCCCTGGATGTCATTCTTCTGGAGGTGGCGCCACAGCACGTCGCGGTTGAGGTCCGTGCCGAGCTGTCCCGCCTTGGGGTACGCCACCCAGGCAATGCGGTCCTCCTTCGCCGCGTCAACCATCGGCGCGCACTTCGCGTCGACTTCGGACAACGTCTTCACGAACACCAGGACGGCGTCGGCCTTGGCGGAGGTCGTCGTGGTCACGTCATCCAGGTCCACCCCGGCGGGCTTCCCCACCACGCGGACCTTCATGCCATCCTTCAGGTTCAGCTTCTTCGCCAGACTCATCGTCCTTCCCTCCGAGCGTGCCACCATCTCCTGGATGATGCGCCCTTCAGCCGTGTCGTCGGACCGCGCCGTGCAACGGTCCTTCCATCGTTCGGCGCACTCCATCACGCTGGCGCCGGGACACGCGAGAAACAACGCGCCACCGCGTCACCGGGCTTTGACGCGGTGCATTGACTGACCGGCGGCTTCCCTGAGGTCCCGCACGCTTCCCCCGACGAGAACCACGGGCTTTCCCACCACGGGACCGCGCCCGGGACGCACACCCACGAAGCGGATGCGGTGGTTGCACGCCACACGCGTGTCATGAATCATTCCGGGCGGAGAGGATGCGCATGCCCATGGAGCCAGCGACACCCGCAGCGTTTACCCCCGCCGTCGTCGACTTCCGGCCCGTGGCGGATGTGTGGCGACGGGGCGCCGACCTGGTCTTCAAGGACGGCGCGCACCTGCCCCAACGCTGCATCCATTGCAATCAACGCGGCGTGCACGAAGTTCGACGAAAGGTGTGGGTGAATCCGTCCTGGGTGAGGATGACCATCCTGGCGGGTCCTCTCTTTTACGCACTGGCGATGGCGCTTGCCCGTCGGACCGCCGTGGCGCATGTCTGGTACTGTCGGCAGCACATCCACAAACGACGCAACTGGACGCTGTCCGGCGTCGTCATGCTGGCCGCCACCGCCGGCGTGGTGTTCGCTCCACCGTTGTTCGGCGGCCACGACATCTACGTGGGCCTGGGGATGTTCCTGGGCGCGCTCCTCTCCGGGGCCATGGTCAGCATGGAGTTCGGCGCGGATGCCATCCAGGGGGGCTTCGTCCGCGTTTCGGGGGTTGACGGCGCGTTCGTCGACACGCTTCCGGAGGTTCCACGAGACATTGGTCGCCTGGTGGAGCCTGAAACGGGTCCGGGCTGGTAAGGCGGGGAGAGCGTTTCACCGCTCCGCTGGCAGTTCCTCCGCTTCCCCCAGGCTCTCCACCCACCCCTCCATGGCCGCGGGGAACGGCAGGACCCTTCCGCCCAGCTTGGGCAGCACCTTGCGGTGCGTGGGAACCAGGAAGCCGCCCAGCTCGCGGTGCTCGCCGCAGAAATGCGCGCCCCTCCATCTCGAGCCGAAGACCTCCGCGGTGTAATCCAGCCGCACCAGCAGGTTGCGCTCATTGAAATGGAAGACCTGCTCCGCGCTGTGTGTGGGAATCCCCGACGGAAAACGCACCCGCAGCCGCTGCAGACCGTCCTGCGCCGGGAGCTCTTCGGTGTGGAAGCCGGGCCAGGTGAAGAAGAACGGCGTTAGCGCGTAGTTCCACAGCGCATAGCCCAGGAAGTGCATCTCATCCAGCGCATCCCACTTCACCCGTGACGACGCCACGCTGCGTGCATGGTGTCGCTCCCCCACCACCCGTCCCGCGTCATCCCGAATCCGCACGACGTCACCCGCCATCTCTCCGCACCAGCCGGGTTGCGGGAATCCGGTCATGAGGAGCCGCGGCCTTCGGGCGTCGACATGGACGGTCACCCTGCGGGCCGAAGGACTCCTGAAGCGGAACGCCAGGATGTTCCCGCCCACGCGCACTTCGGCGCGGAGCGCCCGCACCGAGGAGAACCGGCCCAGGGGATCATGCGCCTTCACCGCGCGTGCAAGCAGGTCGGGGGCCATGCTCAGTCCATGTGCTCCACGTCGGCGGGCATCCCCACCCACGCGTGACGTCGCGCTTCGTAGACGGACACCCTGGGCGCGGGAAACTTCGGGTCGGCGAACGCGCCCACCGCCACCACGGTGAAACCGGGCAATGCACCCAGCTTCCAGAAGACGGTGGAGCCGCACGTCGGGCAGAAGTGGAATGTCACCTCGTTGCCGCTGTCCGCCACGCGCTTGTACTGGGCCACGCGACCCTCAACCTGGGTGACCTGCTCGTCGGGAAAACGCGCCTGGACGCCGTACGTGCTGCCGGTGCGCTGCTGGCACGCCAGGCAATGGCACATGGACACGCGGACGGGCTCGCCCTCGCAGGTGAGACGCAGCTGGCCACAACAGCAGGTTGCTCGACGGGTCATCAGGGGCTCCGGTCGCTTGGCGCGGATGCGCCGGAGCAGCCTACCTCGTCTTCATCACCGGGGTGAGGCGCGATTGGCGGCCAGGCTGTCCCGGATGGCCCGCAGCGCTTCCGCCACGTACCGGTGCTCCACGAACTTCTCCCGCGTCTGCGCGCCTCGGAAGGCCGCCGCCAGGATGGCGTTGGAGATGTCGCTGCCGCTCAACCCCTCGGACATCTGTGCCAGCTCGTCGACGCACAGGTTGGTGGGCAACGCGGTGGGCACCAGCTTGCGCAGCAGCCGGCGGCGTCCCTCCTCGTCGGGAAGGCTGAAACGGATGTGCGCCAGGATGCGGCGCATGAACGCCGGGTCGTAGTTGGAGATGTAGTTCGTGGCGAAGATGATCACGCCCTGGTAGTCGTTCAACAACGTCAACATCACGGAGCGCGTCTGGTTCACGCTGGTGTCCGTGGCGTTGTTCATGTTGGTGAGTCGACGGCTCAGGATGGCGTCCGCCTCGTCGAAGAACAGGATGCTGTCGGTGTCGGTGGCAACCTGGAACGCGGTGGTGAGGTTCTTGGGCGTGTCGCCGATGTACTTGGACTCGATGTCCGCGTAGCTGATGATGAGCAGCGGCTTGCCAAGGTGCGCGGCAATGGCGTGCGCGGCCATGGTCTTCCCGGTGCCGGGTGGACCATAGAGATTGATTCCGACCTTCCGCGAATGCCTATGCGTCTCCCGCAAGCCCCACACGTCAAACACCAGCGCGCTCTGGTCGCGCACCGCCAAGGCGTCCATGATCTCGTCGAGGGTGGCCTTGGGGAGGATGATGTCCTCCAGCGTGTACTTGGGCGGCTGGGGCACGAAGGAGGCCACGGGCGTGACCGGCTGGATGACCGTGCGCGCGCCCGTGGTTCCCGTTGAAGCCACCGTGCTCTCTTCCATGGCTCATGGCTCAGCGCTCCGCCTCGCGCAGGAGACGGTCGCAGTAGACGTGCATGGCCGACCTCATGAACTGCGCGAGGCCCGGCTTGATGCGCTCATAGTTGGCGGTGAAGCGCTCATCCTGGACGTACATGTCGCCCAGGCCACGGAACATCTCCGCGGGGCACGTGTAGTAGCGATCATTGATGTGCTGGTGGAACCGCTGCACGTACTGCTGCACCTCCGGGTCCGACGGACCGCGGTCCATCCGTGAGGCAATCCCGTTGGTGATCTCGCTGGCTTCCTGCTTGATCGCCGCCCAGTCCTCCTTGGTGTACTTCTTCGTCCGACGCTGCGACTCCTTCCACGCCGGCGTGTTGCCCCAACGCTGCTTCGCTTCCTCCTCGTACTTTGACGGATCGAAGCCTTCGAACATCTCCTTGTCCTTCATGGGTGTGTTCCTTTCCAGGGAATCCAGGGTGCGGTCGATGGTCTTGATGAGCTGCCGCAGCTCCTGTTGGCGCGCCATCAGCGCGTGCTTGTGATTGAGAAGCGCCTGCCGGCGGTCGAAGGTCGGGTCATTCATGATGTCCGCCACCTCCTGCAGGCTGAACTCCAGCTCGCGGAAGAACAGGATCTGTTGCAGCCGCTGGAGATCGTCGTCGGAGTACAGGCGGTACCCGGCTCCCGAGACCTGGGCGGGCTTGAGCAGACCAATGGCGTCGTAGTGGTGCAGCGTCCGCACGCTCACGCCCGCCAGCTTGGACACCGCTTTGACCGTGTAGCCCATGGAAACAACCTCTGGTTTCAGAACGTGCACCCTCACGTAGCGTCAGGGTCAAGGGGATTTTCATCCCGTCGGATCCGTGGGGCGAGCCACCACCGGAAGAGTGGCGCCAGGTCATGCTCCTGGCTCCGACACACGGAGGTCGATACGGTTGGCGACGGTGACCCACGTGATGCGGATCAGCGGATGGCGGGGGGGATCACCGGCAGCCAAGGCTGCACCTGGAAATGCACCAAGCCTGGCCTCGAAGCCCGCCTGCACGACGTGACCGCGCCAGGCTCCACGTTGGGAGCCGGTAGGATCGTGGTTGAGAGGAGCGACGGGATGAAGGCCTTTCGCCAACGTGGATACCGCACACCACGCGTCCTACCGCCACCAACGCGGAGCCTGGCGCGGTCCCGTCGTGCAAGCGGCTTCGAGGCCAGGCTTGGTGCATTTCCAGGTGCGGCCTTCGCTGCCGGTGGCACCGACGGTCGCCTGACGCGCTGATGCGGATCACGTGGGGGTGAAGCGGGTGTGGGGAAGGGGGGCGAGCGTGCACAACCGCGTGAACGTGGGTGTTAGGTGTTCGCCGGCCCCGCCCGACACGGGCAGACTGCGCTGACGCAACCGCGTTAGCATGACGCACCATGCCCGACGTCGGGGCGACGTCAGGTTGATCAACCCGGACCCGGAGCCGCGCGATGACGCAGGACCTGTGGAACAACGTCGACCGCTACTTCACCGACGCGCTGCTGACCCCGGACCCCGTGCTGGACGCGGTGTTGGCCGCGTGCGCGGATGCGGGACTGCCGCCCCACAACGTGGCGCCCAACCAGGGCAAGCTGTTGATGTTGCTGGCACAGCTTCGTGGGGCGAGGAGCATCCTCGAGATTGGCACGCTGGGCGGTTACAGCACCGTCTGGCTCGCGCGCGGCCTGCAGGCGGGCGGACACCTCGTCACGCTCGAGTTCAACCCGAAACACGCCGAGCTGGCGCGTGCAAACCTGGAGCGCGCAGGCGTCGCGAACGTCGTGGAATTGCGGATTGGGCGCGCGCTGGACACGTTGCCACAGCTGCATTCGGAAGGACGCGGGCCGTTTGACCTGATCTTCATCGACGCGGACAAGCCGAACAATCCGGATTACCTGGCGTGGGCGTTGAAGCTGTCCCGTCTTGGAACACTGATCGTCGCGGACAACGTGGTGCGGAACGGCGCGGTGGCGGACCCCGACAGCGACGATCCCAGCGTGCGCGGCATCCAACGTTTCAGTGAGTTGCTGGGTGCGGAACCACGCGTCAGCGCCACCGCCATCCAGACCGTGGGCAGCAAGGGCTACGACGGATTCGCGCTGGCGTTGGTGGTTGCGGACCCCGCGCCGTGAATCACGGAACGGCTCCGCACCCTGTGCACCGATCCAGGGCGGTGCTGCACGTCGTGGCGCGCTCAGACGCGGCGCACCGCACTCCAGGGCTCGCGCCGCTTCGACGACGCACGCGTTGTCGCTCGCAGACCGGCGCGCGTCCCCCTTAGCCCTTCATGGTACCGATTAGGAAGCGGGAATCACGGCGAATGGCGCGCGCTCCGAACCGCCGCCACAAGCTGACGCGCGTTCTCCGTGATCACGTCCAGGCGTCCCTCCTGCAACGCCTTGGCGTCGACGAGCTCACCGCCCACTCCAATGGCCGCCGCACCCGCCACGAACATCTCCGCCGCGTTCTGCGCGTTGACCCCGCCGGTGGGAATCAGCGGAATCTGTGGCAGCGGACCCCGGATGGCCTTCAGGTACTTCGCTCCACCCATGCTCCCGCACGGGAACACCTTCACGAAGTCCGAACCCGCACGCCACGCCGCGATGATCTCCGTGGGCGTGAGCGCTCCCGCGGCCATCACCACGTTCCACCCCGAGACGAGACGCACCGTCTCCACGTCGAGCCCCGGCGACACCACGAACTGCGCGCCGGCCTCCAGGCACTGGATCGCCTGCTTGGCGTCCAGCACGCTGCCCGCGCCCACCAGGAGCTCGTCCGGGTGCTCCGCGCGAAGCTGCGCGATCACCTCCAGCGCGCCGGGAACCGTGAGCGTGACCTCCGCCACGGGAATTCCTCCCGCCGCAATGGCCCGCACGGCGCGCACCGCATCCACCTTGGACGCCGCGCGCACCACCGGCACCACCCCAACCTCCACCAGGCGTCGACGGACCGCGTCCCGGCCCAACATCTTCGGCTGCATCACGTCCTCCTCAGCGCTCGATCCGCGCGCCCACGTTCTCCATGACGCGCAGCACTTCCGGCAGCGTCGCCATGCTGGTGTCGCCGGGCGTGGTCATGGCCAGGGCACCATGCGCCGCGCCGCACTCCACCGCCCACTGCGGGCCCTTGCCGTTGAGCAGTCCGTAGATGAGCCCCGCCGCAAAGGAATCACCACCACCCACGCGGTCCAGGATCTCCACGTCCTGGCGCATCTGCGAGGCAAAGAACTTCCCCTGCGCGTAGCAGAGCGCGCCCCAGTCATTGACGCTGGCGGTCTTGGCCACGCGCAACGTCACCGCCACGAGGGAGAGGTTGGGGAATTCCTTCACCACCCGCTCCATCATCTTCTGGTACGCGCCCGCGTCGAGCTGACGCAGGTGCTCATCCTGGGCTTCCACCGGGACACCCAGCGCGGCGCCGAAGTCCTCCTCGTTGCCGATCATCACGTCGACCATCGACGCCAGCTTCCGGTTCACCTCGCGCGCCTTCTCCTTGCCCCCCACCGACTTCCACAGCGACGGGCGGTAGTTCAGGTCGAACGAGATGGCCGTTCCCGCCTCGCGCGCGGCGGCCATGGCCTCCAACGCCACGTCGGCGGTGGTGGGAGAGAGCGCGCAGTAGATGCCGCCGGTGTGGAACCAGCGCGCACCCTGCTCCTTGAACACGCGACGCCAGTCGACGTCACCGCGCTTCATCTGGCTCACCGCGGTGTTGCCACGGTCCGAGCAGCCCAACGCGGCGCGCAGTCCGAAACCACGCTCCGTGAAGTTGAGCCCGTTGCGCACGCTGCGACCGATGCCGTCGTAGTCCACCCAGCGCACCAGGGAGGTGTCGACGCCCCCCTGGTACATGAGGTCCTCGACGAGGCGACCCACGGGATTGTCCGCCAGCGCGGTGACCACCGCGGTCCGCAGGCCAAAGCAGCGCTTCAGCCCACGGGCCACGTTGTACTCTCCGCCTCCTTCACTGGCGGTGAACTGCCGCGCGGTGTGGACGCGGTAGTCACCGGGGTCGAGACGAAGCATCACCTCGCCCAGGGAGACCAGGTCCCAACGACACTCGGATGCCGGCCTGAACGTCATGCTCTTCATGGTGATATCCTTTCAGCCCAGGTAGGCCCCGCCGTTGACGTCGACACAAGCCCCGTTGACGAACGACGCTTCGTCGGAGGCCAGGAAGGTCACCAGGCGCGCCACCTCCATGGACTGGCCCTCGCGACCCAGCGGCGTGGCCCCCGCCACCTTCTGGCGGACTTCCGGCTTGGTGAACTTCTCGTGGAACAGCGTGTTGATCATGCCCGGCGCCACGGCGTTGACGCGGATGCGACGCGGTCCCAGCTCCTTGGCCAGCCCGCGCGTGAACGTCACCACCGCACCCTTGGCGGTGGCGTAGAGGATGGCGCCCGCGCCGCCGCCGTCGCGCGCCGCCTGCGAGGCCACGTTCACCACCGCGCCGCCTTCCGGCATGTGCGGCAGCACGGCCTGCGTGACCAGGAAGGTGGAGCGCAGGTTGATATCCATCACCGCGTCATAGAAGGCCTCATCCATCTCCTCCACGCGCTTGCGCGCCACCAGGCCGCCGGCGCAGTTGACGAGGACGTGAATCTCCTTGCCCAGCGCCTGCATGGTGCGCTGGATGAGGGCGTCCACCTCGGTGGCCTTGGTGATGTCGGCCTTCACCGCCACCGCCTTTCGGCCCAGCTTGCGGATGGACTCCACCGTGGCTTCCGCCTGCGCCTGGCTGTTCTGATAGTTCACCACCACGTTGCAGCCGGCCTCCGCCAGCGCCAGCGAGATGGCCCCGCCGATGTCACGGGCTCCGCCGGTCACCAGCGCCACCTTGTTCTTCATCTGAGTCATGTTGAGTCTCCTTTAGGATTTGTTTCAGGCCTTGAGCTTGGCGGCCTCAATGGGACGAATGGTTCCGGACAGGGAGAAGAGCACCAGCGTCCCCACCGGTCCGAGCAGGCCGGCGACGATGAGGATGGGCGTGTAGGAGAAGTGGTCCACCACCCAGCCCGTGGTGAGCGTGAAGATCATGGCGCCAATGCCCGCGCCCACGCCGCCCAGGCCGGTGGCGGACCCCACCCACGACGACGGGAAGAAGTCGCTGGGCATGGTCTGCACGTTGTTGATCCACACCTGGAAGGCAAAGAGCACCACCGCAATGAACGCCAGCGCCACGAACGGGCTGGAGGCGTAGGCCGCGCCGATGCCGCAGGGCATGAGCAGCGCCGCGAAGCCAATCACCGCCTTGCGCGCGCGGTTGACGCTCCAGCCCCGACGGATGAGCCAACCGGAGAGGAATCCGCCGGCCAGGCTGCCCACGTCCGCGGCCAGGAACGGCACCCACGCGAACATGCCAATCTCCTTGAGGCTGAACCCGCGCTCCTTGTTGAGGTACTCGGGCAGCCACATCATGAAGAGCCACCACACCGGGTCGCAGACGAGTCGCGCCAGGATGACGGCCCACGCCTGACGGTGACGGAGGAGCTGGCGCCACGACGGAGACGCGGCCCCCGCGGGAGCAGCGGGCTGTCCCGCGCGAATGTACTCCAGCTCCTCCATGGTGATGCGCGTGTGGCGGTGCGGCGGCTGGTACAGCCACAGCCACAAGCCCAACCACGTCAGGCCCAACACCCCGGTGACCAGGAAGGTGGATTGCCAGCCGTAGTGCATCTGCAGCCAGACGAGCAGCGGCGGGGCAATCACCGAGCCCACCGCGGCGCCGCTGTTGAAGATGGCCATGCCGAACGCGCGCTCATGCACCGGGAACCATTCCGCCACGGTCTTGGCCGCGCCGGGCCAGTTGCCCGCCTCACCCAGCCCCAGCAGGAACCGGAACGCGCCCAGGCTGCCAATGCCCCGCGCGAATGCGTGCAGCGCGGCCGCAATGGACCACACCACGATGGACACGGTGAAGCCCAGCCGCGTGCCAATCCGGTCATACAGCTTGCCGGAGAGACCCTGGCTGATGGTGTAGGCCAGCAGGAACAGGGTCCCGATCAGTGCATAGTCAGAGTTACTAAGCTTGAGGTCCTGGCGGATCACCGGGGCCAGGACCGAAAGCGTCAGCCGGTCGATGTAGTTGATGGTGGTGGCCAGGAAGATCAGGCCCACCATGATCCAGCGGAGATGCGGGATCCGGTAGCGCGCTGTCGCGTGGGGGACGGCGAGGGCGTCGGCGGGTTCCTGGGGCCGGGTGGCAACCGCTTCGCGCTGGTGGACGGTCATGGCGCCCGCCCGCGCTGGAAGGTGACCGGGAACTCCACCGCCTGGAAGCGGGGATCCGGCGACAACGCCGCGCCCAGCTTGCCCTCTCGCAGCCGCAGCATGGTGGTGGCGCCCGCCTGCGGGATGGTCACCGGCGGACGCACCTTCAGCGTGGCGGAGAACGTGGCGCGCGTGACCGGAGCGGGCGTGGACGCCGTCAGCATGTAGCCACGCTGCTCCAGGCTGCCGGTCTCGATCTTCCCGGGCGGTCCGGGGGACTTCACGCTCGCTTCGCCCGCGGCGAAGGACACCCGCGCCGGCTGGGTCATGGAGAGCTCCACGCCCGCCCCGGCCACCCCGCCGTTGAAGTAGCGGCCGCCACGCTGCTCGAAGGGCGCGTCGGACTGGAGGTGCCAGTTGACCACGCGCGCTTCACCCAGCTCCACCTGGTCCTCGACGGTGAACGTGTCGCGACCATCAAAGGAGAAGGTGCGCGTGAAGCGCTTGAGCCTGGCTTCGTCGGGATAGGCCGCGGCCACGTCCGCCACGATGCGCACCCGCCCACCCTCGCTCTTCACGTCGCGGATGCGGATGTCGGTGAGCCGCTGGTAGGGCAGCTCGCGCCACACGTCGTGGGCCACCGGCTTGCCCTGGCCGAACTCACCGAAGGTCAGCGTGTTGTGGTTGGCGGCGTTGGGGATGCCCGCATAGCCGGTGTCCCCGGTGAGATAGCGGCCATGCGCCCAGATGATGAAGCTGCCGGCGTCGGGATGGGCGTGACCGCTGTCCAGGCGGGCTTCCGGCATGCGCGCGAGCAGCTCCGCCACGCGGTGCCCCTGGGGCGGACCCGCCTTGAAGGCGAAGGCCAGCGCATCCTTGTTCCACGACGTGCGCTGGAAGAACACGCCGGAGTCCTTGAAGTGGTGCGCCAGCGGAATCCGGTCCATGGACGCGGCCTCCAGCTCGGCGTCGCGCCACAGGAGCGTCCAGTACTCCTCGAGGTTGCTGTGCCCAAAGGAGGCCAGCCGCTCCGCCACCGCCTGCGCTTCCGCGTCCTGGAACCGCGAGGCCACGCGGTAGAGCACGTTGTAGTTGCTCTGCAGCGTGCCGCCTGGATAGACGCGGACGTAGTCGTTGCCGCTCTTGGCGCGGGTGTGCGCTCCCTCCCACGCGTCGCCGATGTCGAAGGCGTTCTGCCCGTCGGGGAGGATCACGTGGGCCATGAAGAGCTTCCAGTTGCGGAACACGTCGCGGTTCCACAGGCTCTCCCCGGTGCTGTGCTCCCAGGCGTCCAGGAAATGGACCAGCCAGGGCATGGAGAAGATCCAGTACTCCACGCCCTCGTAGTAGTAGCCGTCGGGGCTCAGCATCTGCGCCGCGCGGTGGTGATGCGCCCGGGCCAGCGCCGCCCAGCGGGGCGCGTCCGCGCTCTCTCCCATCAGGGCCAAGGCGGCCACGCCCAGTCCCGCGGTGGGGATGAAGTCGTGGTTCTGCGTGAAGGCGAACTTCTTGTCCTTGCCCGGCGCGAAGTGGTTGTAGACCTGCTGCGCGTGGCGCTCCAGGGAGGCGCGGATGCGGACCCGCTCCTGCGACGAGAGGTCGTTGTAGAGCAGGTCATAGGCCCAGCCGATGGCATAGAGGAGGTGACCCGCGGCGAGGTCGACGTTGGGCTTGTTGTACGTGTAGCCCCACGGCTCGTAGTCAATGGCGGCCAGCGTCCACCGGCGCGCGGCCTCGAGGTACTCGGGACGACGCTCGATCTGCCAGGCCAGCGCGGCGCCGACGATGGCGTACGCAGCGTTGTTCTGGGAGCGACGCGCCTGCGGTCCGGGCGGAGGCGGCGGGGCGCTGGTGAGGGCGGGAAGATTCTGCAGCACGCGCGTCCACTCGTCGCGGTGCGTGGTGCGAGCGCGCTTGCGCAGCGCCTCCAGCTCCTGCCCGGTGGCGAAGACACGCGGGTGCACACCGGTGAGCTCGGGACGCAGAGCCACGGGGTGGGACACCAGCTCATCAAACGTGGGAACGGGCTCTTCCGCCCGAGCCGGCGCGACGAACGCGCCCAGGACCAGCAGTGCTGCAACCACCACCGAGAACACGCTTCTCATGCACCCCTCAATGTTGAGCGGTCTGTAGGGTAGACGGCTGCCGCTCACGCCGGTTGGCGGTCGGCTTCTACAAGCGCACGCTCACCGTGCAAGCGAAAGCAGTCTAACGGCCCGACGCAACCTGGGCCGTGGGCACGCCGTCACGACGAGCCCACAGCACACCACACGTGATCCGGGATCCGCGGAGCCCCAGGTCACGTGCCCTGTCCACGCTTCGTCATCGCTTCGCGCGAGATTCGCGCTTAGGCATGGAGCACGAAAAATGCCTGGGGTGTGACTTGATTTGCGTATTCCATCCGGTGTAGCGCACGCGCCTTCCGAAGCTTCCGGGGGGCTGCATGACACGCTTTCACGCTGACGCTTTCACCATGACCATCCGCTTCCGTCGCTGGGCCGGCCTGACGCTGTGCCTGGGGGCGCTCTTCGGCCCGGCGCGCGCGCGCGCCCAGCTCCGCGCGCCCGACGTGGAGATGGGCTCCGGCGAGGACGAGGTGTGGTCGCCCACGCGTGAGACCCACGACACCGCACGCACCCCGGTGGACGTGGTGACGGTCCCCGACGGCCCGGTCCACACGCTGCCCGGCCGCACGGTGCAGGTGGACCTGCCAGCGGGTCGGCGCGTCACCGCGGTGGTGGAGCCGCGGATCATCAACGACCTGCTGCTGACCTTCGAGGTGGTGGAAGCGCTCAAGCTCTTCATCGGCCTGCCCCTGACATTCACGCCGGGTGACGGTCCGGAGGCGTTGGACGACGTGCCGGGCTACCTGCCCAGGGTGCGCGTGAACGACCTCCGAATGGGCACGAAGCTCAAGGTGCTCCGCCAGAAGCAGCACGGCGTGGACTTCACCCTGGTGCTCCAGCTCAACGTGCCCAGCGGCGTTGGCCTGGACCTCACGGCGCCGTTCTCCGGCCTGCATGACCAGGCGTGGTGGGGCGAACTGGTCACCGGGGAGCCGCTCGTGGGCCTGGTGGGTGTTCAGACCGAGCTCCAGCTCTCCCGCGACCTCACGAAGTTCACCAGCATCAACGCGCGCCTGGGCTTCCGCGCGAGGCATCCCACGCGCGTGGGTGCGGGAAACTTCACCGAGGACGTCTACGCACGCGTGGGCGTGTCCTTCAAGGGCAAGAAGCTGAAGGAGAAGGTGAAGTTGTTCCGCTACGTCCCGCTGGAGCTCCGCCTGGACGGCGCGGGCGCCAACTCCACACGCGCCAAGGACATCCGACTGCCCACGTTGCAGCAGCTGCGCGACGGTCCGGAAGCACCCACGCTGCAACCCAGCGGCGAGGTCATCCTCACCACCGGCCTCGAGTATCCGTGGCTACACCCCTACGCGCAGTACTCCCTGGGCATGGCGCCCGGTCAGAACGGGCCGGACCTCCGCGTGATGGTGGGCATGAAGGTGACCACGGAGCTTATTGCCAAGCTGCCGTGGTGATTGGCGCGTTCTCTCATCACGGCGCACCGTCTTGCGGCGATTCCCGTTGAAGGCGGGATGGGCCGCGTCGGACCGAGCGAAAGCGGTACTTCATACCGCAGTCCGAAAGGGTGCGGGCGCCGCTCCTCTTCACGGGTCATCGATGCCCGCACCCGCGCCGTCCTGGAACGTGCCGGCCCCCTGGTCCAAAGGGATGAACGCGGCCGGCCACTTTCGGACTGCGGCATGAAGTGCCGCTTTGCCTCGGACTGATCTGGTTCATCCCCAGGTGCCGTGATCGCCACGAAGCGTGGATTTTCCCCATGGATCCGCCCACTTCCAGGCCGGTGTCCGGATCCACGGAGCCCGTTCGTCGCAGGTGTGGAAGCGCTCACGGAGGGCGCCCACCTACCAGGAAACGAACCCATGACCACCACCACCAACAACACCCAGAAAACCACCAACAAGGCTGCGTCCACCGCCCGCGCGCCGCAGGGAACGTTCCTGTGGTTTGAGCTGCGCACGCCCAACCTCGAGAAGGCCTCACGGTTCTACGGCGAGGTGCTGGGCTGGAAGACGCAGAGCGTGGACATGGGCGGACAGGTCGTCACTCTGTTCGCCAACGCGGAGAAGGTGGTGGCCAACGTGGAGGCGCGTCAGGGACCGTCCGCGTTCGTCTCCTACGTCGCGGTTGACGACGTGGACGCGGCGGCGCGTCGCGTGGCGGCGGCGGGCGGGAAGGTGCACGGCGCGCCGGTGGACCTGCCCACCGTGGGACGGATGGTGGAGGTGGAAGACCCGGAGGGCGCGGTGTTCTTCCTGTTCCGCGGCGTCAACGACGAGGCCGGACAGCCCCGGGGTCCGGGCGGCTTCCTGTGGAATGAGCTGTGGGCGCACGACACGCGCAAGGCCCTGGCGTTCCTCACCAGCGTGCTCGGCTACGGCATCAAGGAGATGCCCATGGGCGACATCACCTATCACGTGCTCGAGAAGGGCACGCAGAGCCTCGCGGGCGTCATGCCCAGCATGGACAAGAGCATTCCGTCGGCGTGGCTTCCGTACGTTCACGTCGTCGACGTGGACGCCGCGCGGGCGCGGGCACTGCAGCTGGGTGCGCAGCCGCTGGGCGAGGTCATGGAGGTCCCGGGCGTGGGTCGGATGGCGCTGATGGTGGACCCGCTGGGTGCGCGCTTCGCCGTCATGACACCCGCGCGCTGAGCCGAGCCTGTTGATCACGGAAACCAACTGCTAGACCCAACCACCCACAAGGAGAGCAACCATGAAGTACCTGGCACTCATCTACAGCAATGAGCAGGAGGAGATGTCCCGCGGTGACGCGTTCCAGAAGCAAGTCCTCGACGAGTACATGGCGTTCGAGGGATGGCTGGCGGGACAGAAGGGCGTGAAGCTGGGCGGCAATGCGCTGCAGCCCACCCCGTCCGCCACCACGGTGCGCGTGCGCAACGGCAAGACGCTGACCACCGACGGCCCCTTCGCGGAGACCAAGGAGCAGCTGGGCGGCTACTACCTGCTGGAAGCCAAGGACCTCGACGAGGCCATCAAGCTTGCCGCGCGCATCCCGACGGCGAAGTACGGCAGCATCGAGGTGCGGCCCATCATGGAGTTCAACTGAAGAACACGGGAACCGCGGCCCCGTGGACGCCGTCAACCCGTTCACGGGGCGCTTTCCACCTGACAATCCCGCGCGCGCTGTGGTGTGCTGCCAGCGATGGTTCCCGTTGCACCCACGCCGCGCGAGCTGGTGGCACGCACGTTCAAGGCGGAGGGCCCGCGCATCCGGGCCGCGCTGATCCGCGCCACCGGCGACTTCGAGCTGGCGGAGGACGCGCTCTCCGCTGCCGTCGAGAAGGCGCTGCAGGTCTGGCCGCAGGGAGGGACCCCGCAGCGTCCCGGCGCCTGGCTCATGGAGGTGGCGCGCAACCACGCGCTGGACGTGGTGCGTCGCGCGCAGCGGTTCCGGGACCGTGAGCAGGCGGTGGCGCACCTGGAGACACTGAGTCGCACCACCGAGTCTCCCGACGTCACCACCGCGCGCACCGGGCTGGAGCGCGGCATCCACGCCGTGGACGACCGCCTCCGGCTGGTGTTCACCGCGTGCCACCCCGCGCTGGCGGAGGAGGCGCAGGTGGCGTTGACGCTGCAGGTGGTGGCGGGCCTGACCGCCGAGGAGATTGCGCGTGCGTTCCTGACGCCCGCGGCCACCATGGAGAAGCGGCTGACGCGCGCCAAACAGAAGATCCGCGACGCGCGCATTCCCTTTGACGTGCCCTCACCCGAGGACCTGCCCGAGCGCCTGCACACCGTGCTGCACGTGATCTATCTCGTCTTCAACGAAGGCTACGTGGCCAGCCGCGGGGAGAACCTGCTGCGCCAGGGATTGTGCGACGACGCCATCCGGGTGGCGGAGCTGCTGCACGCGTTGCTCCCCGGTGAGCCGGAGGTGGCGGGACTGTTGGCCTTGTTGCTGCTGACGCAATCCCGTGCCCGGGCACGCGTCGACGAGACGGGCGACCTGGTGCTGCTGGAGGCCCAGGATCGCACGCGGTGGGATGCGGCGCTGGTGGCGCGCGGCGTGGCGCTGGTCGAGGAGGCGTTGCAGCAGCGTCGTGCGGGGCCCTACCAGGTGCAGGCGGCCATTGCGGCGCTGCACGCGCAGGCCCCCACCGCGGCGGAAACCGACTGGCCACAGATTGCCGCGCTCTACGCCGCGCTGGTGGGCATGAGTCCCACGCCGGTGGTGCGGCTCAACCACGCCGTGGCGGTGGCGCTCGCCCACGACGTGGACGCGGGTCTTTCGCTGGTGGAGGCGCTGGCGCGCGAGGGAGACCTGGAGGGCTACCACCTGCTGCACGCCACCCGCGCGGACCTGTACCGACGGAAAGGCGACCTGCAACGCGCGCAGCGTGCGTACAAGAAGGCGTTGACGTTGGCACGCAACAGCGCGGAGCGGAGGTTCCTGGAGCGGCGGCTGGCGCAGTTGGCCACGCGGTAGGGGCTGACGCCTCGTCGTCGACGAACCCCCAGGGCGGTTCCCTCACCCGCCCGCGGCCCGCGCCTCCAGGTACTCCTTCATCAGCTCCAGGTCATTCGTGATGTTCCGCTTCACCATGCGCGACATCAACGGCGCGGCCACCTTGAAGAAGCCGGTGCCTCCCCCCGCGGCGCGGATGCGGGCCGTGGTTCCCTCCGCGCTGTCCTCGAGCTCATAGCGGATCTGCATGGGGAAGGGCTCGGTCACCTTGATTTCCACGTAGCTCGTCCCGTCGGTGGCGGTGACCTCGTACACGTACCCGAACTGGCGTCCCATGAATTTGGAGATGCGCTCCACGCGTGAACCCACGCGCAGCGGCCCCTCCGTGAGCGGCCGACTCTCCACCACACCGGTGGTCCAGATGGCGTCATTGCGCGGGTCGAACATGAACGCCGCCACCTCGGCGCGGGGACGTTGGATGAGCACCTGCGTCTGGATGTCCACTGCCATGGCTGCCTCCGTGCTTGCCTGCCCCCGCTTGTACCGTCCGGGGACGTGCTGAGACAATACGGTGATTTCGGGACGCATCGTCCCAGGGGCGGGACAATGAGACTGGAGGACATGCGCTTGTTCGCCCGGGTTGCGGAGGCGCGCAGCTTCACCGGTGCGGCACGGCAACTGGGTATTCCCAAGCAGACGCTGAGTCGTCGCATTGCGGAGCTGGAGGAAGCATTGGACGTGCAGCTCATCCACCGCACCACGCGCAAGCTCCACCTCACCGACGTGGGCGCGGCCTACGCGGAGCGGTGCGCCGAGCTGGTCCGGCTGGCGGAGGAGGCCAACCGCGCCGTCACCGACACCCGCCAGGCGCCGCGGGGCGTGTTGCGCGTGACCGCGGACCCGGTGTTCGGAGAAGCATTCGTCACCGGTCTCGTCGTGGAGTACGCGCAACGCTGGCCACAGGTGCAGGTGGACGTCATGCTCACCCGTCGTCACGTGGACCTGGTGGAGGAGGGTTTTGACGTGGCGTTCCGCATCGGGCGCGCGGATGACCCGGCGCTCACCGCCACCGCGCTCGGCCCCGCGCGTGTCCGCTACTGCGCCAGCCCGCGCTATCTCGCGCGGCGGGGCACCCCGACCTCACCGGAGGACCTCTCGCGCCATGAGTGCCTTCCCCTCGTCACCGACGGGACACCGCAGCGCTGGCCGTTCCGCGGTCCCAAGGGTCCGGTGCTGCTGCCGGTCCCCGCGCGACTGCGCTTCACCAGCTTTGCCATGGCGCACGCCGCCGCCCTGGCGGGCCTGGGCATCGCCATCTTCCCGGAGTTCGCCTGCGCTGACGACCTGCGCCAGGGACGCCTGGTGCCGGTGCTGGAGGACTTCGTCGTCGACGTGGGTGCGGTGCTGCTGGTCCATCCCACGGCGCGCTACCTGACCGCGCGGGTGCGCACGTTCGTGGAGCTGGCGCAGGAGCGGCTGGCGCGGAATCCACCCTGGGTTGTCAGGGATGGGGAACTGCCCCACCCGCGACGTCGTACGCGTCGTCCCGCCCGAGGCCAGCGCTGACGCCCTCCCCGTCCGGACCTTCCGCACGCGGGCAAACGCGAAGTATGCATTCCTCCGCCAGGAACGTCTTTTCCGCATGGGGTCTTCCGTGTTGGTGCCGGTTTGCCGATTCACCCATGTCACCCGTCATCTCGTGGTGGGTGTGAGCCTGTGGTGCGTTCCCGCGGCGGTGACGGCGCAGGCCGCGGAGCCACCTCCGGCGACGACGGAAGCACCCGCGCAGGTCCAGGTGGAGGAGCGCCCGGAGGTGGTGGTGCAGGAGGATGCTTCGGTGGAGGTGCTGCTGCAGCGCGCCACCCAGGCCTACGACGGACTGGACTACGAGGTGGCGCTGGCCCACGCCGCCGCCGCGCTGCGCAAACCCGCCATCACCGACGAGCAACGCGTCCGCGCCTACGTCATCCTGGCGGGCTCCAGCGCGGTGATGGGTCAGACCCTGGAAGCAGAGCGCGCCTACCGACTGCTGCTTCGCCTCCAGCCGGGGTTCACCATGCCGGACAGCACGCCGCCCAAGATCCTGGCCGCGTGGCGCGTGGTGTGGGCGGAGGAGGAGGAAATCCGTCGTACCGTGCGGGAGGCGGAGCACCAGCGCCTCATCCAGTCCATCCGCCTCGACGTGCAGGCACCCGAACGACACCGTGGCGGCGAGCCATTGGAGGTCCGCGTCCACGTCGTGGACCCGTACCGCGGCATCCAGGCGCTCACGCTGGCCTACCGCACGCGCGGCCAGGGCGCGTACTCCACGCTGCCTTTCGAGAAGCGCGGTGATTCCTACGTGGCGCGTTTCACCGCGGCGCAGACCTCGTCGGAGCTGGGCCTGAAGCTGCAGTACGCGGTGATTGCCCGCGGCCACGGCGGTGAGGTCCTGGCCACGCAGGGCACCGAGGCGAAACCTCGCGTGGTGGCGGTGACGCCCGGATTCGAGCCGGGCCCGCCCATGTACAAACAACCCTGGTTCCGTCCCGTGGCGGCCGCGGCGGGCGCTGGGCTCTTCACCGTTTCCGGCCTGATTCTCGTCGGTGTGGTGGGCTCCGCCGGCGGCGCCGCGCTGGCTGCCTACCTGCTCACCCGCGGCGAGGCCGTCCCCCGCACGCCGCTGGGCAGTCACAGGTTCTGACATGCGTCGCTCCCGTTTCCACGTCGAGTTCCGTGGCTGCTCGTGGCTCGCCGTCATGGTGTTGACCGCCTGCATCCAGCAGGGCCGCAACGGTGAGCCGGTGATTGCGCCACCTCCGCCGCCGGACCGCATCTACCTGGGACCGCCGGGAAGCGTGCCCACCCACGTCACGGTGCGCGTGGAACGAGGCACGATGGTGGGAGAGGCGTGGACGCTCCACTCCGTCGTCGACTCCAACGGGAAGCACAGCGAGGCCACGTTGCCGGAGGACCGTGAGCCCAATGAGCCCATCCAGTTCCCGGCAATCTACACCGTGGTGGGCGAGGACCTCCGTGGCGAGACGCGCATTTTGGTGGAAGCGTTCAGTCGCGAGGGAAAGGTGTTGGGTCGCGGCAGCACGGTGACCCAGGTGACGCCCGGACGTGGCGGCCCCGCGGACCTCACGCTGGCGCAGGCCTGCACCGTCAACGCGGACTGCGACGACGGTCGCTTCTGCACCGGCGAGGAGACCTGCGTGGCGGGCCTGTGCCAGTCAGCGCCACCGCCCTGCCCCGCTTCCGGCTTCACGTGCATCACCACCGGCTGTGACGAGGTGGAGGAGAGGTGTCTCGTCGACGTGCGCCACGACCTGTGCACGCCGTTGGCCACAGATGCCGGCACGCTGGAGCGCTACTGCGACCCGTCCGCGGGCTGCGCGGTGGGCCGCGGGTGCGAGCAGGAGAGCGAGTGCCAGGACGGTTCGCTGTGCAATGGCACCGAGTTGTGCGTGGGCTACCGCTGCGTGCAGGGCCCGGCGCTCGACCTCGAGGACGACAATCCCTGCACCATCGACGCATGCGTGGAGGAACAAGGAGAGCGCCACTTCCCGGAAGCCGACGGCACCGCGTGCGAGGCGCCCGGCATCAGCAACGGCGTGTGCCAGGCGGGAAGCTGTGTCTCCTCGTCGTGAAACTCAACGGTCAAGCTCCACGCGCAGCTTCACCACCTTGCCCGCAATCACCGTGACCGGGACCACCTTCTTGAGTGCCTTGGCCTCGTTCACCAGCGTCAGCTGATGCTCTCCCGCGGGGACCTCCACCGCGTACACCGGCGTGGAGCCCAGCGTGCGCGTGCCGTCCATGGTGACAATGGCCCATGGGCTCGACGCCACCGTGAGATAGCCGGTCCTGGCCTGCGTGGGTGCGGCGGGTGCGGGCGAAGCGGCGACGGGAGCGGGTGCGACGGGCGCGGGCGTCGTCGGAGCGGGCCCCTCGTTGCTCCTGGGCTTTCGTGCGTCGCGGCCACCGGCTCGGGCCGATGCGACGGGCGCAACCGGCGATGCAGGTACCGCGGCGTCCGGAGCCGCCTCCGCCAGGGTCACCACCGTGGCGGCATCCGCCTCCGGCAACACCGTGGGATGGCCCGCAGGAGCTGAAGGTGTCGTCGGAGCCACGGCCGCGCTGGGCGGCGTGACGGCGGGTGTCGTCGGAGCCGGAGGATTCTCGACGGAGGGAGGCGAGACCGTGGCAAGGTAGATGCCCACTCCCGCGGCACACGCGGCGGGCACGCTCACCCAGACCCATGGCCAGCGGCGCGGCGTTCTCCCCGCGGTCGACGACGTGGTGATGGGCTCGGACGCAGGCGGCGTGGGCGCGGCGGTGTCCGCGGGGGTTGACGGAATGGGCTTCAGGCGCCCGCTCACCGTGGTGCGCTCTTCCTTCTGGCGACCCGCGCCCGGCGTGGTGGGGGCCTCCGAACCACTCGCGGTGGGGACCAGCGTCTCATCCTCACGACGAGGTCCCTCACCTCTCCCCGAGCCGTGCAACGCCCGCACGCGCAGGCCCACCAGCTCCTCGACGTAGGTGCCGAGGTTGGGGTTCTGCTCGACGGGCACGTCCCGCAACAGCCCATCCAGTGCGTCGGCCAGGTCCCGCGCACTCTGCCAGCGCTCGTCGGGGTCCAGCGCCGTGGCCTTCATCACCACCGCTTCCAGCTCGGCGGGGTAGTCGGCCGCCACCGTCGAGGGACGCGGTCGCGGCTCCGCGATGAGGCCGAGGATGTCGTAGTCCCCCAGGTCCGGGAACATCCGCTGGCCCACCGTGAGCTCCCACAACACCACGCCCAGCGCGAACACGTCGGCACGTCCATCCACCGCCATGCGTCGCACCTGCTCGGGCGCCATGTACGCGGGCTTCCCCTTGAACATGCCGGTGCGCGTGCGCAGCGAGGCACCGGCCACCTTGGCAATGCCAAAGTCCACCACCTTGGCCACGCCATCCAGGCGGACCATCACGTTCTGCGGGCTGATGTCGCGGTGCACCACCTGCAGCGCGCGTCCCTGGCTGTCATGCAGCTGGTGCGCGTAGTGCAGCGCCCGCGCCGCCTGCGCCACCACGTCGACAAAAGGCCAACGGAAGTGACGGTCCAGGTTGCGCGCTTCCTGCATCACGCGCCCCACCGTCTCGCCTTCCACGTACTCCATGGCCATGAACAGGACGCCGTCCTGCTCACCCAGCTCATAGACCTGCACGATGTTGGGATGATTGAGCAGCGCCGCCACGCGGGCCTCCGCCAGGAACATCTCCCGACGGTCCGCCTGCTCCATGACGTCTTCCAGCACGGTCTTGATGATGGCCACGCGCTCAAAACCGTGCAGCCCCACCTGGCGGGCAAGGAAGATCTCCCCCATGCCGCCAACGGCGATGCGCTTGATCACCTGGTAGGAACCGAACCGCTCCGTCGACACGGCGCGACCCTACCCCGCGTCCCGCCGCCAGCGGAAGCCGCGGTCCAACGCGCGTTGTTGACGTCGCCACGGAAGGCATCCACCCGTTGGGAACGGGACCCTTCACGCCCGAGACGAGGTTCCCGCTGGGCATGTTCTGCGGAGTCGTTACGACCTCGAGCCATGCGACGCGACCGCTTCTTCCTCATCACGATGTGGATGCTCACCACCTTGTCGCGCGGCCACGCGGAGGATGCGCCGGACAGGGACACCGGGGCATCACCTGTCCCCGTGGGCAGGTCGACGGAGCTGGTCTACGACGGGCGGACCACGCGAACCTTCCCTGCTCCGCTGGCAACGGATGCCGACCATCTCAGCGTCTGGGCCATCAACATGGGATGGAAGGGCGACGTGGACTGCTCCACGTACGTCTCGGACCAGTTCTTCCGACGCCTCACGCAGTACAGCCACGCGCCCGACCTGGTGCTGGCCGCGGAAGTCCCCGGCTGCGAGGGCCACTGCTCGCGCACCACCTGCCTCGACGAGGACCGGCGTGCCTCGGGTGAGACGTTCGCGGAGCTGTTGCAGGCGCACCTTCCGGGCGTGGAGTACGCCTACGTGCACGCCGCGGAGGAGCCGGACGAGCGCGAGCCCTCGTTCAACATGATCGCCTACCGCGTGGACCGCTTCAGCTACACGGAAGACGACGTGCTGACGTGGCGTGAGGCGGTGGGCGGGGACTGCAGTGATTCCCACGACGGGGAATGGCAGCTCACCGTGCGCTTCCGGGACGAGCTGCAGGGACGACACGTGGTGGTGTCTTCGGTGCACTTCGACCATCTCTATGCCTGCGCCGCGGAGAACATGGAGCGGATGATGGAGGAGGTGGATGAGCGGTGGAGCCCCGCGGAGGGCCACGACCGCACGCTCATCGTGGTGGGCGGGGACTTCAACCAGAAGCCCGACGAGGACTCGAGCTATCCGCGCCAGCGGCGGGAGAAGCGGCCGGACGCCTGGTACCGGGAGGTCAGCGCCGCGCACGAAGGAGAGCTCCAGTTCCACGACGCCGTCTGGCTGCACCACTTCGACGAGGAAGCCGAGTCGGACAATCCCATCTGTGCTCATTGGACCCGCTACAACACCGTGCGCCACCGGGAATCCGAAGTGGACCAGTGCTCCTATGACTGCGACGACGACGCCGAGGAGTCCTGTGAGGCGCACCTGCGGATTGACTACCTCTGGGTCCGCTGGGAGACGCCGGAGGGAGAGGTGATCACCGTCGAGAACACGCCGGAGTTCGACCCGCGGAGCTGGGTGGAGGCGGCGCGCGCGGACCAGGGCTATTTCGTCGACATGGAAGCGTCGGAGACCACCGGCCTCTACTCCGACCACCGCGCCGTGCACGCCATCCTGCGCTGGCCATCCAGCATGCCGTTCCAGTTGCCGCGTTGCTGTGTCGACGGGGAATGGCGGAATGCACGGCCCCGTGCGGCGGAGCTCCGCATCCCTTCCGTCAGGACGTCGCCGTGATGATCAACTCCCTGCCCACCCGTTTGCTGGTGGTGCGACGAAGTGTCCGTTAATACCGCGAAGGGTCCCACCAGCATCTGCACCTGTCATTCCGCAGCCCGACCCATGAGGCACCGGGAAGGAGCGCTGGCACCACGGGCCCATACCGACGCTGCCGTGGCGGCTTGAGCCCCGCGCCGGGTGCACGGTCACCCGGGAAGCGCGTCACCTCATCATCATCCGTGTCCTGGGCACTACGCCGCGGTCGCCACCGGGGCAGCGCCAGGAAGTGTTTCCGGAGGACCCGCATGTTCCCCACCCCGGTTGCGCACCGAGGCGTCTCCACCGTCACGCTGAAGCGGTGCACCCGCTGGTCTGGCGCCGCGCTGCTGGCCGCGCTGTGCACGTTCATCCCCGCCGCGCTCCACGCCGAGGAGGATGAGGAAGAGGAGCCCACGCAGCCGGTGGGTCCCCTGCCCACGCTGGATCCGCCCGGCTTCAGCGTGACGCGCGGCTTCTTCTCCTCGGCCTTCAACGTGACCATCACGTCCGCCAACCCGGGAACCACGCTGCGCTACACCACCGACGGATCCGCGCCTTCCCACGAGCACGGCACGGTCTACAGCGGGCCCATCCGCATCACGGACACCACGGTGCTGCGCGCCATCGAGTCCTCCGCGCCGGACGTGTTCTCGCCGGTGGTGACGCACACGTACATCTTCCTTGCCAGCGTCATCCAGCAGCCCAACAACCCGCCCGGCCATCCCGCCTATTTCGCTCCTAATGACCAGTATGGACCCTATCCCGCGGACTACGAGATGGACCCGGAGGTGGTGAACGACGAGCGTTACCGGGACCTCATGGAGCCGGGCCTGCTGGCCGTTCCCTCGGTCTCGCTGGTGGCCAACCACGAGGACATCTGGGACCCCGAGAACGGCATCTACGTCAACCCGATGCAGCGCGGCCTGGAGTGGGAGCGGCCGTTCTCCATCGAGCTCATCTTCCCCGACGGCACGCCCGGCTTCCATGCCAACGCGGGCGGCAAGATCCACGGCAACGGCAGCCGTTATCCGCGCGTGCAGCCCAAGCACTCCATCCGCGTGAAGTTCCGCGGCCAATACGGCCTGGACCGGCTCCACTGGGACATCTTCAAGGAGGACGGCTCCAGCACCAACTTTGACACGCTGATCGTGCACGCGGGGTCCAACAACACCTGGTCCCACTGGAACGTGAACCAGCGTCCCACGTCGCTGTACATGCGTGACGAGTTTGCGCGCATCACCCACAACCGCATGGGCCAGGTCAGCGCGCACAGCATGTTCGTGCACATGTACATCAACGGGCTGTACTGGGGCCTGGCCCGCATCATCGAGCGGCTCGATAACGACTTCATGTCCGACTACTACGGCGGCCCGGACCTGGAATGGGACGTGATTGGCATGGAGGACGAGATCCTGGAGGCGCGCGACGGCGACACGCAGGCCTACGAGGAGATGCTGCGCATTGCCAACGCCGGAGTGGCGGACGAAGCGGGCTATGCGGCGCTCAAGGACTACTGCGACGTCGAGAACCTGGCGGACTATGCCATCCTGATGCACTACGTGGAGAACACGGACTGGCCCAAGCGCAACTGGCACGCCGCGCGCCGCAAGAAGCTGGGTGAGACCTTCAAGTTCTTCCCTTGGGACTCCGAGCTGACCCTCAAGGGCCAGAACCGCAACGTGGTGGTCACGGACCTGGACAACACGCCGCTGCGCATCTGGCACAAGCTGCGGGAGAACCCGGAGTTCCGCATCCTCCACGCCGACCACGTGTACAAGCACTTCTTCAACAACGGTGTTCTCTCGGAGCCGGTGACCGCGGAGCTGTTCCAGCAGCTGACCGAAGAGGTGTACGAGGCGGTGGTGCCGGAGTCGGCGCGCTGGGGCGACTATGTCCGCGACGTGTACCGTCGTCCCGCGTGGGAGGTGGGGGACCAGCAGCCCTACGAGCTGTACACGCGGGAGGACCACTGGACGCCGTACCGCCAGCGCCTGCAGGACATCTACTTCCCGGTGCGAACCAGGAATGTGCTCACGCAGTACCGCGAGATCGGGATGTACCCGACCCTGGACGCGCCGGACTTCAGCCAGGAAGGTGGCATGGTGGCGCCGGGGACCATGCTGGCGCTGGACAACCCCAACGACACCACCGGCGACATCTACTACACGCTGGATGGCTCCGACCCGCGCATGCCTGGCGGCGCGGTGGCGCCCACGGCCATCAACGGCGACGACGCCGCGGAAGTGATCATCAACGGCCCGCTGCACGTGAAGGCGCGCATCTTCGACGGAAATGAATGGAGCGCCCTGCATGAGGGGGAGTTCTTCCTGCCGCAGGACTTCTCGCACCTCGTCATCAACGAGATCATGTACAACCCGCCGCCGGTGGGCGCCGCGCCCAGTGAGGACCTGGAGTTCATTGAGCTCAAGAACAAGGGCGCCACGCCCATCCCGCTGGCGGGCGTGCACTTCACGCGTGGCCTGCACTACCGCTTCCCCGTGGGCGCGGTGATTCCCGCCGGTGGCTTCCTGGTGCTGGCCTCCCATCCCGCCACGTTCCGCGCGCGCTACGGCTTTGACGCCTCTGCGCGGTTCCGCGGCTCCCTCAACAACGCCGACGAGCTCCTGCAGCTCCGCGACGGCGCGGGCAACCTCATCGACGAGGTGCACTACGCATCCCGCGGCCAGTGGCCTCGTTCCGCCGACGGCACCGGCCCCTCGCTGGAGCTGCGGAACGCCACCGTGGACAACGCGGACGCCGCCAACTGGGGCGCCTCGGTCCCGCTGGGCGGAACGCCGGGCGCGGAGAACTCCCTCTACGGCACCCCCTCCTCCACGTCTTCCTCCTCGAGCGGCGCAGCGTCCTCCTCGTCGTCCGGTTCCTCCTCCGCGGCGGGCTCCGGCTCCTCCAGCAGCTCCGCGGTGGCGGCGTCTTCTTCCTCCTCGTCGTCTTCCTCCTCGTCGTCTTCCTCCGCGTCGTCGTCTTCCTCCGGCGACGCGGGTCCGGGCACCAGCACGGCCTCCTCCAGCAGCGGCGCCTCCTCGAGCAGCGCCGCCGTGGTCACCAGCAGCGCCTCCAGCACCGGGGGTGCGTCGTCGAGCTCCAGCAACAGCTCCAGCTCCACCGGCGGCGGGAGTGACACCTCCTCCGTCACGTCCTCCAGCAGCTCCAGCGCGGGGGGGCCGGCGTCCAGCTCCTCCAGCTCCACCGGCGGGAGCACCAGCAACGCGGTGACCACGTCGTCGTCGAGCGGAACCAGCGGTGGAGCCACGGACTCGGGTGGGCAGAACCCGCCGCTCGGCGCCCCGGTGCCACCCCTGGTGCAGTGCAACTGCCAGGCGCCCACCTCCATGGCGGATGCCCCGGTGATGCTGGGCTTCGCCATGCTGCTGGGCGGAATGGCCCTGCGACGTCGCCGCAGAAGCTGACGCCGAGGTCGTGAAGCACGAAGACCCCTCCCGGACCGGTGCCGCGGAGGGGTCTTCGCCATTCTTATCGGTGCTTCGTCCGGACTCAGCTGCGACGACGACGCGGCCACGTGAGCATCGCCGCCGACACCCACGCCAGCTCACCCGCCGGCACATTCGCGCAGCTCGGTCCCGCCCACGCATCCTCCCGCGTCTCCTCCGCACCGCTGCCGCCCGCCACGGGCTCCGCGCTGGTGATCGACGGGGACTCCGAGCCCAGTCCGCCCGACGTGGATGTGCTGGTGGTGGTGCTGGTCCCGCCCAGGCTGGTGCTGGTGCCCGTGGTGCTGCTGTCATCCGGCGCGGAGGAGCTGGAGCCAGTCGCTCCGCTCGTCGAGGTCCCGGGCATCGAGGTCGAACCGCTTCCCAGTGAAGACGATGACGACGCGGTACCCGTGCCGGAGGTCCCGCTGCTCGAGGCGCCGCCGCCGCTGGTGCTGGAGCCGCCGGTCGCGTCCTCGCCCACCAGGGCTCCGGTGCCGGTGATCGTGAAGGTGGCATTGGACTCGTCGCTCATGGCCGCGTCGGCGGCGTTGACCACCCGCAGCAGCGCCTGCGTGGTGCCCACGTTGGGAACGGTCCAGGTGAGCTCACCGGTGTTGGCCACGTTGCTGGCAACGCGCACCCAGGTGGCGCCGTTGTTCGCCGAAGCCTCCACGTGCACGTTGGGAACCGTGCCCACCGTGACCCAGCGGACCGTCACCTGCTCGCCCGGGGTCAGCGACTCGCGTCCGTCGGGCGAAGCCAGGATGAGGCCGTCGCCCTTGATGATGTCGAACCCGTCGGTCACCTGGCCATCGTGGCGCACGTTGGTCAGGTGCAGGCGGTTGTCCTGGACGTCAATGATGCAGGAGCCCCACTCCAGCTCGGAGAAGTACATGAGCGGGTGGTTGGCCTCCCCGGAGATGCTGGCGCCGCCGTGGCCGGCCACCACGTGGACCGTGCCGTCGTTGGCGTTGCGACCGGGGCGCTTGCGGTAGGGGCCCGTGCCGAGGAGCTTGCCGTCGCCCGGGTCACGGATGTGGCCATCCGCCGTGGTGGGCGTGTCATACGCACCGTCCACCATGAAGGAGCGCTCATAGATGTGGGAGTGACCGGTAATCACCAGGTCCACGCCCGCGGCCTCCAGGATGGGCACCGCGTTCTCCCGCATCTCGATCAGCTTCTCCTCGGTGTCGGAGTCATGGCTGCCCTTGGAGTACGGCGGGTGGTGCCAATAGGCGATGATCCAGTCCTGCGTGGTGGCCGCCAGGTCCTGCTGCAGCCAGGCCAACATGGCGCCGTCGGCCTCACGCGGTGAGCCGTCCACGTCGAGCACCACGAAGTGCACGTTGGCGTAGTCCCAGGAGTAGTAGTTCTCCTTGCCGGACGGCACGCCACCCGCTTCGCCCGCGGTAGGCAGCACATAGGCGTCAAAGTAGGGCCCGGAGGAAAGCTCCGGCTCGGCCGCGTAGAGGTCATGGTTTCCCGGCGCGGGCCAGAACACCGTGTTGCGCAGCACCGTGGGGTACATGTGGAAGAACTCGAGCGTGAACTGCTCGTCGGTACCCTCGCGGTAGGCGATGTCACCGGCGTGGATGTAGAACTGCGGGCGGTCCTCCCCCACCCAGTTCAGCATGGCGTCGCGCACCATCTCCTGCGCCGTGTTGGCCTTGCCGCTGTCGCCCACCGCCCAGAAGCGGAACTTGGCCTTGGTCCCAGGAAGTGGCGAGGTCTGGAAGTAGTGGTCGGGGCCGCTGGCCAGCACCGTCACGGACGTGCCCACGCTGTAGTAGTAGCGCGTGTCCGCGGTCAGGCCGCTGATGGCCACCTGGTGGTCCGTGCCCCGCGCGCTGCTGACCGCGGTCTGGTCCAGGTTGTCCGGTGACGTGCCGTAGTGGACCACACCGTCGGTCTCGGTGTCGGTGCGCCACGCCACCACCATGGACGTGGGCGTACCAAGCTGGAGATAGGGTTCCCGCACGAAGCTCTGTGCCGCCGCAAGGCCCGGCCACGCGGACAACATCGCGGCGACGAGGGGAATAACGTGGTGACGCTTGAGGCTCTGCATAGGGACTCCTTCCCGGATGGGCGGATCCCCATACACCCAGCATCAGAAACGAAGGAAACGAAAAAGTGCTCCCGTCCACGGACACGTCGCTTTGTCCGCGGCCAGGCAACAGCTCGCGCGCAACGCCGTCGCCAAGCTTCGCTCATGCTTCGTGCTGCTTCGCGCTGACCGGGCGCCGCGGCTGAGGCCGCACCCGCCGTTTCCGAGGACATGAGCATCGGGAGACCGTGTCGTCGTCGACGTCCGCCCCGCGGGCGAAGTTTCGGATCCGTCACCTCCACGGCACAGAGCGAAGTCAGATTGCGGGGTGCGGAGACAAACCATGCACCCTCTCGCATCACTTCCCATCATCCTCTTCCTCAGCGCGCCAGCGGCGGCGGCGGACAAGCCCGGCAAGGCGCCTGAGAAAACCACACTTCCCACCAAGCTGAGCGTCGCGGACGCCGGCAGCATCCAGCCGGGTCTGTTGCTGCAGGGACAGGTGTCCACGCAGACCGCGCCCAAGGTGGGCTCCGTGAGACTCCGGCGCATGGAGCTCTCACTGAAGGGGGAATTCCTGAAACTCATCGGTGTTGGCGTGATGGTGGACCCCTCCCGCGCTCTCGAGGCGCAGAAGGTGGCGCTGGACGGCATGCCCGCTCCGGAAGACGCGCCCGCGCCGGGCAGCGACGTCAATTCCTGGCAGACGTTGAGCTTCTTCCAGGCCAACGGGGTCACGCCCACCTCCACGCCGGGAACACCGGGAACCACCGGGACGCCCTGGCCGGGCACGCCCACCTCTCCCGTCGGGGAACCGAACCTCTCCGACGGCGGACGCCGTTTCCAGCTGGTGGGCGTGAAGGACATGCCCGCCATGCACATGGTGCAGGACGTGTACATGAGCATCAACACGCCGGTGGCGGACGTTGGCGTGGGTCAGTTCAAGATGCCCCTCAGCATGGAGGGCTTCGGCTCGTCCTCCAAGCTGGTCTTCGCTGAGCGCGCGCCTTCCTCGACGACGTTCGGCGACCGTCGTGATCTCGGCCTCAGGGTCTCCAAGAACTTCAAGTATGCCGGCTACTACGTGGGCGTGTTCAACGGCGCCTCCCTGCGGGAGCTGGACAAGGCCGGCGCCAAGTACGCCACCACGCGCCTGGAGCTCTACCCGGTGAAGGGGCTGACATTCGCCGGCGCCGGCGCGCAGTCCTTCCTGGACCCGCGCTCGTCCGGCAGCTCGTCACGCCTGGAGGCCGACGCGCGCTGGGAGGTTGGCCGCCTGCTGCTCCAGGGTGAGCTCATCGGCGGTCGCGACGTGAACTCGGAACGAAGGGATCTCTATCCCGCGGGCGGCTACGCCATGGCGGCATTCAACGTGTGGGGCGGCATCCAGCCCGCCATGCGCCTGGGCTTCGTGGACCCCAACCTGCTGCGCGACGAAGACCCCGCCGCCGAGAAGGGCCGCGACGAGATGGCCCACATGGACCTCGGCCTCAACTGGATGCCGGTGGGCCACCTCGCCAAGCTGCAGCTCACCTACTCCCGACTGCAGTACCAGCAGCGTCGTCCCGACAACCAGGTCTTTGCCATGGGCCAGCTCCACTTCTGAGGTGACACCATGACCCGACACATTCTTCCCAGTCTCATGGCGCTCGTCCTTGCCGCCACGGCGTGCAAGCAGGGCCAGCAGGTCAGCCAGGTCCGCGCCGACGGCTCCTCCACCGTCTTTCCCATCACGGAGGCCGTGGCGGAGGCATGGCACAAGGCCCGGAATTCCGCACAGGTCACCGTGGCGGTGTCCGGCACCGGCGGCGGCTTCAAGCGGCTATGCAACCACGAAGCGGACCTGGTGGGCGCCAGCCGTCCCATCAAGCAGGCCGAGGTGGACCTGTGCGCCAAGAACAAGGTGGACTACGTGGAGCTACCGGTGGCCTATGACGGGCTATCGGTGGTGGTGAATCCCAGGAACACCTGGGCCACGTCCATCACGGTTGCCGAGCTCAAGCGGATGTGGGAGCCGGCCGCGCAGGGCAAGATCCGCACGTGGAAGGACGTGCGCGAGGACTGGCCGGACACGCCGCTGGTGCTCTTTGGTCCTGGCGTGGACTCCGGCACCTACGACTACTTCACCGAAGCGGTGGTGGGTAAGGAGCACTCCAGCCGCGGCGACTTCACCTCCAGTGAGGACGACAACGTGCTGGTGCAGGGCGTGAGCCGGGAGCCGGGAGCATTGGGCTTCTTTGGCTACGGCTACTACGTGGAGAACCGCGACAAGCTGCGCCTGCTGCCCGTGGATGACGGCGTGGCGGACAACGGTGCGGGCCCCATTGCTCCGTCGGAGGAGACGGTGCGCAACGGGACCTACCGGCCGCTCTCCCGTCCGCTGTTCGTCTATGCGGCGCGCAGCTCCCTGGACCGCCCGGAGGTGACCCGGTTCGTCGAGTTCTACCTGGGGACTGCGCCGGGGCTCCTGGGTTCGATTGGCTATGTTCCGCTAACGGACCAGGCCAACGCGCTGACCCGCGAGCGTGCCCGGACCCGGGTGACCGGCTCCATGTTCGCGGGCAAGGCCAAGCAGACCGGCGTGACCCTGGAAGCCATGCTCCAGCAACACGGTCAGGGTGCGCGGTGAAGGCTGCCGGCCGCACCGCAGGACTCATGGGCAGCAGCAGTCCGGTGGAACAGGTCACCGGGCTGCTGTTGCTCGCTTGTGCTTGTGTTTCCGTGCTCACCACCGTGGGAATTGTCGCGGTGCTCCTCACGGAGAGCGCGGACTTCTTTGCCGTGGTGCCGTTGCGGCGCATCCTGCTGGATACGCAGTGGACGCCGCTCTTCGCGGATCAGCACTTTGGCATCTGGCCGCTGGTGGGGGGCACGTTGCTCACCACCGCGTGCGCCATGGTGGTGGCCATTCCCCTCGGCGTGGCGTCGGCGGTGTACCTGGCGGAGTTTGCTTCGCCGCCGGTGCGGAGGGCCTTGAAGTCGCTGCTGGAGCTGCTGGCCAGCGTGCCCACCGTGGCTTTCGGCTACTTCGCGCTCATGATGGTGACGCCCACGCTGCAGCAGCTCCTCCCGGGCGTCTCCAGCTTCAACGCGCTGGGCGCGGGGCTGATGATGGGCGTGATGATCCTGCCAATCATCGCCTCCCTCTCGGAGGACGCGGTCTTCGCCGTTCCTTCGTCCCTTAGGGAAGGCTCCTATGCGCTGGGCGCGGGCCGCGTGGCCACCATCTTCCGCGTGGTGCTGCCTTCCGCGGCGTCGGGAATTGCCGCTGCCATCATCCTGGGCATCTCCCGCGCCGTGGGAGAGACCATGATCGTGGCGATTGCGGCCGGTCAGCAGCCGCAGCTCACCGCCGACCCGCGCCAGGCCGTGGAGACCATGACGGCGTACATGGCCAAGGTGAGCATGGGCGACACGCCCGCGGGCACCCTGGAGTACCGGACCATCTTCGCCGTGGGATTGTGTCTGTTCACCATGACGCTGGCCCTCAACCTGGTGGCCCATCACCTGCGCCGCCGCGTGCTCAAGGGCACAATGGGATGACCATGTCCGTCAGTCGTTCTGCCGTCATGGCGCGCGCCGCCACGCTGCGCCCGACGCGACCTTCGTTCGCCTGGACCGGTGAAGACAGCCTGCGGGTGGCCTGCGCCACCGCGCTGATGCTGCCGCTCCTCCTGCTGGCCGTGTTCTTTGGCGCGGCGTTGCTGGATGCGTGGCCACGTCTCAACCTGACCTTCCTGACCTCCATGCCCTCGCGCGTGGCGGAGGATGCCGGGATCCTTCCGGCGCTGGCGGGAACCGCGTGGCTGCTGGTGTTGACCGCGCTGCTCGCCATTCCGCTCGGCGTGGGAGCCGCGGTGTACCTGGAGGAGTACGCGCGCCCGGGCCGGATGACGCGCCTCATCGAGGTGAACATCAGCAACCTGGCCGGCGTGCCCTCCATCATCTACGGCCTGCTTGCGTTGGAGGTCTTCGTGCGCGCCGCGGGAATGGGACGGAGCGTGCTGGCGGGCGCGTGCACCCTGGCGCTGCTGTTGCTGCCGGTGGTGATCACCGCCACGCGTGAAGCGCTGCGCACCGTTCCCACCACGTTGCGTGAGGCGGCGCTGGGGTTGGGCGCGGAGCGTTGGCAGGTGATGTGGCGCGTGGTGCTGCCCATGAGCCTGCCGGGAATCATCACCGGCGTGGTCCTCTCCCTCTCGCGCGCGGTGGGTGAGACGGCGCCGCTCATCATGGTGGGCGCGCTGGGTTACGTGGCGTTCGTTCCCACGTCGGTGCAGAGCGCGTTCACCGCGCTGCCCATCCAGATCTTCAACTGGATCTCCCGTCCCCAGGCCGCCTTCCACAGCAACGCCGCCGCCGCCATGGTGGTGCTCCTCCTCCTCATGCTGGCCCTGAACGCGTTGGCCATGTTGGTGCGACGGCGTGTTCAGCGTGCGGCAGCACACTGAGTTGCCATGACCTCCATGATGAGTATTCCCATTCCCACCACCCAGGCCCGCAATGAGTCCTCACCCGTCGAGGAGAAGATGCAGGTTGCAGGGCTGAAGGCATTCTTTGGCGCCAACGCGGCCCTCAAGGGAATCACGCTGCCGCTGCTCAGGAACCGGGTCACCGCCATCATCGGGCCCTCCGGGTGCGGCAAGTCCACGCTGGTGCGCTGCCTCAATCGTCTCCACGAGTTGACGCCCGGCGCCTCCGTGCAGGGACGGGTGCTGCTGGACGGCGAGGACATCTATGCGCCGGGGGTGAACCCGGTGATGGTGCGTCGTCGGGTGGGGATGGTGTTCCAGCGGCCCAATCCGTTCCCCACCATGTCCATCCGGGAGAACGTGCTGGCCGGGCCGCGCCTGCAGGGCGTCGTCCCCGACGAGCCCGAGGCGCTGGTGGAACGTGCGCTGCGCCAGGCGGCCCTGTGGGAGGAGGTCAAGGACCGGCTGGACCTCTCCGGGGTGAGCCTCTCCGGCGGTCAGCAGCAGCGCCTGTGCATTGCGCGCGCGTTGGCCCTGCGGCCG
Source organism: Myxococcota bacterium (assembly GCA_040752415.1). Lineage (GTDB taxonomy): Bacteria > Myxococcota > JACRCW01 > JACRCW01 > JACRCW01 > JBFMGU01. Next base: position 70,185 of record JBFMGU010000014.1, read on the forward strand.
GAGGTGCTGCTCATGGATGAGCCGTGCTCGGCGCTGGACCCGGTGGCCACGGCGCGCATCGAGGAGCTTATCCACGAGCTCAGGCCGCACTACACCATCGTGATCGTCACGCACAACATGCAGCAGGCGGCGCGGGTGGCGGACTACACCGCGTTCTTCCTCATGGGAGAGCTGATTGAATACAGCGCCACCGACACCTTGTTCATGAAGCCCACCGACCGCCGCACGGAGGACTACATCACGGGTCGGTTCGGATGACGTCATGACGCTGCACACCGACCGGGATTACGAAAATGAGCTCAACGAGGTGCGCCGCGACCTCCGGGTCATGGGCGAGCGCGTCCTGGCCATGCTGGATGACACGCTGCAGGCGCTCCTGGAGCGCAACGCGCCGGAGCTGCGCCGCATTGACGCCATGGACGACGAGATCGACCAGACGGAGGTGCACATCGACGAGCTGTGCATCCGCATCCTGGCGCGTCGTCAGCCGGTGGCCACGGACCTGCGCTTCATCACCATGACGCTGAAGGCGGTGACCGACCTGGAGCGGATGGCGGACCACTGCGCCAGCATCTGCCGACGGGGATGCGAGCTGCTGGCGGAGCCGCCCCTGCCCGGCGGACCCGACCTTGCGGCCATGGCCGCCACCGCGCGCAGCATGGTGCGGGACGCGGTGAACGCGTTGCTGGGCGGGAGCGAGGAAGCGGCGCGGGCGGTGATTGCCCGGGACCGCGGCGTCGACGACGAATACGCGCGCGTGTTCGGGGAGCTGATGGCGGCCATGCGGCGGGACCCTTCCTACATCACGCGCGCGTTCAAGTTGCAGTCCATTGCCAAGCACCTGGAGCGCCTGGCGGACCACGCCACCAACCTCGCCGAGCTGGCGGTCTTCCTGGCCAAGGCAACGGACATCAGGCACCGGCATCCCACGTCGGGTTCCGGTGACCCGCTCCATTCGTGACCGGACCTCGCCTCGGTGGAGGGCAGCGTCCCTGGTCCGGCGGAAACCTGATACCCCGAACGCGTGGGACGACGGGATGCGCGCCGCGTGCTCGTGGTGGCGCGTGACGGCACGGGCGCGCGCCCTGGCCCCCACCACGCGAGCGCCCCATCCCGTCAAGGAAGAATCCCGGCGTCATCCCCGTTGGGGTCTCGTGACCACGGCGGAACGCGGCCACGGTGCCCCTCGCGCGGTGGCGACCAGGAACGCACTCCCACGACGGATTACAGCGGTTCCCGGTCAGGTTGACCGGTACGAAAGGCGGTGTTCCCCCTCCCTCTCCCCATCCCCCTCCCCCTCCCGGGAAGTCAGTGGCACCGGGTCGACGGGTGCCCCCCGGTTTTCCAAC
>JBFMGU010000140.1:0-28151 GCA_040752415.1 Myxococcota bacterium
CTTGGGCTCAACTCGCCGGTGACGACGACGCTTCTTCAACTCCAGCCGGGACAGCCGGATACGCCAGATTTTGTCGATGCTGTCCAAAGCGGCTCGCCGCCCTGGCCAGCGCCAAGCGGGTTCCACACCCGCCGACGGTCCCCGATGCGCAGCCGCGGTGATTTCTCCGTCGTCGCGGAGTCCGGGCTCCGGGAAAGACCGTTGACGACGCACTTAGCGCTGGCCAGGGCGGCGAGGGCCCGCCGCACTCCAGGTCGTGGTCCGCTCACGACGCGTGCAACCCCACTGGGCATCCTGTTCTGACGCAGCCCCTGACGTGGCGGAGGACACCTTCACGCTCCACGAGGTGGCGTTCTGCTCGACTTCTCCGACCCGGGCAATTCCATCGCGCGTTCCGTCGCTGGTTTGGTGTCGCGCCCGGTGAGTACCGCGCGCAACGCCGCCATCACGCCACGCCGCATCACGGCGAGAAGGGCGCAAGGCCGACGACAAAACGCTGAAGTGGGAGGGGGCGGACTGTTACCACACAAATGCGGGGAGGTCGGAGCCGGTCTGCCACCGGTTCCGCCTCACGTCATCCATTCCCATCATCCACGGATTCCTTCATGCGTCCTCTTCCACGGGCGGGACGCCTGCTCCTGCTGTTGTTGCTGGCGGGATGCGGCGCCGATCCTGCCGTCCAGCAGGAAACGCCGCTCCACGAGCAGCTTGCCCTCGACAACGAGCATGCCGCCGCCATGTACATCATCCAGCTCCGCGACGACGTGGACCTGGACGAGGTGCTGGACGAGTTGTCCATCCGGCACGCGGCACCACTGCACCACCGTTACCGGCATGCGCTCCGGGGTGGTGCGCTGATGCTCAATGCCCGGGCGGTGCGTGAGGTGGCCCAGGACCCGCGGGTGCTGCGCGTGGAGCGTGACCAGCCCATCTCCGCCGCCGGCAGGTCCAACAATGAGCGCATGTCCACCGGCTTCCGCCTGGTTGGCGCCGACGTCACCAGCAACGAGGGCACCGGCGTCAGCGTGGCCATCCTGGACACCGGGGTCGACCTCACCCACAAGGACCTCTCCGCCAACATCAGCACCACGTACGGCAAGGACTGCATCAATGAGTCCGGCGGAACCCTGGTGGACAACAACGGTCACGGCTCACACGTGGCGGGAATCGTCGGCGCGCGCGACAACAGCATAGGCGCCATTGGCGTGGCCAGCGCCGTGAAGCTGGTTCCCATCAAGGTGCTCAACCGCTATTCGCAGGGATCCTGGGCATCCATCATCTGCGGCGTGGACCACGTCACCGCCAACGCCTCCGTCCTGCGGGTGGCCAACCTGTCCCTGGCCGGACCCGGCACCGAGTGCAGACCCGGCACCGGCTGCACCCCCAGCGCGTTGCAGCTGGCCATCGAGAGGTCGGTGGCCGCGGGTGTGACGTACGTGGTGGCCGCGGGCAATGAAGGCGGGGATGCGGCCTACACCGTCCCCGCTGCGTTCGACGTCGTGGTGACCGTTTCCGCGTATCGTGATGCCAACGGCGTGCTGTCCTCGGATGATGGCTGGCTCTCCTACACCAACTACGGCGCCGACGTGGACATTGCCGCCCCCGGCGCGGACATCTACTCGACGTACCGCAGCGGCGCGTACTGGACGCTGAGCGGGACCTCCATGGCGGCGCCCCACGTGTCGGCGGCGGCGGCGATGATCCTCCGCAACCGGCCTGGGGCGTCACCCGCGGATGTCCGCTGGGCCCTGCTCTCGCGCGGCATCCGGACCTACCCCGGGTCCGGGAGCGCCCAGCACCCGGAACCGCTGCTCGACGTCCGCACCGGGTTCAGCTCACCGTGACGCTCACATGCCAATGAGCTGGTTGGTGCGGACCAAGCGGACCTCCTCCAGGGTGAGCGAGCCCTTGCCAATGCTGGCGCCGGCGTTGGACGCGCCCGTCTGCGAGCTGCGGTAGGTGCTGATGCGGGCCTGCACCTCGATCACGTGATCACCCACGCCCACGTCATTGAGGGCGAAGGTGAAGGCACGCGCACCCATGGTGTCCAGCACCAGCTGCAGCTCCTCGTCGCTCCAGGAGCACTCCGTGTTGCCCGTGATGGTGCCGTCGTCGTTGAGGTCGCGGCACTCGTTGAGCACGCCGCCGAACTTGGCCATCAGCGTCTGGGTCCGACGGTCAAAGACCACCACGCCCGGCGCCGCCTCCACGCCGTCCACAAGCACGCGCACCTCGATGCCCGCCTCCGCGGTGGAGGTGTCGGAGGTGCCGGTCTTGCTGCGAACCAGCGTGTCGGTGAACAGGCCCGTCTGCAGCGAGACGGTGGCCACCAGGTCCTTCTGCTGCGACATGCGCAGCGTGGAGCTCAGGATGGTGGCCCATTCACCCTCGCTGGCGCCGGAAGCACCATCAATGCGCGGCAGGACGTTGATCTCACCCACCGCCATGGAGTTCTTGGCGGACTCCGCCATGGCGACGCTGCTGGCGAGGACGGTGAGGGCGATCAGGGAGCGGGAGATGAGGCGTGCGTTCATGGTCTACTCGCGATGCGGCTGGAGTTGTGTTGGTTGGGAGCGCCGGGTCGCCGCGCGGATCGGCGCGCTGCCCAACCAACGAATCACACGCGCGCGTCCATTCCGATCTGAGCCGATCACGGCCCGTGGCGTTGGCCCGGATGACGCCATTCCTAACACACGCGAATCACCAACGAGCGCGCCGCCGGTTCTCGTCGTCACGGGACGCATTCCCGGGCCGCGATTCGCTTCGGGACCGCATCGTGTGGATTCGCTGCTGCACGTGAGCGCGAGAGACCGGATTGACGGAAACACCAACGTCGGAAGCGTCATGTTCCCACGCCCGGAACCCGGGGAAACATCACCGCGGTGAGCCGCTGTTCTTGCTGATGGCAATACGGTCCACCCGCGCTCCGTCCTCCCGCACACGAATGAAGAGCTGGTGCCGCCCGTCGGGGAGGGGAACGCTGCTGGAGCCATGGTTCCACTGGAACGTGGGGTCGCAGTGGACCGCAATGTTGCCGCCATCTCCCGACGCCACGAAGAAGCTGTCGGAGCTGGTGTTGGGGCCCGTGCAGTCCAGGTGGATGAAGAAGCTTCCCCCGTTCACCACGTCGAGCTCGTACTGCAGGTAGTTGCTGCTGCCAGTGCCCGAGCCGTCCGGCGTTTCCATGAAGATGCGTGCACCGTCGCTGCCGGAGCGGAAGTTGCCGGACCGGACCTGGTACGCCTCCGCTTCCACCAGCGTGTAGCGGACCGTCCCGTCCACCAGCACCACCCCGCCGCCGCTGGAACTGGATGATGACGAGGACGACGAAGAGGACGAGGACGTGGAGGAACTGCTGGAGGAGGCCGACGCGCTGGAGCTCGACGATGTGCCGCTCCCGCCCCGCGTGACCTCGTAGGTCGTCATGGACGTGGTGCCGGGAGCGTCAAGGAAGTGGATGACGCCGGACTCGTCCGCGGTGCAGGAAGCAACCCACGTGGTTCCGCGCCGGACCTCGTAGTTGGAGCCCGGCACCAGGTCCCCCAGTGAATGACCAAGCTGCACGGATGACGACGTGACCTGCGTGCTCCAACGCCGGGTCCGCTCCCCGCTGGTCTGCCAGTCCAGGACCCCCACGGTGCCCGACTCCGCGGATGGAACCACCAGGAAGGGCAGCAGGCTGACCACGCGCGGGCTGCTGATGGATGACGCCGTGACGCGCACCGAGGAGCCCGTGGGCTGCACCGTGGTCCGCAGGCTGCTGGAGCCCGCGTCAAACACCCGCGCCGCCGCATCCTCCAACGTCGTCACCGCGGAGCTTGTCATGAAGAGCGTGACATCACCTTCCGGGTTGCGGATGAACGTGGTGCTGCTGCCTTCCGTGCGCACCGGCAGGGTCTTGGGAATGGCGTTGCTGTCCAGCACCGTGCCCTTCCCGTCCTGCAGGAGGATGGCGCCCGCATTGTCGAGAAACGTGTTGTCCAGGAACAGGTGATCGTCGGCAGCGTTGAGCTTGACGGCATGGACCCCGTTCCCGTGCACCGTGTTGCCCTGGAAGGTGTTGCGCCGGTTGCGGCCGTCGCCCACCTCCGGCGTGTCGCTGCCCATGTAGAGGTAGAGCCCGATCTCCGCGTTGGGTCCCACGTCGTTGTTGCTGACGAGGTTGTCCGCGCAACCCATGGAGAGACGGATGCCACGGCGGTTGTTGTAGACGTGGTTGTTGCGCACCACGTTGGTGAAGCTCTCGAACAACACGACGCCGGTGTCCGTGTTGTCGTGTACCGCGTTGTCCTCCAGCACGGAATCCACGACGCTGCGGTGCAGCATGATGCCGTGCCCGGTGTTGTGGTCCACTTCATTGTTGCGCAGCACGATGTTGTCACAGCGCATGCTGCAGATGATGCCGTGGTTGCCGTTGTGGTGGACGTGGTTGTCCTGGATGAGCAGCCCGTCGGAATCGTCGTGCGGGTCAATGCCGTAGCGGTGGTTGTTGTCCACCTCGTTGCGGAGGAACTGCATGCCCAACGCGCCGTAGGTGTAGATCCCGAACCAGTTGTGATGGATGTGGCTGTCGGTGACCTCGCCCAGGACGTCCACGGCGGCAAAGAGCGCCGGGCTGGCGGTGCCGGCGACCTTCCAGGTGAGGCCGTAGGACTCCGACGCGTCGTAGCCCAGGTGGGAAACCTCGGAGCGCCGAATGTCCATGCGGGAGATCCGCGGCGTGCCGGAGTCCAGGTAGGAGCGGACGTTGATGAAGGCGCGCCCGTTGCTGGTGGGCTTGGTGTCCGGTCCCCCTGCCGCCTCATCCCACGACGTCACCCGGGTGGAATCCATGGAGATGGCGCCCCACTGCGCCCGCACGAACACCCGCGCCGTGGAAGCGCTGGAATCATTGCTCCTGAGGCGGAGCTCATTGGTGTCACCGCCCACGGCCTCGCCGTGAAGCAGGAGCGTGGCGCCCTGCTGGAGGACCAGGTTCGCCCTGAGGAGCCACACCCGCGGAGCGCCATCCACCCGCTGCAGCGCGCTGGTGCCGAGATGCGTGGCCAGGTCGGCGGGCGTGCAGGTCACCGCGCCCGTCACCGTGATCGTGTTCGTGCTCGACGAGAAGCGCACCGCGGAGGAGCTGCACGTGCTGTCCGCGGCAACGGGACGCGGGCCTTCCAGCGCGTAGGTGGCAAGGATGGCTGGCACCAGCAACGCACCGGTGCGGCACACGCGCGAGGACACGTTTGCTCCCGACGACAGGATGTGGCGACGCCGCGCCTGGCCGAGTTGGGACGTGGGCGCAGGGCCGTTGGCCCACGTGCGCACGACGCGGTCACAGCGCGGGACACCGGTGTGATAACGTCATGAATCGGGCACCGCCGCGCGCGCCAGGTTTTGTTTCCGGATCGTTTCCGCGTGTCCACGACGGGAAAATCCGCGAACGTGTCCACGCCGGGTGGATGGGGGCCGACCACGTTGAGCCCATGCCGTGACGTCCACGCGGTGTGAGGTGGCGCGGGTCTGGGATGGTGCGGAGCCGGGAATGCGAACCGTTCACACCATCTGCGACTCCGCGCGCCCACCGGTATCACAGCGGTGATGTGACCCCTCGCCTGGGGGCCAGCTCCCCCCGCGGGTTCACGTCGCTGTCACGCCAGCAGCCCGGTTCCCGGCGACGCACGCTGCGTTGCTCTGACCGGGGAGTTTCCTGCGCGGACGGAGGACCCATGAATCGCCGCCCCACCCCGCGCGCCGAGCGCGTGCGCCGCTGCTATCGCGTGAACTTTGGCACCGAGGCGCCCACCCTGCGCGGCATGACGTCGGACATCTCCGCCTCGGGCCTGCTGCTCATCTCGCAGATCATGCTGCCGCTCAGGACGCACATCGTGATGCACGTGGAGACGGGTGACGCCACCAAGGTCGTGGAGGGAGAGGTGGCGCGGCACCATCACGTGCCCCGCGAGCTGCGTTCCCTGCAACGCCAGGGCATGGGCATCCGCGTCACCCGCAACGACGACACGCCGGCCATTGTTGCGCACTCCCAGGGCTTCCGCATCACGTGTTTCAGTCCCACCGCGCTGAGCAGCCTGATTGCCCGGCACGTGCAGGGCACCTTCCTCATGCTCCCGTGCGAGCGCGAGGGACCGGCGGTGCGCACCCGCGTGGAGATCGCCTTCACCCTGCCCTTCCGGCCTGCCACGGAATCTCCCCGCCTCACCGGCACGGTGCTGCAGGAGATGGTTTCCGACGTGCGCAACGTGGTGGTGGAGGTGGACGGCGTCCCGGACGTGGCGGCGGTGCTGCGCGCGGGAGCCTCGGTCCGACAGCAGGCGCGCTCGCCGCTGCCCGGCATGTGACGCCATGCGTGCCACGGTCTACCCTGCGCGGCTCCTGTTCCTCCGCGTCTGGAGTCGTCCGTGGCCGTGCGCTCTTGTCCCCTCTTTCTCCTGTGCCTGATCACCGTCGTCACGTTGGCCTGCAATCCGTCCGCGGAGACCGACGGAGGCCCCGACACCCCGCCGGGTGACGACGGCGGCGCGGGCAGCTCGTCGTCGGGCGACGCGGGCGGAGCCCGGGATGCGGGTGGCACCGACGCCGGCTCCCGGCCCGACGCGGGAACGCCGCGCGTGGACCCCGCGTGCCAGGAGGACGGCTGTCTGCGCGCCACCACGCACCTTGGCAACTACGGCCGCGCCGCCATCCTGCCGTACCTGGAGCCCGGCGTGCAGATCGACAACGGGTACAGCGTCCACACCATCCGCTTCGCCACCGACGGACGGGAGAGCACCGCCACCGTGACCATCCCCTATGACGTGGGGCTGCAGCCGCCGGAGGGCGGTTGGCACGTGGTGGGGAACAACCACGGTACCAGCGGGCTGGAGGACCTCTGCGCGCCCAGCATGTCGCTTTCCGGGCCGGGCCTGGCGGGACTGTTTGGCGCGCGCGGCCTGATTGGCGTGGCGGTGGACTATCCCGGCCTGGGCACCGCGGGGCTGCACCCGTACCTGGTGTCCCGGGTGGAAGGCACCAGCGCGCTGGATGCGCTGCGCGCCGCCACCAACCTGGCCCTGCTCCTCGAGCAGCCGGTGTCTCGTCGCTACGCCATGGTGGGCCTGAGCCAGGGCGGGCATGCCACGCTTGCCGCCGCGACGCTCCACGCCACGCACGCGCCGGAGCTGGACATCCGCGCTTTTGGCGCCGCGGCGCCCGCTTCGGCGTGGGAGTCGCAGTGGCGCGCGGGGGTGGCCATTGCGGGAGGGCACATCGCGTATCACGCCATGGTGGTCTACGCGTGGGCGGACTTCTACGGCTTTGATGACCTGCCCTTGTGGGCAGACGGCTTTGCCGACGACGTGGACGGCATCATGACCACGCAGTGCATCTACGACCCCAACGGCGGCGCCACCATCTTCTCCAGCGTGCCCACCGACCCCGCGCAGGTGTTCCACGCTGCGTTCCTCTCCGAGTACCAGGGCGGCCAGTGGCAGACCTACACCGCCATGCGGGACGCGTTCGCCGCCAACGCCATTGCGCCCTACACCCAGACCGCGCCGCTGCGCATCTACCAGGGCGACGTGGATTCCACGGTTCCGGAGGCCGCCACGTCGGAAATGGTGGCCGCGCTGCGCGCTGGCGGCGTCACGGTGGATTACGTGGTGGTGAGCGGCGGTGGCCACGTGGACGTGGCGTTCGGATTCGTGGCGCAGAACCAGCTCCGCACGGAGGAGTCCGTGGACTGGCTCCGCGGACAGCTCGACGCGCCGTGATTGCCGCCTCGCACCGGCCCCACCACCCGCGCCAGCCTTGAGTTGATGCGCCGCGAGGGGACCCTGCACCTGTCCATGGGGACGGCTGCAACAGACTCCGCAGGGTGCATTTACGCGCGGAGTTCGGCAACGGGTGAAAAATTCTTCAATTTGGGATTCCCGCCCGCGGCTACGCACCACAGTCATTGATGGGTGGAAAAATCTTCTCGTCCACGTCGGGAATTCCGTCGTGATTTCACGCTGGGATAGTGAACTGGGTTCGTGATAGCCATGACCGTTGGAAGCCGCACCCCTCCATTGATTGCTTTCCGACGCCCGTGGATTCCGAGCAGATGCAACGCCGCGGTTCGCGAAATAGGCCCGCTCGCGCCCGGGGGGAGGCGGAGCCGGTGGCCAGTGAATCCGGGTCATCCACGTCGGACGATCTGCTGCCGCTGCTGCAGCGCTTCGCCGCCGGCGACGAGGCTGCGTTCGAGGAGCTGATGCGGCGCCATGGTGGACTGGTGCGCCGGGTGATTGCGGGGCGCGTCCGCAGCGCGTTTGACCGGGAGGAGGTGGAGCAGGAGGTGTGGCTCCAAGTCTATCGCAGCCGCGGCACGCTGGACCTCCAGCAGCACGCCACGTTCCCGCGCTGGCTGTCCACGGTGACGTATCGCAAATGCATGGACCTGCTGCGGCGCCGCCGTCTCGTCGAGAAGTTGGCCTTTGCGGAGGGTGTTCCCCTGCTGGCCGAGACCACCGAGCCGGAACAAACCGCGGAGACCCGTGAGCTCCTGGCCGCCGCGGAGGAATTCAAACGCAAGCTCAAACCAGAATGGTGCGCGTTCTTTGAGCTGCATTTCATCCAGGGCCTGGAATACAAGGAAGTGGGCAGCCGACTCTCCATTGGCTACCTCCGCTGCAAATACATGCGCCGCGTCCTGGCGTTCCGCGCCCAGAAGAACCGGCGCCTGATGGACGCCCTGGGCCGGTACCTGCGCACCCAGGACGGCGGTCGGCTCTGACTCGGCGGTGGCTGTGGGGCGTGAGCGGCGTCCGATTCGGTGGCGCGCGCTTTCACCCCGATTGGGCGCAGACCGCGCTACCGCGGTTCCCGTTCAGGTGGACCGACGGGTTTTCCCAATCCCAATCCCGGACTCAAGGCGTGCGTGACCACTGGCGTGTCGCGGACACGTTGTACCGGGGCGACCCCGGCGGTTGATTGGTGATGGCGTTGAGATTGGTGTCGAACTGCCAGACCCGGGACGGAGCCGTGTAGTAGGTGTTTGGTCCGACGAAAGGCTGCTTGGCATAGACGGAGCTGAATCCCACCACGACGGACCCGTTGACGCGATGCTGGACCCCGCCGCCCCAGTCCTCCAGGTAGCGCATGAAGTTGTTCATCCCGCCTCCGCTCGCCGACGTGGAGGGAAGAACCTGGCCGGCCAGGATCTGCAGATTGTACGTCGTCACCGTGGCATTGCGGTCGTTGGTGGTCCCGGAGTTGACGCTGCCGTCCCGGTCCCACGTCACGTTGCCGTTGGCTCCGCTCATCCGGCCGTCGTCCCAGGCGTTGGAGAGCATGGTGATCGCGTCTCCCGCTACCAGGGAAGGCACCCACGGCGAGGAGCCTGGCGTCGACGACGTGTTGTAGTCCCCCAGGACGTAGACGGGCAGGTTCGAGGCGATGGTGAGCCCCTTGGGAAAAGTACCCACCGGGATGTTGGCGGCGTTGATGATCCGGACGGCGTTGGGGCGCCCCAGGCCGCCGTAGCTGCAGGCCCGTCCCGTGAACAGAGCGGCATTGCCCGTGGTGCCAGTCAGCGTCCCCGAAACCGTGTCGGAACAAAGGGGGAACGGGAGGCTCTGATTGCCAATGCCCGAATTGAACTGCATGACCTGGTTGGAATCATTCTGGGTTGCCGTCCCCTGGGCGGGCCACGAGGTGGGCCACGCATCCGGGAAACCATTCATCGAGCCGGTCCACGTGTTCGTGATGTAAACAATGCCATTGAACGGGCGTCCCGCGCCGCCGAAGTGCGTCCCCAGTTCCCCGGTTCCGGCCGCCACGCTGTTCAGCGCCGTGGTGAACTGCGCAACGTCGAAATTGACGGGAAGGATGCGTCCCCCGTTGCCAAGGTCCAACGCCACGCGACCATCCACGAAACCGGACCGCGTGCCCTGCAGGAGCTGGTCCGCCACATTCAGTTGGGCATTGGTTGTTCCACCCTTCCTGGCCGTACACACCGCGCCGTTGGCGACGTCCCAGTTCAGCGCGTTCCTGACCTTGAGCTGCCCCGGCGCCCCGCAACCCGTGCCGGCACAGGTTTGACAGAAGCAGCTGTCGTTGGTGGCGCTGCAGCCGCGGGAGGTACCCGGGTTGTTCCAGAAGAGGAACCCCGGCGTGTAGTTGTTGGCGCCAGCACGGAAAAGCATCCCATACGAGATGACGCCGGTGTTTCCGGTGTTGTTGTTGATGAGCAGCCCATTGGCCGGGTCGGTTTCGTAGTGGGAGTAGAGTTGTGGTTTGTCCACGCCCAGCGCCGTGGCTCCGGGGAAGAGGTCATTCTGACCCACCTGGAGACCCGAGCCCTCCAAGCCCTCCGTGCCCTCGCCCGTCACCGTGGTCCTGGCACCGGGATGGTCTGACCAGATGGGCGTGCCGGGCCAACCACAGCCATCGGATGGATTCGTTGGACGGAGAAACCAGATGCCATTCACGATCCTGATGTCCGCCTGACAGGCCAGCTTCTGCTGAAGCACATCCGCGGGGTCCGACGACCGCGGAGGATCCACCAGGAACCGTGAGGTGTTGGCGTTGGACCGGACCGCCGTCCCGCCCACGTCCGTCCCTGCCTGTGTCGCGGGGGGCGTTGCCACGGGCAGTTTCAGCTCGGGGACTCCGTGCGCCACATCCTGCGCGTTCCCACCCCAGCGATTGAGCGCGTAGGTCTGCCACCCGCCCGTGCACGTCGCGTTGGTGCAGCCATTGTCATTGGCGGTGGTCATGGTCTGGTTCACGCCGGAACCATCCTTGATCCACAACGACGCTCCGCCGGAGTAGTCCAGCCCGCAGCGGGCGGAATCGTCACCGTGGATGATCCGCCCGGAGGCCGTGATCTTCGACAAGGTGATCGTCCCGGTGTTGCCTGGGCCAAGGCAGGCGTCGCTGTTGGCGTGGACCCGCCCGTCGATCGAGAGGGTTGCGCTGGTGTCAAAGTAGAAGAACGCGTCGTCGGAGAAGATGAAGAACTGGAACATGCCCACCTGTCCCAGCGTCACCGTCTGGCTGGTGGTGCCAATGGCACCGGTGCGGTTGTCCCGGAGTCGCAAGCTGAATGTCACGGGATCTTGCCGGCTATGCATTCCCATGAACGGCCCACTGGGAAGCGGTCCGGCCGGGTTGGTGGTGACGGCGGAGATGCTGAAGCTCTCCCGCGCGTAGCCAGCGGGCGTGATGCTGTCCAGGAGCGACGGCGTGAAGCTGGCCGCCAGCTCCGCGGAGGTGGGCGTGGGATCCCCTGCCATGTAGTTGGAGGCCGCCACCACGACGGCTTTCCCCATCCCGTCCGCCGCGTAGAAGGCACGACGTGACGCCACCATGTCGGCGGAAACACGCAGCGCGCTCTCTTCCTTGTTGAGGAGGCTCAACACCACCACGCCGATGATCCCGGTGAGGATGAGCGTGATCGGAAGGACGAAGCCCCGGGCGCGACGACGCCCAGGACGAGTTCCTCGCATGTGCGGGACTGATCGCATCTGCTTCCTCCCGTGCCCTGCTGCCGTTAGTTGAAGATGAACAGGTTGCGCGTGTACGCCAGAGAGCGAGCAGCACGCAGGTGCACGTTCTGCACGGAGCGCAGCGGCCCGTTGAGAAGGGACGCCGTCGACTCCAGCTTGGGACTGGGTGCGCCAACCATGATGCCCACCGCCACGAGGCGGAGATCACTGCGCGCCGCGATGTCGGTGCCAACCTGGAGCAGCCCGCTGGAGAGCGTGTCGCTGGTGCTGTTGAACTGCCATTCATCCGTGCCGCTGTTGGTGTCTGAGACGCGTCCGTCGGCCGGGTTGATCATGTCAAAGCCGTAGGCGAACTGGAGGTCATGGACCCGGTCGGCGAGCACGGTGATTTCCGCGGCATCCGCCGTGTTGTCCGCGTCAGCATCAACCCAGCGCTTCAGCTCGTGGGTGGCGCTGTCCCAGTAGTAGGTGGCGACGGTCACCATGGTCAGCGTGGCTCCGGCCCAGCTGCCCGGGAGCTGGTCGAGCCCCGCCGCCTGACCGGTCACGAACGTCGCCTGGTCGGCACCGGGGCTGTTGATGGCCGTGATCACCACCGAGCGATGCTGGCCCGCGCTGTTGGTCAGCACCGCGTGCTTGTTGACCATCCCCGCCACCAGGCAACCCGCGGTGGTGGTGAGCGGGCCATTCACTCCACCCGCGGTGACGCCGCACTCCGGGGCCACAAAGGACGAGTCCAAGGTCAGGACCGTCAGCCGGTCGGAGTCCTGGCAATCCGGCAGGCCCGCGCGCGGAGCACAATCATCCTCGATCCACACCGCGTACCACGGCCGCACATTCCCGCCGCCAACGGGCTGGACCGTCCTCACAAGGAAGTCGACGAGCAGCTTGGCATCCACATCCGCCGACGCCCGGCTCTCCACCGCTTTGATGTCGGTGGTCATCTGGACGATGAGGTGGCTGCTCACCTCCAGGATGGTGAGACTGGCCGCTAGCGCGATCACGAGCTCAATGAGCGTAAAGCCGCGAGCGGCCCGTCGGCGCTGGGTATCCATGCCTCAATTCCTCACCGTCTGCAGGGTGATGCTCCGCGTGGCCCCTTGATGGTTCCACGAGATGGCCAGGGTGATTTGCTTGAGGCCAGGCACCGGCGCATAGCCCGCCACGGACCACTCCGCGGTGTAGGTTCCGCCCGCCGCCACCTTTCTCCCGGCTCCATCAAAGTAGACGGTGCAGTTGGTTCCGGTGCAGCCCGCGGACGTCAACTGGGAGTCTCCCTGGGTCCGGGAAACCAGGTCTTCCATGACGTAGTCGGCGATGCTCAGGGCCTGTGTCATGTGCCGTTGCTTGGCCTGGAGACCCGCCGCGGTGCTCAGGCCCAACAGCGCCCCGCCGATCCCAGCGATCATGACGGTGCTTGAAACCACGGCCTCGATGATTGAGAACCCCTTCGCCTTGGCGCGCGATTGTTTCTTCAACACGCGTTCCTCCGCCTTCCACGCCGCTCACAACACGCGGACAGAGCCAATCGCCGGCATCACTCGAATCATGTATTGCTCGCCCGAAACCAGCGTCACCGTCATGGTGGCGGGTCCGCCCGCCGTCGTTCCCCGGCTGCCGTTGAATTCCAGGGGATTGCCAGTATTGAATTGGGTGATGGTTGAGATGTCGGACGAAAGAGAGACCGCCGGAAGCGCCGGGCTCGACAGCGCCGGCCCGCCGCACGTGGCATGAACCGTGGTGGTCAGCTTCTTGGCGGCCGTATCGATGTCTACTTTCACGCAGTACTCCGACTTCCCCGCCAGGGTCCTCGCCGCAACCAGCGCGTTCTCGACGCGCGAGCGCTCCATGAGACCCCGCTGCTTGCCCATGGCTCGACTCATGGAAGGCCCGCCAATGGCGGTGAGAATGCCGACGAGCGCCACAACGATGACGAGCTCGACCAGGGTGAAACCGCGGGCCGGCCTGGGCTTCCGCCTGCGACGAAGCGGAACCGAAGGATGACCAACCATCCACACCTCCATCACTTCCGCCTGCCCGAAGGGGCCGCCTACAGGTCAACCCCTTCCCGCGTTTCCCCGCCGCGGGCGGTTTGCTCCTGCGCAAATTGTTCGGATTCCCTCACCGCATCACGTCTGCGCTGGGAGACCTCCACCGTCTCCTGCCCAGCAGCCAACGCGGCGCCGCACGCGCTGACCACGTTGAATGCGTATTTCCGCTCCTTGGCGAGCCTTTCGGAGAGGAGATTGAATTCCCTGCTTCTCATCCTTCCCGGCTCGACGGCCACGCTCTCCTCGTAGCTCTTCACCGCGGCGGGGACGTCCGCGCACGCTGCGACAACCTGCCCCAGAGCCGACACCAGGATTCCGTCCTGGGGCAGGTTCTGCGCATCGGCTTCCAGCTTCGTTCTTTGCGCGGAGATCCGACTCGCATCCTGGCGCAGGGACTCCGCGCCGGCGCGGGAGCGGGACATCAGATCCTCGACTCGCTCCGTGGGCACGGCGCACCCGTAACAACACAGGAAACAAACCAGCGCCCAAGGCTTCTTGGCTCCCTGTCGCCCCAGCCGCGTCTGGTCCTTGGCGCTCGGGCACACCGCCCCGACGCTGGATGCCGCTCGGCGCCCTGCCAAGCCCGGTGTGGGTCCTCGTTCCATCTCCCTCCTCCGCATACCTGAAAGGGACTTACGCGCGGACAAACGGGGAAG
Source organism: Myxococcota bacterium (assembly GCA_040752415.1). Classification (GTDB taxonomy): domain Bacteria; phylum Myxococcota; class JACRCW01; order JACRCW01; family JACRCW01; genus JBFMGU01. Next base: position 14,182 of record JBFMGU010000140.1, read on the forward strand.
GTCATTTTTTGTGGAGTAGTGCCCTGGCCAAGGGGACAGGATCAGCGTGCAGCGGCTGTGGCGTCCCTGGCACGACGAAGTGTGGACCTCGGCACCACCCCGAACTGCTGTCGCCAGGGATGCACGTGTGCGCCACCTTCATGCTGGGGCGGAGGGCGGGCGGTTTCTCCCTTTCGCCAGGCGGTGGCCAGCCGGTTCCTCCACGCGCCGCGGGTGCACGTTGCGCGGGCTCGCCGTGCGGGTCACGGGGGCCAGGTGCCGCCGTGGAACCGTGCCTTGAGCACCTCGATGAACGCGTGCTGAAGGGGGACCAGCAGCTCCACGGGGAGAGCGGGAGGAACCGGAGCATGAGCCCAGGCCGCCAACATTTCCGGCGTGACCTGCCCCCAGCGGCCCTGGGTGAAGCCATTGAGCCGGACCACGGCCTCCACCATCCCCGGGTTCTGCACCAGCGCGCCCGTCCAGCGCATCCGCACCAGGAACTGTCCCTGGTCCGTGGTGGGCTCGTTGAGGAGAAGCAGCAGGCAGAACGCCATGAACTGCTGCAGCACGCGACGCTGCGTGGCGAGGTCCGGAGGCGATGCGCCTTGACCCCACAGGGCGACATGCGCTGCGCGTCCTCCCAGCGGCACCATGCAGCGGTCAACTCCGTCCTCGGGGAGGACCGCGCACAGCTCGGCGCACAGCATGGCGAATGCGCCGGGCGTGCTCAGACCGTGACCCCATTGTCCCAGGCGCTCCAGGAGCGGGAGGAGCGGAACGCCGTGCATGCGCTCCGCCAAGGAGGGCGTCGTCGAGGACACCGGCCTGACGCCCACGGTGGTGGCCACCTGGCCAAAGGAGATCGGCTCCTGCTGCGTCGCCCGCTCCCGCGCCTGGTTGGCATGCGTCACCACGCCATGTTTGCGCAACACCTCCGCCATCCTGGCCATCATTGCCGCCGGATCCCGGGGGTAGCGTTTTCCTTCACCCCACGCCGTCACCAGCGCGCTGTCCAACTCGCCACCCAGCACGTTGCGGAGCTTGCGCCACATGCTGGGGCTCGGCGCGGTGAAACGCTCCTCCTCGTCCAGGGCCTGTGCCAGCACGCGCGCAGACTTGCGGAAGAGGGACTCACTGGTCGGCTCCGTCAGGAACCGCTCCACCAACAACAGCGCATCTCGCAATCCAGCGTCGCTCACGTTTGTCCCAAGACGGCGGTGATGCCGTGATGACCCGACCACTCCGCGCCCCAACCCGGGACGCCTTGTCTTGAACGCGGCCCACGCCGTCGCTGGACAAGTTTTTCCGCACACCGCGAGACGGTCCGCCCGAACCCGCCTCGCACCTCAGGGTCATCCGGGCATGGCTGGCCGCCGTCACCCACTGCTCAGCGCTGCGCAACGGGCAGCGGCGCGCCGGCTTCCCCGACGTAGACGCGAACCAGCTCGGGTCGGAACAGGTCCGTGACGTAGAGCCAGCGGGTGCCGAACGGCGCGGAACCAAAGGCCCCATTCGCCGCCACGGTGAAGCTCGCCGCGTCCGCCAACGTCGTCACCACCCGGTCCTGCCGACCCACGCGCACCACCCCCAGCCCGGTGGAGACCAGCACCAGGTCGCCGCTCTCCGTGACCGCGATGCCGTCCACCGTCTCCACGTCGTCGAGCCAGACCTCGGGCGCGCCGTACGTTCCGTCCCCCTGCACCGCCAGGGAGTACACCTTCCGCTCATCCCACGACGCCACGAAGGCCACGCTGCCATCCACGGAGAACGCCACGCCGTTGGGATAGCTGATGGCCTCGGTGACCAGGGCCAGGCCGCTTCCGTCGACGTTGACGCGGTACACCTTGTCCGCGGCGGAGTCGCTGAACAAGAGGCTGCCGTCCGGCGCCACCGCCACGAAGTTGGTCCGCTGGAACACCGTGCTCCCCGGCCCCAACAACACCGACGCCACTCCGGCCGACGTCACGCGCCACAGCGCTCCCGGCATCTCCTCGGTGCCACCGGTTTCACCGCACACCACCAGGTCTCCGTCGGGCAGGACGGCCAGGCCCAGCGCGGCGGGAACGGCGGCGTGCTCGCTCACGGTTCCGTCGGGGAGGACCTTGAACACGCGGTTGCCCCCGGTCAGGAAGAGCACGTCGCGCCCTTCCGCATCCCGGCCAAAGGCAATGCCCTCCGTCGACACCGGCAGCGTGGCGAACCGCTCCAGCGCCCCAATGGGCGGCGCGTTGCTCGAGGCATCAGGCGATGACGACGGAGAGTTGGCAGCGGGCGCGCATGCGGCGAGGAGCAGGAGGCCGGACAGGAAACGCATGGCGCTGTGGTGCCTCATGAGGCGCACCGGCGGCAAGGGTTTCTCCGCGCATCATGATCTGGCTCCACAACGCCCACGGGTGTCGCAACCCGTTCACGACGAGGACGGACCAATGCGGCACGTCCCGTCGAATGCCCACCTCTGAAGTGGACCCGAATTCCGGACCACCGCATCCCTCCGTGAGCATGTCGCAGGTGGCGCTGGCGGATCTCAACGGGGATCGGCATGCCACTGGGGTTTCTTGTTGCCATTCCCGACGAGTGGGAAGGAGGGTGCGCCCATTGTCCCTGGAGGTTGACCCATGCGCTCCATCCCCGGCTCCCGCCTCGCCTCCCTTCTTTCCGCAGGGCTGCTGTGGTTGGGGGGCTGCAACCTGCCGACACCGGCCTCGCAGCCGCTGGACCCCGCGGGTGGGAGCTCGTCCTCATCGTCAACCGGGAGCAGCAACGGGACGCTCTCCAGCTCCAGTTCCTCGTCATCCGGCGGCCCGGCATCCACCACCAGCGGGTCTGGCTCCACCAGCGGGTCCACCAGCTCGACGTCGTCATCCGGTTCCTCCACCAGCAGCGCCACCGGTGGTACCAGCACCTCGACCACTTCCTGCACCGACCCGACCACGGACTGTCCCGCGACGGGGACGGCGTGTGTGGTCGCGGTGTGCAGCGCGGGCCAATGCGCCACCAACCCTGCGGCAGCGCACACGACATGCTCCGACAACGGAGGCACCGTGTGCGACGGCAGCGGCGCCTGCGTGGCCTGCCGTGACGCCGCGGACTGCCCCGCCACCGGCAACGACTGCTTCGCTCCCACGTGCATCAACAATCAGTGCGGCACGCAGCCGGTGGACGCGAGCACCCCCATCCGTGCCCAGGCCACTGGCGACTGCCTCCTGGTCGTCTGCGACGGCTCCGGCGGCACCACCACCGTTCCCGACGACACCGACGTGCCCGTCGACACCACCCTGTGCACCGCCGATTCCTGCGCGAGCGGCAACCCCGTCCACACGCCGCTGTCCGGCGCGTGCAGCGACAATGGCGGCGTGGTGTGCGCCGACACCACGAGCCCGAGCGCGGGCACCTGCGTGGCGTGCAACAGCAACGCAGATTGCGCCGGCTCTCCACCGCGCGTGTGTGTGAGCCACCTGTGCGTGGTGGTGGATTGCGCCAACTTCCAGCAGGACGGCGACGAGACGGACGAGGATTGCGGCGGTTCCTGCCCGCCGTGCGTCGACGGGAGCGCATGCCTCGTGGCCGCGGATTGCGTGAGCCAGGTGTGCAATGGCGCGTTGCTGACCTGCAGCGCCCCGGACTGCGGTGACAACGTGCAGAACGGCCTCGAGTCGGCCATCGACTGCGGTGGCGGGACCTGCCCCACGTGCAATGACGGCGATACCTGCGCGCAGGCCGCAGACTGCACCAGCGGCGTGTGCGGCAACGGACCGCCCTCGCTGTGCCTGACGGCAACCTGTCTGGACGGTGTGCTCAACGGCGGTGAAAGCGCCCTGGACTGCGGTGCCGTGTGCGGGACCACCCTTCTGTGCGCCAACGGACAGACCTGCAACGGCGCCGCGGACTGCGACAGCGGCTTCTGCTCCTCGGGCCTGTGCGCACCGTGTGTGCTGGATTCGGATTGCGCCACCGACGAGTAACTGCGCCGCGGGTGTGTGCGCGGCCGACCTCCCCAACGGCGACGGGTGCAACAATCCGGCCAACACCTGCAACGGTGGCGGGACGCTCCAGTGTGATGGCGCCGGTGCTTGTCTCCGCACCGACGGACAGGCCTGCTCCGTCGACGGTGATTGCTTGAGCGGCGCGTGCGCCGACGGGTATTGCTGCAACAACGCCTGCAACGGCACCTGCGAGGCCTGCAACGTCGCGGGCAGCGAGGGCGTCTGCAGCCTCGTGGCGTCCGGCCGCACCGACGGGGCGTGCAGCGGGACGCTGGTCTGCGACGGCACGGGGAACTGCCTGGGAGTGGTGGGCCGGGCCTGCACGCTGGACGGCGATTGCATCACGGGAAACTGCGTGGACGGCTACTGTTGCACCAACGCGTGCAGCGGCACCTGCCAGGCGTGCAACCTCGCCGGCGCGGAAGGCACCTGCAGCAACGTGCCCTCCGGTGGTGGGGACGGGACGTGTGTGGGCGCGCTGGCCTGTGATGGCAACGGCGCGTGCGTCTCGGAGAATGGCCAGGCCTGCTCAGTGGGAGGTGATTGTCTCAGCGGCAACTGTGTCGACGGAGTCTGCTGCAACACCGCGTGCACCGGCACGTGCCTCGCTTGCAATGTCGCCGGCAGCGTCGGAACCTGCGCCAACGTCCCCGCCAACCAGCAGGACAACACGTGCAACCTCGCCAGCCAGGCGTGCGACGGCGCGGGCCACTGCCGGACCCTCAACGGGCAGGCTTGTGGCCTCGGCAGTGAGTGTCTGAGCGGCAACTGCGTCGACGGTGTGTGCTGCAATGCGGCGTGCACCGGCACGTGCCAGGCGTGCAGTGCCGCCAAGAAGGGCAGCGGCGCGGATGGCGTGTGCGGCAACATCAGCAACGCCACCGACCCCGACAACGAGTGCCCAAGCACGGTGACGTGCAACGGGGCCGGCGCCTGCGGCTACTTCGGGAACGGCACCGCTTGCTCGCTCTCGGCGCAGTGCATCAGCGGCAACTGTGTCGACGGGGTGTGCTGCAACACGGCATGCACCGGCGTGTGCCAGGCGTGCAACACCGCGAAGAAGGGCAGCGGCGCGGATGGCGTGTGCGGCAACATCAGCAACGCCACCGACCCCGACAACGAGTGTCCGGGCACGGCGACGTGCAATGGGGCCGGCGCCTGCGGCTTCTGATGTGGACCTGCCTTGCTGACCACCCTCTTCTTTGCATTGGCGGCCTGTCCGACCGGGAGACGACCATGAAGCGGAGGAAGACCCGTCCGGCATTCGACGCGGAAGGTCAACCCGGCCCGGCAGAAACATGACTAAGAATGCCGATGCGATGACCGGAGTGCACGCGGAGCTGGTGGTGGACGCGAAGGCACGCGCGGACAAGCACCGCAGCGCGCCGTGACGATGAGGGCACCGCGTGAAATCCCCGGTGGTCGCTCCGCGCGCATCCGACGGAAGCCAGTCTGCGCGCATCGGTCACGCGATCAGGTTCGGCCAACTTCGTGGGGCGCAGAAGCGCGGCGGGCAGGTCAATCTCATTGCTGATTCCGTCTACCGGGGATATACCCGGACCCTCATCCATCCCAGGGAGTCGTTCGTGCCCATCACCTTCCGCACCAACACCGGTGGTGCAGCCTTCAACCACCACTCCGACGGCACCGTGAGCACCACGGGTGGCAGCCGCTACAACGCCCCGCCCAACGCACGGACACCCGCGGGCGCGCCGTTCGCGCACCCCAACGTCACCGGCGGAACGGCCACGCTCCTCAACACCCGTGAGGATGTGCGTCGCCGTGAGTACGAGGCGCGGACCCGCGAGGCGCAGATTGAGGGCGCGGTGCTTGCCGAGTTCCGCATCCTCCGCACCGGCCGCTCCGACGGCATCCTCAACACCGACGACATGGTACGCCTTTGCGACTTCGCCCACGGCAGCGTCACGCGCACCGCGGCGTTGCGGGCCATGCTGGGTGAGCCGGTCATGACCACCGCCGCGCACAACGCCCTGCGCGCACACCTCGACGGGCACCGGGACATCCGCGACGCTGCTCTCACCGAGGCACGTCGCGCGGGCCGCGCGGTCAGCGTGCCGGAGACGCGTTTCCCCGTCGGGTACGCCGCGGTCACTTTCTCCTCGGATGCGTCCACCGGCACCGCCAAGCTCTCACTCGAGGACGGCCGCGAAGTCGAGAACCTGCGCATGCGTAGCGACGGCACCTTCGAGGGCACGCTCGCCCCGGGCCAGCGCGTGCTCGTCGACGCCGGCGTCCGCATCAACCCCGCCACGCGCGTCCCGGAGCGCGCACTCACCCTCTCCATCTATGCGCACCCGTGGGACCTCGCTCCCGCAACCTCCCGCACGCTCACCGCGGCCGCTCCTGGCATCACCACCGCGTCCACGCAACCTGCGCCCGGCCGCTACGCCGTCCCCGGCACCGCGGAGGTGAAGTTGCTCACCCCCAACGGCCGAATCGAGCGCACGGACACGCGCCATGACTTCCGCTACGACGCCACCATCAAGACCACCAGCACACCCGGCGTCTTCTCACTGAGGCTGGAAGGCATGACGGTGCGGCTGCGGGAGGAGTCGGAGGGGCACTACCGCGGCATCCTGCACAAGAAGGACGGCACGCGGCTTGAGGTCGCGCTGACGGCGCAGAGCGCAACCATGCGGGTCATCCTCGACCGCAAGGATGCGTCGGGCCAGCGCTCACTGACCGACTTCCTCGGCCGCATCGACGCGTTCGGCGGCTGACGGCTGTGCCTGGGACAAGACGCAGACACCGACCGACGCCGCGACGTCGGATGCTGGCGAACGTTTCGGCCGACGTCGAGAGGGGAGAGGGCGCGGGGTGCTTCCGCCAAGGTGGGACGTTCCTGTCGCCGTTGCATGTCCATGACGACCACGGGAATCACTTCCCCGGTGGCGTCGTCGTCACGGGCGCATCATCCACCAGCTCCCGGTGTCGCGTGGCCACCAGGCCCACCGCGCCCAGCAGCGGCACCAGCGCCAATCCCGTGGTTCCCACCGTCGCCACCAGGGAGAGCGAGAGCAACAGCGCGGCGGCGATGATCCGGTAGGTCAGCAGCGGCACCGCCACGCCCGTGCCCAGCGGCCCCGCCACGATCCCGGGGACAATCCCGCTGGCCAACGACGAGAACACCACCGCCGCGGGAATGGCCACCACCGCCGTCAACAACATGGCCGCCGCGCCACCCAGCGCCAGCACGGGGGCCACGGTGCGTCCCACGCCCGGCCGCGCCGCCTCCCGGATGCGCTCCTCCTCGCGGCAACATCCCTCTCGCGAGACGCTCCTGCGCCCCAGGTCCAGCCCGTCCACCAGCGCCACCACGCCCGCGGCGGCAAAGAACATCAGCCCGCCCGCCACCACGAGGAGACTCCCGCCGAGCCACAACGCCGTGAGCACCACGGGGAACGTGTAGGTCCCCTCGGTGGGCGCGGTGCGTGTGTAACCCACCGGGGCGCCGTCGTAGACGGCGGTGTTGGCCACCGTGCTGAGCGGCGCGTTGAGGACGGCGCCCAACGCCAGCGCCACACCACCCGCCAGCAGCAGCGCTCCCTCCAGCACCGCCAGGCCTTCGCTCTCGCGGTTCATGGCAATCACGTGGTCCGTCCAGGAACGGGAGAGCGGCTGGTCCACCTTCGCGCTGGCCTGGAACCCGGTGACCACGTCACGTTCCGCGCCCAGCCGCTCGGCGAGCCGGGGGTCCTGCAGGGAGAACTGCGTGCCTTGTGCCAGCTCGCGCGCCACGCCGTCGACGCCGGCCAGCAACGCATCCAGGCTCCGTCCCTGCGTGCCGGTGCGTCGCGAGGCCTGCGCGGTCTTCCGCTCCAGCATCACCACGCGCAGGTCCCACACGCCGTCCTGCAGTCCCAGCTGGCTGCGCAGCACCACGTCAACATCCAGGGCGTCCGCCAGGCGCGCCAGGCAGCTCTCGTCGTCACAACCGGTGAGCTGCGCCTGCGCCGCCTGCTGCGCCAACGCCTCCACCTCCGCCCGACGGAGCACCTTGAGGTCCGAGTGTCGCGCCAATCCCTCGGCCAGCGCGCGCTCGACGGCGCGGGAGGCCCGCAGCAGCTCGGTGCTGGGTTGGGGCGGCAATCCCACCGGCAACAACGCCGCACGGCGTTCCGCGGTGACGGGCGTGGTGCTCTCCGTCGGGGCCTGCGCCAACACCACGAGCGCGGACAGGAGGATGCCGTTCATCGCGCCACCTCCTCGACGTCGGGGCGGGGCTCATCCACGGCGTCACGCTCCGGCCACAACAGCGTCACCAGTCCCGCGGTCACCGACGTCAGCGGACTGACCAGGCACATGCCGCACAGGCAGGGGATGGAGGCGTAGAACATCAGGCCGGTGAGGGCGGCCAGGTCACTGCGCGGCTGCGGCGGAATGAAGAAGCCCACCACCGACGACAACGTGACCCCCACCGTGTACGCCCCCACCAGCCCCAGGCAGGAAGCGGGCCCGGTCAACGCGGTCCACAGCTCCGCCGCCTTGCGCATGCCGTTGCGCGCCCGCGCCTCACGGATCTCCGAGTCATCCCGGCAGCAACCGTCCGCGGTGACGGTCACGCGCCCCAGGTCCAGCAGATCCACGACGACCAACGCGAGCCCCACCAGCTGGAACGCAACGACCACCGGCGCGGCCAAGAGCACGCCCAGCCCCAGCGAGCTGAGCACCACCGCGCCCGGCGTGCCCCAGCTGTACGGGATGGAGCCGAGGATCGCGCCGAACATCCCCGCGGCCAGGGCCAGGAACACCACCGGCACGGTGAAGACGAGCGCCTGGGCCACCGCCAGCCGGGTGCTCTCGGTGTTGTGGAGCGTGATGAACCGGGTGAGCGCTTCGCCGGTGGTGAGGCCGGGATTCTCGTCGCGGTAACGCTTGAATGCCTGCAGGTCCTCCTCATTCGTGAAGCCCAGCCGGCGCGCGCCCCGCAGGCCCTTCAGCTCCGCTTCCTCGCCGCGCCCCGCCAGGAGCAACGCCATCTCCCGGGTCTGCGCCAACAGCGCCTGCACGCCCGGTCCCTCCACCTGGGCGCGCATCACCGCGTTCCCGTTGGAGGACTGCACCAGCGTGGTGCTCCACACGTGATGTCCCGCCACGCGCTGCAACACCCCCACCGCCATCAGCTCCGCGCCCATGGCGCCCACGGCCTCCTGCAGCGCGCCCTCGGTGCTTCCCACGCTCTGCAGCTGCGCCTCCTCCTGCAGCAGCGTGGCAATCTCGTCGGCGGAGATGACCTTGTAGTGGCCCAACCCCGCCAGCTCCTCGGAGAGCGCGGCGGCCAGCAGCGGCGCGGCGTCCTGCAGGCCGGGCGCTTCCACCTTGAGGGGCAGCACGGCCACGGTTCTCGTCGGGCTCGTGGGGGTCTGCGCCTGCGCCGGCACTGCTGCCAGACATGCGGCCAGGAGGACCCACGCGGCACCCACGGGTTTCACGTGGGGGAGGCGCCGGGCCACCCCGGGCTGTCGACGAGGGCACACCGACCCGCATGCCAGAAGGAGGCGCATGAAGCGCATCCATAGCAGCCCTGCCGCCGCCCGTCGTCCGACGTCACGGCCCGGTCACTGCGGGTTGGTACCCCCACCCCACCGGAGCACCATGCGCGACTTGGCGAAGCGCGCGGTCACGCCGACGATGCCCGGCTGCTGCGCAATGTGCTCCAGGATGGAGAGCGCCTGGGGCACGGTGAGCGCTCCAGCGGGCAAGCCCAGCTCGGTGGCCACGCGGGAGACCAACTCGTCGGCCTTGGCCTTTCCCAGGCTCTGGGACAACGCACCAGCGACATCATCCCGGGACAGGTTGGACGGCGTGGACACGGGCAACGGCTCCAGGGCTGGGCTCACCGCGGGAACGCCAGCACCACCGTGGTGGTGTTGTGGAACCCGGACAGGTCTCCGGCGGACAGCGCAATCTCGCCGTAGGTCTCGTAACCCGCCAGCGGCACGTTCCCCAGCTCCGTGCTGATGGACTTCACCGCGTCGTGGAACTGGGAGCCCAGGATCAGGTTGCGGCAGATGCAGTCAAACACCAGCGCGCCGGCAATCGGCGCCCCCTTGAGCTGGTCATGCGCCCGCCGCGCCGCCTCCCGCGCGCTCTCCACCTGGCGCGCCGGCTCGCTCTCGGTGATGCGGATGGTGGCCCCTTCCGGGATGGCGCAGGCAAAGCTGATGGCGCCCGCGGGAGTGCGTGACAGCGGCGCACGCACCTTCAGCTCGGAGCCGGTCTCCAGCGCGGCCTCGTAGCGCAGCAGGAACGCACCTTCCTGGTCGGGCTTGAGGCTGGCGGGGTCCTGGTTGGCCTTGCGCGCCGCGTCGCGGGTGGCGTCCTTCCACACCTCCCACGCCGGCCGCCCCTCCACCTCGTGCACCACGTTGCCTTCCGCGCGCGTCACCTTCATGGGCGCGGACAGCGCCCGGTGCCCGTGACAGACGCCCAGGCCCAGGCGCGTCTTGCTGAACAGCACCGCGGCCACCACGGCGTCCGTCGCCGCGCGCCCGTCCAGGCCCACCTGGCAGGCCTTCATGTGCAGGTCGTCGCCAGCCGCGCCTCCCGCCAACGGCACGTCCTCCCCCAGCGCCGCCCCCACCAGCAACGTGGCCTCCTCGCCGGTGCCGGAGAGCGGGTCCAGCAGCAGGATGCCGGTGCGGTGCGGGAACCCGGGCACGGAGGCTGGCAGGCCCTTCAGCGCGGAGCCCACCGCCCCCTCGACGTCGGCCTGCAGCGACGTGCCCATCCCCGCGAACACCTGGAACTCACCCGCCAGCGCAAAGACCGCCGTGGAGCCCTTGGCGTCCGCCGCCTGCGTGAACTCCCCCGCCGTCGACGAGCCCAGCACGGTGGCGCCGGGGAAGGCCTGCTTCAGCCCGTGCAGCACCTCGCCCAGCGGCTGGGATGTCGACGCAAACGCCATGACCAGGCAGGGCGCCTGGCCCTGGAGCTGCTTCTTGATTTCCGTGGTGGTGCTGGCAACCGCCTGCGCGGCGGTGCCGGAGCTACTCGCGGTGGCGACGATGGTGGGCATGCGACCCCTCAGGTTGTGGGTTCCGTGGTCATCTGGAGCCGGATCACCTCTCCGGCGGCCAGCAATTCCGAAGCTGTACAGCTTCATCCTCCAACCGCAGACGCCTCCGCAAGCGCTTCCCGTGCGGCTCAGCGGCATCATTACGCAGTTCTTCGTCGACAAATCGAGCACACGCGGGCCTCGCACCCTGTGTGTGCCGCACGCTCACGGGGGTTTCCGTGGGTGGTTGGGCATGACGGATGGACCCTGGCAAGCCAGATGACCCAGCATGAGCGCATGACCACGCGTGAGAGAAGCTTCTGGGGCTGGGGTTGGGCGGACAAGTTCCCCGACGAGGAAACACGGCGCGCCATGGGTGGGCACGCCCGCGCGCTGTTGGGCGTGGGTGAGCTGACGCCGCGGCCTCCGCCCACCCTGGAATCCATCACCCTGCCTTCCCCGCGGGTGACGCCCCCCGCGGAGCTGCGTGAGCTGTGCAGCAACGCGCCGGGGGAGCGGGCCGGGCACACGTACGGAAAGTCCTACCTGGACCTGGTGCGCGGGTTCCGCGGCGACTACTCGCGCGCGCCCGACGTGGTGGCCCGCCCGCGCAGCGAGGAGGACATCACCCGCGTGCTGGAGTGGTGCGCACGTGAGCGGCTGGCGGTGATCCCCTTTGGCGGCGGCACCAGCGTGGTGCGCGGCGTGGAGCGCCCCCAGGACGGCCGCCACAACGGCGCGGTGAGCGTGGACCTCACGGCGCTCGACCGGGTGCTCGAGGTGGATCCGGTCTCACGCGCGGCGCGCATCCAGGCGGGCACGCTGGGTCCGGTGCTGGAGTCGCAGCTGGCGGGTCACGGCATGACGCTGCGCCACTACCCGCAGTCCTTCGAGTTCTCCACGCTGGGCGGCTGGATTGCCACGCGCGCGGGCGGCCACTTCGCCACGCTGTACACGCACATCGACGAGCTCGTGGAATCCGTCCGCATGATCACGCCGCGCGGGCTGTGGGCTTCCCGTCGGCTGCCCGCTTCCGGCGCGGGGCCGGCCCCGGACCGGATGGTGCTGGGCTCGGAGGGGACGCTGGGAATCATCACCGAGGCGTGGATGCGCGTGCAGCTCCGGCCGCGCTGGCGGGCGAGCGCGAGTGTGCTGTTCTCCGACGAGAAATCCGCGGTGGATGCCACGCGCGCGGTGTCGCAGTCCGGCCTGCACCCCTCCAACTGCCGCCTGCTGGACGCCAACGAGGCGCGCCTCAACGCGGTGCGCGACGACGGCTCGTGCGTGTTGCTGCTCGGTTTCGAGTCGGCGGACCATCCGCTGGAGGCGTGGATGGGCCGCGCGCTGGCCATCACCGCGGAGCACGGCGGCGCCTGTCCGGACGGCCCCCGCCTGCGTGACGACGGAGAGAAGGTGGGGAGCGGCGCCGCGGAGAGCTGGCGCGCGGCATTCCTGGAGGCGCCCTACCTGCAGAACGCCATGGTGAGCCTGGGCGTCATCGCCGACACGTTCGAGACGGCCTGCACCTGGGACCGCTTCGAGACGGTGCACGGCGCGGTGCGGGAGGCCATGCGGGAAGCCATGGAGCGGGTGTGCGGCGGTGGCCTGCTCTCCTGTCGCTTCAGCCACGTCTATCCCGACGGACCCGCGCCCTATTACACGTTCGTGGCGCCCGCCCGCGTGGGTGCCGAGCTGGAGCAATGGAGCGAGCTGAAACGCGCCGCCGCCGACACGCTCTCCGCCCACGGCGCCACCATCACGCACCACCACGCCGTGGGTCGCACGCACCGCCCCTGGTACGACCGCGAGCGCCCCGAGCCCTTTGCGCTGGCCCTGCGCGCGGCCAAGGCGGCCCTGGACCCCGCGGGCATCCTCAACCCCGGCGTGCTGTTCGACCCGTGACCGGGTTTTCGCCCTGCCCCCTTGACAGTTAACGCGGCGCGTCATAACCCTGATGACGCACTGCGCCATGGAGGCGCAACGAGGACCGTCATGGCTTCACGCAACACGCAGGTTCGCAGCCGTCGCAGCAATGTCTCCCGTCGTCGTCCGGCCCCCGCGGAGGCGCTCCAGCCGCTCCCGCAGCCCGTCCTGGAGGAGGCGGCGGCCCGCGCGGCGGAGCTGTTGGATGAAGGTGAGCAGAAGGCGGTGGAGCTGGCGCACGCGGGGCGCCAGGAGGTGGAGCGCACGCTCCGCAGGGTCACGCACAACGCGGAGGAGCTGCGGGACAACCTGCTGCGGGAGGGGCGACGCGCGCGGCGTCGCACGGTGGATGGGGCGCGTCGGCTGGTGCGCCAGCTCCGTCAGAGTCGCGCGGCGCGGACGGTGGAGGCCCTGCCGGAGCGCGTGACCCACGGCGTCGACGTGGCGCTGGGCTCGGTGGGCCTGATGCGCCTTTCCGTCCATCAGCGGGAGATGGACTCGCTCCGTCGGAAGCTGGGCGGCCGCCGCACCCGTCGCGCGGCGCACTGACCGATTCCTTGACCGCCCGAAGCCAGGAGGCGCCCGCGTGACGACGACGGCGAGCACCTTCTGACTTCTGACTCCTGACTTCCTTCCCGGGATGGTCCGAGCGTCCCTCAGTTGATCTGCAGATTGGCCGCCGCCACCCCGTTGCCGCCGGGGCCGCCCACCGCGCCATTGGGGCTGCTGCCGCCGCCACCGCCGAATCCCGGGACACCGGTGGTGCAGCTGTTCTGGGTGAACGTGCTCACCACCCCGATGCCGCGCGCCAGGCATGCGCTGGGACCGCCACCACCGCCACCGCCGGGCCCGCCCACGCCACCCGGCCCGCCGTTGCCGCCCTCGCCACCCGCCCCGGAATCGTAGACGGCGTTGCCGCCATTGCCGCCGCTGCCCGGAGCCTGGCCCGCGGTGCCATTGCCGCCCGCGCCACCCGCGCCACCCGCGCCCGTGGTGATGTCATTGCCGCTCACCACCACGTTGCCCGCCACCGCGAACACGCCAAAGCTGCCGCCCCCGCCCTG